>JAUIMF010000149.1 GCA_030433415.1 Gammaproteobacteria bacterium | reverse complement strand
TCAGTGGAGGCGTGCTGGAACGGTATGTCGAGGTAGGGCAGGATGCGTCCCTCGGTCATCAGCGGAATGAGCTTGTCGACGTGAGGGTAGGGGTAGACGTAATGCAGTCGAACCCAGACTCCGAGTTCACCCAGGGCTTCGCACAGTGCCTGCATGCGTGTCGAAATCGGCCGTCCCTGCCAGAAACCGGTGCGGTACTTCACATCAATACCGTAGGCGCTGGTGTCCTGGGATATCACCAGCAGCTCGCGTACGCCGCTGCGCACGAGGCCCTCGGCCTCGTCCATCACCTCGCCGATGGGGCGGCTGACCAGATCGCCGCGCATGGCGGGAATGATGCAGAAGCTGCAGCGGTGGTTGCAGCCCTCCGAAATCTTCAGATAGGCGTAGTGGCGGGGCGTGAGGCGCACACCGGTAGCGGGAATGAGGTCCGTAAAGGCATCGCGCGGCGGTGGGGCGGGCACGTACTCGCGCACCGCCGACACGACTTCTTCGTAGGCGGCGGGTCCTGTTACCGACAGCACCTTGGGGTGCGCCTCGCGAATGCGCTCGGCGTCGGCGCCCTTGCCCATGCATCCGGTGACGATGACTCGCCCGTTTTCTGCCATGGCTTCACCAATGGCCTGCAGGGATTCTTCTTTGGCGCTGTCGATGAAGCCGCAGGTATTGACCACGACCAGTTCCGCGTCGGTGTAGCTGCCGACGATGTCGTAACCGTCGAGCTTGAGCTGCGACAGAATGCGTTCGGAGTCAACGAGGGCCTTGGGACAGCCAAGGCTGACGAAGCCCACGGTGCTGCGGGACTGGGTCATGATCAGGTTACCGTCGAAGCAAGCGTTGGTTCGGCGGGGTGCTGCCCGCCACGATGAGCGCGCGATTGTAGCAGAGGCAAGCGCGGTGCTCGCCGGCTAGACCCGGCGTTGACTCACGGGGCTGTGGGTGCGAACCAGCAGTTCCTTGCGCAACAGCGCCAGCAGCGAGAGTGCATCGTCGCGATTGAGAAAGTCACCGACTACAACCCGGTCCTGGCGGCCGTGAACGGTCAGGCACGGTCCCTCCCAGGGGTGACGTTCCGGCGTGACGGCCAGCGCTGCCTGATCCCGGTCGATGCGGTAGCGCCGCCGCGGCGCGTAGTGGCCCTTGTCGATGAGTACCTGGTCCGCATCCAGGGTGATCACATGGCGATACTCGAGTTTCCAGTTGACGTAGTACAGCGCGCCTCCCAGGGCCGCGAGCTCCGCACCGGCAAAGGGCAGGATGGGCCAGGCACCGAGCAGCGAAAACCCTAGCGCCGCGCCGAGCGAGGGTATGGCGATCATCAGCAGGACCAGCTGATTGTTCCGCCACGTCGAGGAGTGATTGGGTTTGGCGACGATCACCAGGGATCGCTCTTGCCGGCTGCTGCTGACCAAGGTTGTAGCTCTCCGCAATGGTCCCCAGGGGCGTCCGGGCAGTAGTCCCCGGCGACACCCGGGCAGTATAGTGCAACGGTCGGTCCGCTCCCATGTGGGGCGACTGACAAATCTACGTGGGGAACAGTCTGGGGGATTAATTCATGAGCAGGTTTCTGGCACCAGAGGCCGTTGCCGATTTCGATGGCGTCATTCTGGACTGTCGCTTTTCGCTGGCCGATGAGTCGGCCGGGCGGGCGGCCCATGCGGCAGGGCATGTACCCGGCGCGTTGCACCTGGACCTCAATCGCCATCTGTCTGCGCCGGTGGCGAAGCACGGAGGGCGCCATCCTCTGCCCGAGCCCGCGCAGTTTGCCGCCTGTCTTGCGGGCTTCGGCATCGATCGAGAATCCAACGTGTTGCTCTATGACGATGCGAACTATGCCTTTGCGGCCCGCTGCTGGTGGATGCTGCGTGCCCTGGGCTACCGACCGCCGTCCTTCATCGATGGCGGCTATCGAGCCTGGCTCGCCGCTGGGGGCGTGCCGGCAACCACAACGGGCGATCCCGAGCCTGTTGCCGCCCCCGAAGTACCGGATCACTGGCCCGGCTGCGTCGACCGTGAGGACCTGGCGCAATACCAGGCCGACGGCGCACGGTTGGTGGATGCCCGGGAAGCGGCGCGCTACCGCGGTGAGATGGAACCCATCGACCCCGTGGCAGGACATATTCCCGGTGCAGAAAACCGGCCCTGGCAGGCGTTTGTAGATGATCACGGACGCTTTCGCGACACGGAGCAACTACGCGCCCTCTGGGGCGATCTCGTCGATGCACCGCTGGTCGTCACCTATTGCGGCTCCGGGGTCTCGGCCTGCGTGAATCTGCTGTCGCTGTCGCTGCTGGGTCGTGACGATGTGTTGCTGTACGGGGGCAGCTGGAGCGACTGGTGCAGTTACCTCTGAGGCTTGCCGCCTAGGCCCGCCAGGGCGCGGGAAAACGCGGCGCGCAGTGTCCCACGATCTCGCGACCGGTATGGGGGTGGGGCAGGGCGACACGCGAGGCGTGCAACAGCAGGCGCGGCGCCGCGCCCAGCACCGCAGGGGGTGCGTACAGATCACAGCCGAGGATCGGATGGCCGAGTTCGCGGCAGTGAATGCGCAGCTGGTGGGAACGGCCGGTCACTGGTTCAAGCTCAAGGTACGTGGCGTTGTCGCGGCGCTGCAGCACGCGGTAGTGAGTCAGGGCGTGGCGGCCGCTTGCGGTGCAAATCTTTTGGCGCGGACGGTTGGGCCAGTCCCGCGCGATGGGCAGGTCGATGCTGCCCTGATCCCGTGTGACCACCCCGTGCACCCACGCAACATAACGCTTGTGTACCTGCCGCTCCTGAAACAGCCGTGATAGATCCGCCTGGGCCTGCTTGCCCCGGGCAACCACCATGATCCCCGACGTATCCAGATCCAGGCGATGCACGACCAGGGCGTCGGGATAGCGCTGTTGTAGCCGCGTAATCATGCAGTCGCGATTCGCCGGATGGCGTCCGGGCACCGACAGCAGCAGGTCCGGTTTGTGTATGAGCAGCAGATGCGCGTCTTCGTGAATGACGGTCACGGGCGCGGGGTTGTGGGGGATCAGGTAGGGCGGTGGCTCAG
>JAUIMF010000074.1 GCA_030433415.1 Gammaproteobacteria bacterium | reverse complement strand
GTGATCGAGAACAAAATGCAGGTCGAAGAAATGGTGCGTGTGGATGACATCGACCTCGTGAGCACGTGTGAACACCATTTTGTCACCATCGACGGCACGGCGCGCGTCGCCTATATCCCGGGTGAGCGCATCATCGGCCTGTCAAAGATCAATCGCATCGTGCGCTTCTTCGCCCAGCGCCCCCAGGTGCAGGAACGCCTCACGCAACAGATTCTCGTGGCGCTGCAGACGCTGCTCGAAACCGACGACGTGGCGGTCACCATCAACGCCGTGCATTACTGCGTGAAGTCCCGGGGCGTGATGGACAGCAATTCATCCACGCGTACCACCGCGCTGGGCGGT
The DNA here is from genome assembly GCA_030433415.1 of Gammaproteobacteria bacterium. Taxonomy (GTDB): domain Bacteria; phylum Pseudomonadota; class Gammaproteobacteria; order Pseudomonadales; family Halieaceae; genus Congregibacter. Next base: position 16,310 of record JAUIMF010000074.1, on the reverse strand, counting down.
GTCTTCAAGGAAAACCCGGCCACCCGCGGCGAATTCCTCGCCTGAGCCAGGCGCAGCGCCGGCGCCCCGCGGTACGGTCGTTAGCCTACGACTTGCGACGCGCCAGCCAGCGGTCCAGGGCATTGGCGAAACGCTGCTTGTCCTGATTGTCCAGCGGTGGAGGCCCACCCGTGCGCACGCCACTGTCGCGCAACTCCGTCATCAGATTGCGCACCGCCAGGCGCGAGCGCACGGTTTCGGTGGTAAAGGGCATACCCCGCGGACTCACCGCCTGCGCTCCCGCCTCTACCACCTCGGCGGCCAGGGGGATGTCCTGCGTAACCACCAGATCTCCCGGATTGAGGCGCCGCAGGATCTCGTTGTCTGCGACATCAAGACCCGAGGGCACCTGTACAAAACTCAGGAACGGTGACGGCGGTACGCTCATACCGTGATTGGCAAGAAAGGTGATCGGACAGGAAGCACGCTTCGCCGCCCGATAGAGGATTTCCTTGATGGGCACGGGGCAGGCATCGGCATCGACCCACACCTGCGCTGCCACGTCGCTCATCGCTCAGGCCCAGTGCAGCAGCACCTGCCCCTGCTCGGCGGACTCACGGGCCAGGCGCTCGCCCACTTCACCGAAACGTTCATCGATCTTGTCGCGTTTGATTTTCATCGTCGGTGTCAGGATTTCGTTCTCGATGCTCCAGGGCTCCTCGCTGAGAATCACGGCGCCAATGCGCGCGTGCTTCTCGACCTTGTCATTTATCTCGGCGATGCTCTCGCGAACGCTCGCCTCCACCGAGGCCCGGTCAACGCTGCGCGCCCCCTCGGTGAGCACGGCAACCATGACGGTTTTGGAGAAACCGCGCCCCATGAGGCACTGCTGCTCGACAAGGGCATTCTCGGCGAACATGCCTTCGATCGGTGGCGGCGCCACGAACTTGCCCTGGATGGTCTTGAAATAATCTTTCACGCGGCCGGTGATATAGAGAAATCCGTCCTCGTCGACGCGGGCCTTGTCTCCGGTGTGCAGCCAGCCGTCGCGGATAAGCTCTGCGGTCTTGTCGGGCTCTTTGTAATACCCGGGTGTGCAGCCGTTGGCTTTCACCGCCAGTTCACCTTCGTCGGTAATCTTGTACTCCACTTCGCCGATCGGCTTGCCGATGGAGCCAATGCGTCGGGAGTCGGTGCCACTGACGATCAGACCCATGGCTTCGGTCTGGCCAAAGCCCTCCATCAGGGTCAGGCCCAGGGACTGCCACCAGTGAATCAGCGGCGGTGGCGTCGGCGCCGCGGCCGTCAGGCAATACTCAACCTCTCCGAGGCCCATGGTGTCGAGCACCAGCTTGCCGATGCCCTCGGCGTCCTGCTCAAGAGCCGCTTCCAGCGCCTCCTGGCCGCCAAACTTGCCTACCACTGCCTGCTGGAACTGCTCCCAGATACGCGGCGGCCCAAAGAACATGTGAGGACGCGTGCGCTGCAGGTCGCGCAGAATCGTCTCGAGGGATTCGTTGAAGTTGACCTCACCGCAGCAGAACAGCGATGAAAACTCCACGATCTGGCGCTCGGCAATATGCGAGAGTGGCAGATAAGAGAAATACCGGGGCTGATCACGCAGGCCGAAGGCCTTGATGAACCGGCGTATCGGCACCACGTTGCTGTCGTGGGTCTGGATCACCCCCTTGGGCATGCCCGTCGTTCCCGACGTAAACACCAGCGAGACCACCTCGTCGCCCTTGCAAACGTGACCGATCTCGCGCCCTTCGCCCTCTTCAAGGAGTTGCTCCCAGGTGATGTGATCGCCGTCGATGCTGACGCCCGGCAGTGCCACAACCGTGATATCTGATGGCAACACCGAACGCACCGCCTCCCAATTCGGACTCTCGCCCACGAAAATCACCTTCGCATCGGTGAACTCGGCAATGTACTGCGCCGTGCTGGGCGGCAGCGTTGTGAACATGCTGACCGTGACATTCCCGGAACGGATCGTAGCCAGGTCCGCCATAAACCAGTGAGGCCGGTTGCGCGACAGAATGATCATCTTCTCGTCATGACCGAAGCGCGCTTCCAGCGCCGCCGCTACCGCATTGATCTGGCGTCGGGCTTCGGCCCAGCTGAAGTCCTCGCTGCCCTCTTCGCGCAGGTCTCGCAACCAGATTTTGTCGCCGCGGGTATCTGCCCAGTGATCGAGGAATTCGGGAAGGGTGTCAAAATCCATTATTGTTCTCTCCGTTAAACTGACTCGTAGCACGGACGCCTGTCGTTCGTGGGACGGTCGATCCCGTGCCAATACGGCCGTGCATGATAGCGCAGCCGGGGCTTTTTTCCTGCGCTTGGTTATACGCTTGGGTACACTGCACCGCAGTTTCACAGTAGGCACCCATGAGCGACTCGCTGCACTGGATATTTGGTTACGGATCCCTGATCTACAAGGTGGATTTTCCCTTCGAAGAACGGGAGGTCGCCACCTTGCGGGACTGGGAGCGACGGTTCTGGCAGGGATCCCACGATCACCGCGGCACGCCCGAGGCACCCGGCCGTGTGGTGACGCTGGTGCGTTCACCGGGCTCCCTGTGTCGTGGCATTGCCTATCGCGTACAGCACGAGGTTTTTACACACCTGGATCACCGCGAGAAAAACGGCTACGAGCGGCACCGCACCCGCCTGTATCTGGATCACCGGGAAGAGACGGTCTCCGGTACGTTTTACATCGCGGCGGCCGATAACCCCGCCTTTCTGGGTGACGACGATGCTGACGCTATCGCCGCACAGATCACCGCTAGCCAGGGCCCCAGTGGTCCCAACGCGGATTACCTGCTGCTACTGGCCCAGGCACTGCGCGAACTGGGCGACCACGACCCCCATGTACTCGATCTTGAGGCCCGGGTTCGCCAACTGCTTGCTCGCGATGCAGCTCCGCCCCACACCTGAGCGCAAGGGTCAGAGGTGCCGACGCACGCTTACGACTTCGCCGTCATCGGCATGGCGCGTAAGGCGAAAACCCAGACCATCACACAGGCGCAGCATCTTGCGATTGCTGGCAAGTACCTCGCCCTCCATGATGTCCAGGCCCCGGTCCCGCGCTGCGTTCATCAGGCTCTGCATCATCTGGCGCCCGAGCCCCATGCGCTGCATATCGTCCGCCACGGTCAGGGCAAACTCGCAGGACTGACCGTCGGGATTCGCCACGTACCGCGCCACGGCCACAATGCGTGATTCTTCCTCGCGATCGTTTAGCACCACCGCCAGCGCCATCTCACGGTCATAGTCAATCTGCGTAAAGCGCGCGAGCATCTTCGGCGTCAGCTTGTCGAAACGATACATGAAGCGGTTGTAGCGACTCTCGGGCGACAGGCCATCAACAAAAGCCTGCTCCATGGCCGCGTCTTCGGGTCGGATGGGTCTGATCGTTACGTCGCGGCCATCGGGCAGCTGCCACCGCCGCGACATTGTCTGGGGATAGGGATGAATGGCCATGTGGCCATAGCGTCGCGTGGAGGTGACCGGCGGTGCGATGCTGATGCGCACATCGTCCACGCTCAACTCGTGCTCGGTCAGCACCACGGGACGCAGCAGCAGGCGACGCACCTCGGGCAGTTCGCAGCAGATTTCAGAGATGCGCATCAGCAGATCAAGCAGTCGCTCCTGCTGCTTGTGGCCCTGTACCAGCGTTGGCGTCTCCTGCAGCGCCCGGTCCATAAGATCCCGCGCCAGGAACATGTTCAGTGGCGGCAGGCTCACCGCTGGACGACTGGAGCCACTGCCATACAACGGTGCCAGCTGGATCACCGGGCCAAAATCCTCGTCGTAGTCGATGGCCACCTGCAGTTCTCGCGCACCTGTGCGGTCCCGCAAGCGCTGCACACCGACGCGGCTTTCGGTCGCCTGGGGAAAACACTGCTGCATCTCGTCCAGAATATCGCGGTAGGCACTGCGTACTGAGGGCGCGTCGTGCACCTTGCGCGAAGGCAACACCACGTCATCGGGCACTTCTTCGGCACTGTTGATATGCAGTGTCACGGGCAGTCCCAGGGTTTCGGCGGCCACCAGGGCATCGCCGGGAGAACTGACGTTCAGGCTGTGCTGTACGGGCAGGTGAAACGCCGCCAGCAGAGCTTTGGCTTCAGAGGTTGTGAGCCGATGGCGACGTTGACTTAACGCCTCTTCGATCATGAGCCGCGCGCCCTCGAGGTCGGGCGGTGTATGAGCGCTCTGGGGGGCAGGCACCTGCAGCAACACCGCCTGATGTCGCTCGTAGGCGGCGAGGTACGAGAACGCATCGAGGCATCGCTCCGGACTCGTAAACTGGAGCACGTTGGCGCCGGCCAGAAGAGCACGCGCCTCGGCGACACGATCCTGTCCCATCCAGCAGGCCAGTACCGGTTTGCGCGCATCTTTGGCCGCCTCGAGCAGGGCCTGGGCGCAGGCAGTGGGGTCCGTCACACGCTGCGGCGTCAGCAGGGCCAGCACGGCATCGAAGTTCTCGTCGGCAAGCAGCGTCGCCGTGGCTTCGCGATAGGCCTCAGGTCCCGCGTCGCCCAGCAGATCCAAGGCACTGCCAACGCGACGCGCGCCAGGTACGCGCTCCCTGATGATGGCGTCGCTCCGGTCCGACGGATCAGGCAGAGCGACCCCGCGTCGGGCCGCACGATCCTGGGTCATGCGCGCGGGTCCCGCCGCATTGGTTACGATGGCCAGACGATTGCCGCCCACGCGGGTGCCGGCCATCAGGGCGCGGGCGCCGGTGAACAACTGGTGCACGGTGTTAACTCTTACCGCACCGGCGCGGGCCACGGCGGCATCGAACACGCGGTCCGCCATGGTTTCGGCTCGCTCACCCGCCGCTGACCGCCCGGAGCGCAACACGAGTACCGGCTTGACGCGCGCAGCGGTGCGCAGGCCGCTCAGAAAGGTCCGCGAATCCGCTATATTCTCGAGATAGACCAGCACACTGCGGGTCTGCCCGTCCACAGACAGGTAATCGAGCAAGTCCCCCATATTGACGCCATGGGTGGCACCCGGCGCTGCGACCAGAGAAAAGCCAAATTGGTTGGACTCGGCCCAGTCCAGCAGTGCATTGGCAAACCCCGCAGACTGGGCCAGCAGCGCCACGGAGCCGGAGCGGACCCGGTTGGGCGACGCCATGAGGTTCAGGCCCACCCGGGGCCGGGTCACGCCAAGACTGTCGGGTCCCAGCAGGGCCATATCGTAAGTACCGGCAATATCCAGAATTTCGCTGGTGAGCCCGGGCCGCCGCTGCTCGCGCTCGCCGCCATCAGCCGGTATGAGAATTACGGCACGGCAGCCCTGCTCAGCGCAGGCGCGCAGCTGCGCGGGCACCTGCGCCGTTGGCAGCACCATCACAGTCAGGTCTACCACCCTGGCAACGCTGGCAAAATCCGGGTAATGCGGTACATCGCTGTCTTGTGCGGGACGAGTACTGACCACCAGCAATTCTCCGCTGAAGCTGCCCGAGCGCATGTGTTGCACGAGCAGCGCCGCGGTGCTGCCGGGTCTAAGATCCTCGCATACCAGGGCAACGGACCGGGGCTCGAACAGGTTCTGTAACACATGGGGTCGCATGTTGACGTCTCGTAACAGGGCCGGGATAGTCAGAGACCAAAAGAAATGGCCCGGGCCGGGAGTTCAGCGTTTGGCTATAGCATACATATCACACCCTGACTGCGCGGCCCATGACATGGGTCCCCATCACCCCGAATGCCCCCAACGCCTGTCGGCGATCAACGATCGGCTGATCTCATCGGGGCTGGACATGGCGCTGCGCCACTACGATGCGCCGCTGGTCGATGAGACCCTGCTGGCGCAAGTTCACGATCCGGATTATCTGGACGATCTACAGCGCCGCTCCCCATCCGAGGGAACGGTGTGGGTCGACGCCGATACCACGATGTGCCCCCACTCCCTGCGCGCCGCCCGTCGCGCGGCAGGTGCCGTCTGCCTCGGAGTGGACCTGGTGATGGCGAAGGAGACCAGCCGCGTATTCTGCGGCGTCAGGCCGCCAGGGCATCATGCCGAGCGCGACCAGGCCATGGGCTTCTGCTTTTACAACAACATTGTCGTGGGCGCCCGCCATGCGCTGGAGCATCACGGCCTGCAACGCGTGGCGATCGTGGACTTCGATGTGCATCACGGCAACGGCACCGAGCACATCGTCGCCGGCGATGACCGTGTGCTGTTCTGCTCCACGTTCCAGCACCCCTTCTATCCCAACTCCGGCGATGGCCCCACGGCCGACAATGTGGTCAACGTGCCACTGCCGGCCGGTGCGGGCAGCGACGAGTTCCGTGCGGCCGTCGGTGAGTTCTGGCTGCCGCGACTGCGCGCCCACCAACCGCAGATGCTACTGGTGTCTGCGGGGTTTGACGCGCACGCCGCCGATGACATGGCGGGCCTGAATCTGGTCGACAATGACTACGGCTGGATCATGCAGGAGCTGGTGTGCCTGGCCGCGGAGCAGGAGTTCTGCCCCATCGTGGCATCGCTGGAGGGAGGCTACGACCTGCATGCCCTGGCCCGCTCCGTCGAGGCATTGCTCAAGGCCATGCTGGATTAAAGGCGACACCGCGGCCGCCATCACCGCAGCCCGCTACAACTACCGAACCGTTGTACGACGCTTTTTCACGTGCCGGTGATCTGCTCTTTGCGCTTCTGCCAGCTGGCTCGCCCACCACGGAACCCATCAGAGAGCACCGTCGACTCGTCGATTTCGAAGCCCAGCCAGCTCGGATGAGGGTGCCACTCCTGGCTCCACTGCAGGAAGTGTTCGGCGTCCATGGGTCGCGCGATCGCGAATCCCTGCCCTACCCGGCAACCGAGTTGCAACAGCATACGCCCCTGCTCGATGGACTCGACGCCCTCGGCCACCACGTCGCGGTCGAAGGCGCGGGCCATCGCCAGAATTGCCGCAAGCAGCGAGAAATCGTCATAGCTCGCATACATGGACTGGACAAATCGCTTATCGATCTTCACGCAGTCCGCGCGCAGGTCCTTGATATGCGCCAGGGAACTGTAGCCGGTACCAAAGTCATCCAGGGCAAAGCTCACGCCCAGTTCACGGCAACCATCGATGACGTCGTTAACCGCGGGGCCATCAGAGACAGCGGCGGACTCGAGAATCTCAAGCGTAAGCGCGTGCGGCGATGATTCGGCCACCTCTTGCAGCAACGCCCGTAGCTGACTGACAAAACCGGGCTGGCTGATGTCCGAGGCCGTGACGTTGACGTGAACACCCACAGCGAGCCCCGCCGCATGCCAGCGCTGCTGCTGCTGCAGGGCTTCGCGCATGACCCAGCGCTCCAACTCGAGCGCCAGGGGGTGGCCCAGAATCACGGGCAGAAACTCATCAGGCAGCAGCAGTCGCCCATCGGATTGCCGCCATCGCAGGAGCGCCTCGGCGCCCAGCACCGTGCCCTCTTGCATGTCGACCACGGGCTGGTAAGCCACTTCGAACTCCCCCTGCTCGAAGGCGCGCGTGAAACGCTCGAGAAAGTCATCGCGCCCGCCCAGGGTTTCGTCGAGTACCCGGTAACGATTGCGACCGCCTTCCTTGGCGCGATACATGGCCTGATCCGCCTCGCGCAACAGACGATCGGGACCGAAGTTCATGCCGCCGCGGTAGAACGCCAGGCCCGCGCTGGCCGTTACCGAAACCGTTTCTCCGGCGATGCTGATGGGATTGGCGATCGCCACCAGCAGCCGATCGAGCAGCACCACGCATTCCTTGCGCGAGCTCAGGTCCCCGAGCAATGCCACAAACTCGTCGCCACCAATGCGCGCCACCGTGTCAGAGCGGCGCAGGCGGGCCTGCATGGTTTCGGCAACGCTGGCCAGCAGTTCGTCGCCCGCGGCGTGGCCCAGGCGATCATTGATCTCTTTGAAATGGTCCAGATCCAGGTAGACCAGGGCAATCTCGGTATTGCGGCGCTCCGCCGCCGCCATTGCCTGACCCAGGCGATCAAATAGCAGGCTGCGGTTGGGCAGGCCCGTGAGCGCATCGTAGTGAGCGGCCTGTTCCAGTTGCTGTTCGTGGTCGTGCAGCAGCGTGATATCGCGACTGATGCCGAAGAGCCCCAGTACCTGGTCGCCCTCGGGAGAAAGCACCGGCCACTTGTAGGTAGACACCCACCCGGGGGAGCCATCAGGGCGCTGGTAGCGCTGGCGCTGGTCGATCAGCGGCTTTCGCGTTTCGAACAGCTCCGTCTCCTGTTCGTAATACTCCTGCGCGATATCAGGAGGGAACACATCGAGGTCCGTCTTGCCCTCCATATCGCGGCGATTCTCACTCCCGGTGAGCCTGGCCATAGCCGCACTGGCAAAGATGAAGCGTCGGGAGGCATCCTTGAAATAGATAAAATCCGTCGTGCGCTCGAGAAAGAGCTCGAAGTGGCGATTGAGATCAGCCAGGCGCCGTCGGTCCTGCTCCAGTTCCCGGTGCGCGCCGCGCAGGTCCCGCCAGACGCCGCGCAGACGGCGATTGCGCTCGGCCAGAGCAACCAACAGTGCGGCGATTGTGAGAATGGCGCAGGATACAGCGATAACGCCCGTACGGTGGGCATTCCAGATATCCGCCAGGGAGATTCGCGGAGCACTATCGAAGGGCGGCAACGCGAGTTCGCGTACGGCATCCTCGAGGGCCGAGTAGTCCGCAGGCGTCAGGATGCCCGCCAGGGCACCGAGCGTCGTGATCTCCAATTTACCCGGACGATGCAGCGCCATACCCAGTAGCCGCAGCATCAGCTTTGGGCGCGAGCCGCCCATATAGACCAACGGCCATTCGGGTACGAGCTTCGTCGACACCGCAAAGGGAAAATCCGCCAGCTCCTGGCGATTGAGTACCTTGAGCGTTGTGACGTCGAGTTCACCACGGTGGACGAGGGATTCGAGCAGTCCTGAGCGCAGGAAGGCGACGTCGGCTTCGCCCGCCTGTACGGCCTGCAGGGCCAGGTTGTCACTACCGGCGTCAAACCAACGCAAGTCACTGCGATCCACACCGATGTCCCGCAATTCCGCCAACGGTAGAGCGAAACCGCTCGCGGAGCGCCGATCCGGGACAGCAACGGTCTTGCCGCGGAGATCCTGCAGGTCTTGCAGGTCATCCCGCTCCGCACGCGCAACGATGGTGCCACCCAGGCTTGAGACCTGTCCGGCATCAGAATGGCGATACACGGTGGCAAAGGCCCGCGCCAGACTATTCAACTCGCGCAGGCGCAGGTAGTGATACGGGTCGGTCACGAGCAGATCGAAGCGACTGCGATCCACGCCCTCCTCCAGGGCATCGAAGCTGACCACATGCAGGTGCATGTCCACATCGGGCATGAGACGCTCGGTGCCGTGGACGAAGGGCATCAGCTGGTCCACGACGACCTTGGGGTCATCGTAGGCCAGAACAGCCACATGGATGTCATCCGTCAGATTAGGCGTGTGTGTATCACCCAGAGCTTGTGCGCTGACCCACAACGACAGCGCGAGCATCACTCGACCTGTGTGTTGAAGCAGCGATTTCAAGGCGATGGACTCGGCAGGTAGCGAGCATCCACGAAGTCCGCGGACACCCGTCCCTCGCCGGGCACGAGCCCTTCGTCAATCAGACGTTGGGCGGCTCGCTGCACTGCACCCCCGGACTGCAGGTAGGCGCGCGCCCCTTCGAGCGCCGGCAGGCGGACGCCCGCCAACGCTGCGCGAATCTCGCTCGACGTTGAATTCTGATAGGCCGCATAGCGATACACCGCGTCCTCTCGATTCACGCGCAGATACTCCAGCGCGCGAAAGTGTGCAGCAATGGTCGCGGCCAGCGCTTCTTCACGATTGAGCAAGGCGTCGCCATTGACCACCAGCACATCGAGGATCGTCGCGGGTATGGAGCGGCTGTCGTAGATCACCTGCCCACCATCGGCAAGTACGGAATCGGTATAGGGTGGATAGCCCACCACCGCATCGACGGCCTTCGCCGCCCACGCATTTCCAAGCTCGGCCACCGGCAGATCCACCAAAACAACATCATCGGCATTCATGCCGGCCTCGCGCAGCATACTATTGAGCAGGAGTTCGCTGACATCACCTACGCGGTAACCGATGCGCGCCCCGGAGCGATTGCAGCGACGGATACCCCCGTCGCGAGATCACCATGTCGGCACCGGCGGACTCATCCATCACCAGCACTACCTTCAGCTTTTCAAGCTCCTGCCGGGCCCGCAGTGCCTGGTCCAGCGTGATGGCCGCGACCTGCGCGGTGCCGTCACGGAGCATGTCGACCGCCGCCAGCGAGCTGTTGGTACGATGAAGAATCACATTGTCGGGGAGCCAGTCCATTTCGTCGGCCAGCGACAGCGACTCGTAGCCAACCCAGGGCATGTAGGCCACGTGCAGCGCGACGGGGGACTGACAGGAGGACAGGACCAACGTCAGCGACAGGCAAGCTGTCACCGCCGCAGAGACCCACCACCGTCTCGCCATGAGCAATCTACCTGTCGTCGCCAGTATTACCGCGCCTGACTACGGACGCGCGCAAGCGGCGCATCATAGCAATGGCCGGGACATTGTAAACCGCAATCAGGCACCGAAGAGTCCCACCAGATGGTAGGCCAGAAGCGCCGCCACGTAGGCCATAGCGCAGTACGCCAGGAACATGCGCACAGCCAGCCGATAGGAGCCCGCCTCACGGGACAGGATTGCCAAGGTCGAGACGCACATGAGGGCGATGGCAAAAAACACGAGCAGGGCCACACCGGAGGCAATGCCAAGATCGCTGCTTTGAATCTGCGCTACCAGAGGCACCATATTTTCGTCGGCGCCCTCGATGCCAAACATCACGCCCAGGGTCCCCACGAATACTTCCCGCGCCAGAAACGACGTGAGGATCGCGACCCCGTAGCGCCAGTCCAGCCCCATGGGCGCGAAGACCGGCTCGATGATCCGCCCCAATTGGCCAAGCCACGAGGCGCCGAGATCCTCGCCGTAATTGGGGAAATACCCAAGCAACCAGACGATCACCGTCACCGAGATAATGATGCCCCCGGCCTTGGTAATGAAGTGCTGGCAGCGTTGCCACGATCGCCGCAGCAAGGGCGACAGCGAGGGCAGTCGGTAAGCCGGCATCTCGAGCACAAAGGGCAGATCGGCTTCGCGCGTGGAGCCCCAGCGACTGACCACCGCGGTCACAATCAGTCCGCTGAACATGCCGAAGAAGTACACCAGGAACATGGCCAGGCCCTGCCAGCCCACGAGCCCGCCCAGCGCCGTGCCACTGGGAATAAACGCCGCAATCAGCAGGGTGTACACCGGCAGACGCGCCGAGCATGGCATCAGGGGAATGGCCAGATAGGTAAGAAAACGTCGCCGGGGAGAATCGATGGACCGTGCCGCATAAATGCCGGGAATCGCACAGGCCACCCCCGACAGCATGGGAATAAAGCTCTTGCCCGTGAGCCCGAAGAAGCGCAGCGGCCGGTGACAGAGCACCGCGGCCCGGGCCATGTACCCCGAGTCCTCGAGCAGCCCAATGACAAAGGTCAGCACGAAAATCTGGGGCACAAACACCAGAAATGCTCCCAGGCCCGAGAACAGCGCATCGGCGGTGAAGTCCCGGGCCAGCTGGTAGCCAAAGAGCGGCACCACCTGATCCGACAGCCAGGCAAGCCCCGCCTCCACCGCATCCATTGCCGGCGCCGACCAGGTAAAGATCGACTGGAACAACAGGTACATCACAACGAAAAAGGCCACGCCACCAAACGCGCTGTGCAGAAAGAAATCATCCAGCCGGTGCTGGCTTTTCAGCAGCACATCACCTTTGGGACCATACTTGCGCGCCAGCTGATGCGAGGTACCACGCAGCAGCACATCGTCTTCGTCACCACTGCGCCGGGGCAGCTGCGGCGACGCGAACTCCTGGCGGACGCGCTCGCGCAGCGTATCCAGCCCCGTGCCGGCGCGAGCCGATACGGGAATCACCGGGGCGCCGATCTCCGCCGCCAGGCCATCCAGGTCCAGGTGAATATCATGGCGTTCGAGTACATCGATCATATTGGCGAGGATCAGCACCGGTTTGCCGGCGCGCGCGCATTCGCGGGTTACCTGCAGAGCCAGGTAGAGGCTTTTCTCAAGACGCGTGACATCCACCAGGCACAGCACCACGCCCAGCTCCGGATCCTCGAGCGCCGCCTCGAACTGCTCTACGGCAACCCGTTCTTCGCCGGAAATCGCCTTGAGCGAGTAGGTGCCCGGGTAATCGTAGAGCGTGACATCATCAAGCCCGCTCATGTGGCCGCGGGCGATTTCTACCGTGATCCCGGGAAAATTGGCGACGCGATGCTGCAGACCCGTCAAACGGTTGAACAGCAGCGTTTTGCCGCAATTAGGACTGCCGATGAGCAGGGCTTTGGGATTGGGGCGCGACTCAGTCATCGTGCACCTGCACGACGTGCACACAGCCAGCGATATCGTCATCCAGCGAAAACGTCACGTTGGCGACCTGGTACACGCGGGGAGCACCGAGGGCCGGCGCCTGCACGCAGCGCACGGACTCACCGGGATGAAAACCCAACTCAAGCAGTCGCAGGCGATAGGCCTCGGGCAGGCACTCATCAAAGTGGTCTATGGCCCCGGATTCGCCTCGGGCCAGGGTCCATAAAGATACGGTCACGCTAGCTTTGGTCCTTGCGGCGCTGTTGAATACGCCAAAGGCGCGAATAATACCCGTTCTCAACAAGAAGGTCATGGTGCGTACCCTGCTCCACGATGCGACCTTCGTGCAGCACCACAATCCGGTTCGCATCGACCACCGTGGACAGGCGATGGGCAATCACGAGCGTGGAATGCTCCCGGGCCATCGCCTTGAGGGTGTCGAGCACGGCCGCTTCGGAACGGCTGTCCAGGCTGGACGTGGCCTCGTCAAACACCAGCAAGGGAGCGCCCTTGAGCACCGCCCGGGCGATACCGACCCGTTGGCGTTCACCGCCGGACAGACGCAGCCCCCGCTCGCCCACCAGGGTATCCAGCCCCTCGGGAAGGCGTTCTACAAAGCTCTGCAGATGGGCCGCCTCGATCGCCGCGGTCACGGCCGCATCATCGGCCCCCGGATTGCCGTAACGGATATTCTCGCCCAGCGTATCGTTAAACAGCACGCAGTCCTGGGGCACGATCGCCATGACCCGCCGCAGGGATGTCTGGGTTACGTCGCGCAGGTCCTGACCGTCGATCAGCACCTGGCCCTGATCGGGATCGTAGAACCGGAACAGCAGCTTCACCAGCGTGGACTTGCCTTCGCCGCTGGCTCCCACCACGGCAACTTTCTCTCCGGGTTCGATGCGCAGACTGATATCCCGCAGCAGCGGTCGCTCCCGGTCGTAGGCAAACGACACGTCCCGAAATTCAACCACCCCCTTTTGCCACGTCAGTTCCGCTGCATCGGGGGCGTCCGCAACCCCCGGCCGTTCATCCAACAGCGCAAAGAGCTGCTCGATATTGGCCAGGGAACTGCGGATCTCGCGATAAACGAAGCCGAGAAATCCCAGGGGCATGAACAACTGCAGCATGAACTGGTTGATCAGCACAAAATCACCCAGGGTCATGGCGCCGTCGCGCACCTGCAGCGCCGCCAGGGCCAGCATGGCCATCTGCGACAGCGCAATAATCAGCGCCTGGCCCCCATTGAGCGCGAACAGCGACAACCGGTTGCGCCGGCGCGCCGCCTCCCACTCGGCGAGCGATGCGTCGTAGCGTCGCGCCTCGAAGTCCTCATTGCCAAAGTACTTGACGGTCTCGTAATTCAGCAGACTGTCTACCGCCCGCGTATTGCTGCGCGAATCGGCGCTGTTCATTTCGCGTACGAAGCGCGTACGCCAGCTCGTGGCTCGGAACGAATACAGGCCATAGGCCACCACGCTCACCAGCACGATCAGTGCATAGCTCACGCCGTAGCTGAACATGAGAATGAAAGCCACCATGGCGATCTCAAACAGCGTGGGCGCGATATTGAAGATGAAGAAGCGCAGGAGAAAGCTGATGCCTGAGGTGCCCCGCTCGATGTCCCGGGCCAGACCCCCGGTGCGCCGATTCAGGTGGTAATCCAGGTCCAGGCTGTGCACGTGCCGGAATACCTGCAGGCCGATGCGCCGCATGGCGCGCTCCGTCACGCGACCAAAGAGCGTATCGCGCAGTTCTCCAAACAGGGTATTGGCGAAACGTGCACCGCCGTAGGCCAGCACCAACAGCAGCACCAGCATCGCCGGTGTGGCTTCGATGCCCGCCTCAAGGCCATCCACCAGCGCCTTGAGCAGAAAGGGAATCAGCAGAATGGCGCCCTTGGCCCCCAGCAGGCAGGCCAGCGCCAGCAATACCCGGGTCCGGTTGTCCCGCAGTACCGGTCCGAGGTGCCGGGCAATAGCGCGAAACAGGGCGCGATCCAGAGGTCGCTCCCCATCGGCGCTCCCATGGGCGTGATGGCCAGGCCTCACGCCATATCCATTGCGTCACACAGCTGCCAGCGGCCCTCGACTTCCCGTGCCAACGACAGGGACGCCAGCTTGCCCAGGGCATCGTCGATTTCAAAATTCAGATGCGCCGACCAGCGCCGGGCGAACCAGTCTTCGATACGCTGATCCAGCTCTGCCGCTGTCAGCCCATCCGGAGCGCTCAGCAGAAAATACAGCGCAGCAAAGGCTTCTTTGCACTCAGAGTCCTCAGCGTCATCGAGCACCCGCAGCAACACCCCGCCGTTATTGTCGAGCAGCTTGAAATACAGATTGCGGGTCAGCATCTGACGAAAACGCGCCTTGCGGTGGCGATAGTTGGACCATTGCTTCCACAGGTACGCGCCGAGGGCACCCACACCCGCACCGAGCACCAGCAAGCCGCGCTTGTCCAGGGTCACGGGGTCGTTGTGTACTCCCAGCCAGAAACCGAGCAGTGTTCCAAGCAGCAACAGGGGAGCGCCAAGCTTGGTCGTGGCGACGACAACGCCACTGGCCACCGCTGGCACGCCAATGAGCAGGCGGTCGATCCAGCGCATGCCGACGCGAGTGTTTGGAAACAGCATTTCGAGGTCCGCATCGGGCACATTCTGAAAAAGCTTGATCATCACACGTCCGGGAGGGAACTCGCTGTCACCACCCTGCCTGCGATCCGCGAAGCGAAGGTAAAGCACCACCCGGTCGTAATTAATGAACTTCAGCGACCGCTTCCACAATCCGAATAGACCCGTTACGGTTTCCTGACGCTCACTCGCACCGCGGCAGTAGAGCAGCACGTCATCGAAGTCCTTCATATCCACGCGTAGGCGCACCTGGAACAGTGAGGCATTGCGAAACGCCCGTCGCAGATCGGCCTCGGTCAGCACTTCGTAGTTGCCGCGATTGAGCAGAGTGGCCAGCGACGCCGCCAGTTCCCTGGCCTCGTCCTCAGCGGATTCCTTTTCGCCGGCGACGAATCGCGTATCTGCATCGGGATCGAGGGCCGCGTAACGGTCTTTGACCTGCTGGCGCAGGGTGTGAAATTCCGTGGCGAAGGCCGCTTCGATCTGCGTCACTCCCGCTTCAAATCTTTCGAGCGCGTCCGCATCCAGCGCCGCTTCATCGCGCAGCATGCGCAGCAGGTCCCGGCGCCTGAAGGGAATAAATCGAAGCAGTTGTAGCGGCCGCTCACCGGCGGGACTGGACACGTCAGCAGGGTTGAAATTTTCAGCGCTCGCCATGCTGCGCGACTCCCGGGACCGGAACATTCACAAACGGTGCAGCTTGTCATCTGGCCGGCGCGCGATCAAGATAGCGCCCTTTTTCCATGGACTGGGGTTTCGATCCATGACCAACGAACTCTGGATGGCGACCGCTGGCGGGCTGCTCATCGGTATCGCTTCGGTGCTGCTACTGTCGCTGGCGGGGCGCGTTGCCGGTGTCAGCGGCATTCTCTGGGGCGCGGTATCGGCCCAGATCACGCATCTGTGGCGCTGGCTGTTTCTGCTGGGCCTGATCGCCGGAACGGCCCTTGCCCATGAGGTCTTCGGGATTTCGCTGCCCGTTCCCAGCGAGATGCCGGCGCAAACCGCAATCATCGCGGGATTGCTGGTCGGGATCGGCGTCAAGCTCGGCAACGGCTGTACGAGCGGCCATGGCGTCTGTGGCATCGGCCTGAGCTCTGCGCGCTCCACCCTGGCCACGGTGGTGTTCAGGCTGTCGGGCATGGCCACTGTCTACGTTGTGCGCCACGTGCTGGGAGCAACGCTGTGAAGCCGCTTGCCGGACTGTTGTGTGGCCTGCTCTTCGGCCTGGGACTGGCCGTTTCGGGAATGACCGATACGCACCGTGTGCTGGGCT
>JAUIMF010000073.1 GCA_030433415.1 Gammaproteobacteria bacterium | reverse complement strand
TGGCGTACTGCTACTGTTCGGTGCCCGCCTGGCGGGGGGTTGCACCAGCGGCCATATGATCAGCGGCATTTCACAGCTGGCCCTCGGCTCCTTCATCTTTGGCGTCGTAACCTTCTCGGCCGCCATTCTCATGGCCAAGTTTCTGTATCGGGGGAAAGCCTGATGAATACACTGCTCATTGGATTTCTCATCGGCTGCGCCTTTGGCGCAATCCTGTTTCTCGGCGGCGCCACCAGCTACCGCCGCATCATCGGCACGCTGCTGCTCAAGGACATGTGGATTATCAAACTCATGATGACCGCCATCGGCGTGGGCACGCTGGGCATCTACCTGTTGGACATGGGCGGTCTGGCCAACATGTCCATCAAACCTGCCTACGTGTGGGGCATCGTCGCCGGCGGTGCCATCTTCGGCATCGGTTGGGCCGTGGCGGGCTACTGCCCCGGCACCTGCGTTGTGGGCAGTGCCGAGGGCAAGCTCGACGCGATCTTCACGCTGCTCGGGGCCCTGGCGGGCGCCCTGCTGTTCTCGCTGGTCTACCCCTCGCTCGAAGCCACGCTCATTGAGCCCGCCAATTACGGCGCTGTGACCCTCGAGTCCGTGCTTGGCATCAACGGCATCTTCATCGCCCTGCCCTTCAGCCTGGCGCTGCTGTTTGTCGCTTTCTTTGTGCTCAAGGATCGCTACGACTGATATTACCGGTCGCGAAGAAGGTGTAACGGACGGGCCTCATCGCTGGATGCAGGCCCGTTTTCTTTTCTTCGTCGCTCCCGGGCAGTAGTCTGGGCAGAATAATTTCTCAATCGTTCTGGAGATTGCCTTGCTGTATACCCTCGCCGCGGTACTGGTGCTTGGCGTTGGCGCCCAATGGCTGTCATGGCGCCTGCGCCTGCCGTCGATCCTTCCGCTGCTGATCCTGGGAATCGTTGCGGGTCCCGTTACCGGCCTGCTCGATCCCGACGAGATGTTTGGCCCCATCCTGTTCCCAATGGTGTCGCTGGGGGTGGCGCTCGTGCTGTTCGAGGGCGGCATGACGCTCAAATTCCGCGACCTCGGCAGCCATGGCCGCGTCGTTACGCATCTCGTCAGTTGGGGTGCGCTGCTGAACTGGCTGTTGATCGCCGCCGGCTGCCACTTTATCGCGGGCCTCGCCGGTGACATCGCCATGCTGTTTGCCGCGCTTATGGTGGTAACGGGACCCACGGTGATCAACCCACTGTTAAGAACCATGCGCGCCGACAATGGCGTAAGCCAGGTCCTGCGCTGGGAAGGCATTCTCATCGATCCCGTGGGCGCCCTGCTGGCGGTACTGGTGTTCCAGTATCTGCTGACGGGGCAGAACTCGCTGATGCTCTTTGCCGAGAGTGTGCTCGCCGGCAGCGTCACCGGCCTCGCCGGTGCCTGGAGCCTGGGCATGGTGCTGCGGCGCCACTGGGTACCCGAGTACCTGCTGAATGTGCTCACGCTCGCCTGGGTCGTGATGGTATTTGCCGGCAGCGACGCCCTGGCTCACGAGTCGGGCCTGCTGGCGGTCACCATCATGGGCATCTGGATGGGCAACATGCGCGATGTCTCGGTGAACGAGATCCTCAGCTTCAAAGAAAGCCTGTCGGTACTGATCATTTCGGTACTGTTTATCGTGCTTGGCGCCCGCGTCGATCCGAACAACATTATCGACACCGGCTGGCAGGGAGCCGTCATTATTCTCGTGGTGCTGCTTGCCCGGCCCGTGGTGGTCTGGCTATCGACGCTGCGCAGTGGCCTGCGCTGGCAGCAAAAAGCGCTCATCGCCTGGGTGGCGCCGCGGGGCATTGTTGCGGCCGCGGTCTCATCCCTGTTCGCCCTGCGTCTGGAAGAGGCGGGACACGAGGGTGCGTCCATTCTGGTGGCGCTGACGTTCCTGGTCATTATCGCCACGGTACTCCTGCAGAGCGTTTCGGCGCGGCCGATGACCCGCGCCCTCGGGCTGGCCGAGGCCGAACCCCATGGTTTGCTGATTCTGGGCGCAAACCCGGTTTCGCGCACCATTGGTCGCGCCCTGCGGGACCAGGGCTTTCGGGTCAAGATTGCCGACACGTCCTACGACGAGATTCGCACGGCGCGTATGGAGGGTCTTGAGGTGTACTACGGCGATCCGCTGTCAGCCCATGCGGATCAGTTTCTGGAATTGACCGGCATCGGACGGCTGTTCGCCATGAGCCGCCGTACGCGCTGGAATACCCTGGCCTGCATGAAGTATCGCAGCGAATTCGGGCCACAGCGGGTGTTCAGCCTGCGCAACAGCGAAGACCGGCCAAAGTCCGACCGCGAACGCATCAACGACGAGTACGCGCCGCCGCGCATGTTTGGCGAAGACGTCAGTCTGGAAAAACTCGCCAGCCTGATCGCCGGTGGCGCAAAGATCAAAACGATCCGCCTGTCTGAGGACTTCAGCCTGGAAGACTATCGGGCCGAGAACCGCGTGGGCCTGATTCCCCTGTTCACCCTGGGCGACAAACAGCGCCTGCGGGTCATCGAAAAGCCCGAGGACCTCGACGCCCTGGGCACCACCGGCAACCTCATGGCGCTGGTGTGGAACAAAGAGGACAGCTCAAAACCGAAGCAAACCGCATGACAGCTTCGTGACATTTCCCCGTTGCACCACAACGGGGATTGTCTGCCTGCGAGGATTCCAGTAGCGTTAGCCAAACCTCTGACGAGTGGGAGCGCATGCAGGCGATCCTCAAGCTCGATCTCGCGGGCCAACCGCGAGGGTGGCTGACACTGCACGAAGCGGTCTCGGCCTACGCACGTGGCGATGTGGTCTACGGCATCGGGGATTCCCTTCCCCCGGTGTTTGGTGGCATCCAGCGACTGTCGGGCCGCCGCTCGCGTATTGACCTGCAACCGATCATTGCGCTGCAGGGCAGAATTTTTCAGGGCTTTACCCCGCCGCTGTGCAACCGCACGCTGTTTCGCCGCGATGATCACCGGTGCCTGTACTGTGGCACGCAACACTCCCGCTCGGAGCTGACCCGGGACCATGTGATGCCGGTTTCACGCGGAGGGACCGACCGCTGGGAAAACGTGGTCGCCGCGTGCAAACGCTGCAACTGGCTCAAGGACAGCCAGACTCCCGAAGAAGCCGGCATGCCTCTGCTTGCCGTCCCCTTCCGTCCCAACCCCTACGAGTGGCACTTTCTGGCCAAGGACCGCATTCTTGCGGACCAGATGGAGTATCTGTCGCAGCAGTTTCGTGCAGAGCGGGACTGGGCGAACTAGCACCACCCCCCAACCAGACGAACTGGCGCCAGGAGCGGTGTCAGTCCCGAGTCAAGACCGCCGATACCCCGGTGGCACCATGGGCAGCGCGCAGACCTCTACGGGCAGGGCCTTGCCCCGGGCATCGACCGCCAGGGAAGTGCCGACCGCTGCCTGCTCCGACGCGACATAGCCCATGGCCACGGGGCCGTCGACCGTCGCACCGAAACCGCCAGAAGTGACCTCGCCAACGGAATTGCCCTCACCGTCGAGGATCACCTGACCCTCGCGCACCGGGCGCTTACCCAGCACACGTAAGCCTACGCGCTGGCGCCCGGTCCCCTCGTGAAGCTGCCGGGCGATCACATCGGCGCCGGGATAGGTCTGCCGCGCCGCATCGCTGCGACGACTACGGGCAATGGCCCAATTCAGGCGCGCTTCGATGGGCGTGATCGTTGGCGACAACTCATGACCGTAAAGACACAGACCCGCCTCCAGCCGCAGGGAATCCCGCGCGCCAAGCCCCACCGGCGCCACCTCGGCCAGCCCCAACAGGCGCCGCGCCAGTGCTGCAGCATGGTCGCCGGGTACCGAGATTTCGAAACCATCTTCGCCGGTGTAACCCGAGCAGGTGACGTACAGCTCAATGCCACCGAGCTGAAAATAGCCGCCATCCAGAAACATAAGCTGATCGACGCCGGGCAGAATCTGCGCCAGAGCGCTGCGCGCCGCCGGTCCTTGGAGCGCCAGCAGACCCTGGCCTTCCAACTCCCGCAATTGCTGCCCGGTGCCCAGATGAGACTCGATCCAGGCCCGGTCCTCGTCCTTGCACGCCGCGTTCACGACCAGAAAAAACTCCTCGGCACCCCAGCGGGTCACGATCAGGTCGTCGCGCACCCCACCCTCGTCATTGGTGAACAGCGTATAGACCTGGCGGTTCTCGCCGAGGGCCTCCAGGTCCGCCGGCACCAGGCCCTCAAGGGTCGCGGCAATACCGGGTCCCTGAACCACAAACTGGCCCATGTGAGACACATCGAAGAGGCCTGCTTGCGCCCGCGTGTGGCGATGCTCCGCGATAATGCCGTCGCTGTACTGCACCGGCATGTCGTAGCCGGCAAATGGCACCATGCGGGCACCGAGTTCGCGGTGAAGGTTGTCCAGGGGCGTGTGCTTGAGGCTCATGGCGGGTTCCGGGGCTGGGGTGGGCGCGAACTGTAGCATGGCTGTACCCACTTTGAGGGACGGGGACAACGCGGGATAATGGCCGGCCCCAAACCCGGAAGCGCTTCATGAACGACGCACGAACCCACCTCAACACCATCAGCCTCATCGGTATGCCGGGAGTGGGCAAAAGCACCGTCGGCGTGATCCTGGCCAAGCTGATCGGGCTGAAGTTTGCCGACACGGATCTGTCCATCCAGTCCCGTGAGGGGAAGACCCTGCAGCAGATTCTGAACAGCGAGGGGCACATGCGCCTGCGCAAGATCGAAGAGGAAGTCCTGCTGGACGAGCCCCTGGACGGACGCGTCGTGGCGACGGGCGGGAGCGTGGTTTACAGCGACGCGATCATGCAGCGCCTGCTCGCAGCGGGCCCGGTGGTCTACCTCTGCGCCGATGTGCATACGCTGCAGACTCGCGTGGCGGCCAACCCGGAGCGTGGCATTGCCAGCGACAAGGGCCAGACCTTCGAAGACATCTACAACGAGCGCGCGCCACTCTACGAGCAGTACGCCACGCACCGCGTGGACGCGGTGAGCGGCAGCGCGGACGCCGTGGCGTCCCTCATCGTGCAGGCCCTGCACGCCTGAGCGGACGCGTACGCCGCGACCCTGCGGGCACGTCCATCGACAAACAGTCCGATGCACTGACCGGGCATAACCGGTCTGAAGCGGTGTTTTTGCGCCGATAACGGCCCGTTCTACCCCACCTGCGGCCAGGCCCCGGACTGGCACAACCGTTGCAATAAAGCCTTTGCGGGTGCACCGGACACACGCAACGACGGGACACCCGGTCACGCGGGCAATGCCAGGCGCAGGGACGCGCAGCGTGAATTCAGGGAGGGAAGCCGGGTCTACCCGTCAACTTATTGCCGTATCAGAGCGCAAATAATCGGAATTTTTCATAAAAAATCGTGTAATTGATCCATTGACTGGTTTGAAAACCTGCCGGATATTGGCGCCGTGGATGGCCCTTGATCATCAGGAGGTGATTGGTGGGAGATCGCAATCAGGAGTCCGCCCCGGACAGCGACGATCTGTTCGAGCCTGTGATCGGAGAATTCTCGGAAGAGGCCTACGAAGGCCTGAGTACGTTGTCTTCGGAGAAGCAGCGGCTGGCAGAAAAACGCCGGCGCGCCGAAAGGCGTCTTGAAGAGCTTCGCCTGCGCGAAGAACTGGGCGACTACGACCTGGAGTTCGACGACTACTGAAGCAGCGCTCGGCGCTGACACCGGTTATTGTCCTCCCGGCTGCGGGCTTGCCGCGCAGCGAGGCCTGCTTTTACCTTCAGGTTTTACCCTGAGCTTTTACTCTCAGTGTTGTTCTGGCCTGGTTGTTCGGGCTTGATTGTTCGGGCCAGTCGGTGCGGGCCTAGCTGTTCAGGCTTGCGCCGGTCGGAGTTCGGCGGAGGTCTCCTGCTGCCAGTCGAATACGTTCATCTCGATAAAGATGAAGGCGAAGAGCCACAGGCTTGCGTCCCAGAAATCCAGAAAGTCGCCCGCATAGCCCCAGTAGGCAGCGGCAGCAAAAAGCATCGAGTAAAGCCCGTACTTAAGGTACCGCGTGCCATCGATGATGGTGTCGGTGAGGCGTCCCTTGAGCTGCAGGCGCACCTCGACTTCGAGCACGACCACCACCAGAATCCAGGCCCCGGCGTTCAACACATCGGTCCAGGCCAGGTAGCGCACGTTCTGCAGCACATCCGGCGGGGCGAGAATATTGAATCCCTGAATACGCAACGACTCACCACCCAGCGCACCACAGTTGGCCGCGCTCAATGGCATGTACTCGTCCATGGCCTGAAGTACGGACCAGTTGCCGCTCATACCGCAGGCATCAAGGGCCGTCAGCAGTTCGACTCGGTACAGCGTGACCAGTTCCGAGTAATACCCGGTAAACGCCCAGACGATTGCCGCGCCACACAGTAGCCGCGTGCCGTGGATGCTGCGCTTGGTCCAGCCGCGAATGCGCTCGTCATCAAGAATCGAAGTCTCGAGTTCAAAGAGCAGCAGAAGCACAACCCAGGCAGCCGTATCGATCGTTGAGGCAAACACCTGCACAAAGTCCGCCAGAGTCATGCCCGAGACAAAGGTGTGCTCCAGGGAGGCGAGTTCCTCCTGCAGAAACAGGAACACGTTGGTGAGCAACAGGCTGTAGGTCAGGTACTTGACCGTGGTGAACAGCTGCCGGCGCCGGCCGTGCCCAATCACTGAGTTCACGCACTCAGACCTGCAGCAGCAGGTGTTCGCGTTCCCAGGAACTGATCACGCGATTGAATTCCTCGAACTCATCCAGTTTCACCGCCTCGTAGGCGCGCAGGAACAGATCGCCAAACAGCTCACAGAGCGCCGGTGTGCTGCGCAGCTTGCGCAGCCCCTCTTCGAGGGACCGGGCGATTTCCACCGCGTCTTCGTTTGCGGTTCCCTGATGCGGCTCAGAGGGTTGCAGGCCCGCCTCCATGCCGACAAAACCACTGGCCAGGGACGCGGCGATGGCCAGATAGGGGTTGGCGTCGGCACCGGGAAAGCGGTTCTCGACGCGCGTACCCGCCGCATTGCTCTGGGGCACACGAAAGGCCACGGTGCGGTTATCCAGTCCCCAGTTCAGGTTGATGGGAGCCGACATCTCCGGCACCAGGCGGCGGTAGGAATTGACGTTGGGCGCGTAGAGGCTGATGAGTTCGCCGGTAAAGCTCTGCAGGCCCGCGATATAGCTTTTCAGTGCCGCCGAGAGCTCACCGGACTCATCCACGAAGATATTGCGCCCTTCGCTGTCCAGCACACTCTGGTGAATATGCATGGCGCTGCCCGGTTCGTTCATCATGGGCTTGGCCATGAACGTGGCATACATGCCGTACTTGAGAGCGGTTTCGCGCACCGTGCGCTTGAAAACGAATACTTGGTCGGCCAACGACAGGGGATCGCCGTGACGAAAGTTGATTTCCATCTGCGCCGCGCCGTTTTCGTGGATGAGCGTGTCCACGTCCAGTTCCTGGGCGTCGGCGTAGTCGTACATGTCTTCTACGAAGTCCTCAAACTCCGATACGGCGTCGATGCTGTACGACAGGCGCGCGGTCTCGCGGCGTCCGCTGCGACCAATCGGCGGCTCCAGTTCCGAATCCGCATCGGTGTTGCGCGCCACCAGATAGAACTCCATCTCGGGCGCAATCACGGGCTGCAGACCCTTGCGGGCGTAGGCGTCCAGAACGTTCCGCAGCACGGTGCGACTCGCCAGGGGATGCAGCGTGCCGTCCTGGCGGTAGCAATCGTGAATGATCTGTGCGGTAGGCTCGCGAGCCCAAGGCACCATGCGCAGCGTGGACTCGTCGGGCTGCAGGAGCATGTCGGTGTCGGTGGGCTCAACGAAGTCCCAGTGGGAGTCGCTGTACTCCCCCGTCACCGTCTGCACCAGTATGCTTTCGGGCAGTCGTGGCTCATCGTGGGAGATAAACTGGTGCGCCGGAATGAATTTGCCGCGGGCATTGCCGGTCAGGTCCGGTACCAGGCATTCCACTTCGGAAACCTGATGCTGGCGGAGCCAGTCGGCAATGGAACTCTTGGAGACCATGGGGAACGTCCTTTTACAGATCAGCTGAGTATCGCAGCAGCAGCCAGCTTGCGCCAATCTCCCGGACTAACGCCCTGGGGTAGCATTGCTGTCGCGACAGCCGGGCCCTGTACTACCATGCCTCTCGTCAGCAACCGGATTCATCACCCCATGAACCCGCCACCTATGAACCCGTGACCTATGAACCCGTGACCTATGAACCCGTGACCTATGAACCGTGACCTATGAACCGTGACCTATGAACCATAGCCCCGCAGAATCCTATTACGCCGCGACCGCCAACGCCCTGCCGCCCTTTCCCGCCGTCACGGGCGAGGTGCGCTGTGACGTCTGTGTGATCGGCGGGGGCTATACGGGGCTGTCCACCGCGATCCATTTGCGCAAGCGCGGCTATGACGTGCGGGTGCTCGAAGCGCACTCCGTAGGATGGGGAGCATCGGGACGCAACGGTGGTCACGTCGGCACGGGTCAGCGTGCGGACCAGCACACGCTGGAGCGCCTGGTCGGAATGGACCATGCCCGACAGTTGTGGGACCTGGGCCTGGATGCGGTGAACCTCGTCTGCGAGCTGATCGACGAGTTTGCCATCGACTGTGACCTCGCCACCGGCAACCTCCACGTCGCTCATCGCCAGGGAGACGCGGCGGAGTTGCAGCAGGAGGTCGAGCATCTACAGCAGCACTACAACTATCAGCAGATCCGCTATGTGAACAAGCCGGAGCTTGACGAGATGAGCTCCGCCCAGGGCATGCACGGCGGGACCCTGGACCTTGGGGCACGCCACCTGCACCCCCTGAACTATTGCCTGGGCCTGGCCCGCGCAGCGGCGGACCTGGGTGCGAGTATTCACGAACACAGCCGCGTGCTGCACTACGACGAGGGGGAGCGGGTCCGCGTCCATACGGAGTCAGCGGTCGTGGACTGTGGGCATCTGGTGCTGGCCTGCAACGGCTATCTCGGCAAGCTCGAGAAACGTGTGGCGGGCCAGATCATGCCGATCAACAACTACATGCTGGCCACCGAGCCGCTGGGTGAAGACCTGGCACAGCGCCTTATTCGTGACGATACATCGATGTCGGATTCCCGCTTTGTGATCAATTACTGGAAGCTGTCGGCGGACCGTCGCCTGCTCTTCGGTGGTGGCGAGTCCTACACCTCGCGATTCCCTGATGACATTCGCAGCTTCGTGCGCAAATACATGCTGCGCATCTACCCCGAACTTGCTGACACCCGCATCGACTACGGTTGGGGCGGCACGCTGGCGATCACGCTCAACCGCATGCCCGCGCTCGGTAACGCGTCGCCGCGGGTGTTCTACGGTCACGGCTTCTCGGGCCACGGCGTTCCCATCGCCACGCTGGCAGGACAGTTGCTTGCCGAGGCCATCGCCGGCACCGCCGAACGCTTTGATGTCATGGCAACGGTGCCCTCGCCGAAGTTCCCCGGGGGCACACTGCTGCGCTGGCCCGGCCTGGTGGCGGGCATGCTCTACTTCGCCCTGCGAGACCGGCTGGGATGAGTCGTCCCCAGCTCATACCGCTGCACAACGCCAGCTGGCAACATCAGCTGCGGGATGCGATCCGCAGTCGCGAAGCCCTGGCCGACGCATTGCAGCTGGACGTACACGAGCTACCCTTTTCTGATCAGGCCACCGCGCAGTTCCCGCTTCTCATACCCCATGCCTTTGCCGCGCGAATGCGTCGCGGCGATCCCGATGATCCCCTGCTGCGCCAGGTGCTGGCAGCCCCGCAGGAAACCACCGACGTCGACGGCTTCAATCGCGACCCCGTGGGCGAGGTGGAACAATTCCGGGACGACGCGGGCATCGTTCGCAAGTATCAGGGGCGCGCCCTGCTGGTGGTTACCGGTCAATGTGCCATCAACTGTCGCTACTGTTTTCGCCGGCATTACCCCTATGCCGACGACGCGCGCTCCAGCAGCGAGCGGCTGGCGGACCTGGATCGCCTGCTGCGTGAGGACGATTTGTGCGAGATATTGCTCAGCGGCGGTGATCCGCTGCTGTTGAGCGACAACCACCTGGGCAGCATCGCCAAGCGCATCGCCGCCCGCGGCGACGTCACGCTACGCATCCACACCCGCCTGCCCATTGCGATCCCCGACCGGGTGACAGAGTCTCTGGTATCGGCCCTGACGGGACGCGTGGTCATGGTTGTGCACGCCAATCATGACGCCGAAATCGACGCAGCCACCCGGTCGGCGCTGACCAGACTACGCGATGCGGGAGTGACGCTGCTGAATCAATCGGTGTTGCTGGCGGGGGTGAATGATGATGCACAGGTTCTCGCAAGCCTGAGCGATCGTCTGTTTGAAGCCGGTGTACTGCCCTACTACCTGCACCTGCTCGATCCGGTTGCCGGTGCAGCACACTTCCTCGTGGATGACACCACCGCGCGGCGCATCGTTGGACAGCTCGCCGAGCGCCGCCCCGGCTATCTGGTACCGCGCCTGGTGCGAGAAGTCCCCGGCGCGGGCAGCAAACGGGAACTGGCACCGCTGTACAACGCCTGAAGCCACCCCCTGCCCTGCCCCATGGGGTAGACTTGATCCCTGTTTCGCAGGGGATCTGTTACGCCATGAGTGCGCAGATGAGCATCAGGGAAGCACTGGACAAGGCCGAGGAGCATGCCCGCCACGGTCGGGACCAGGAGGCACAGGCATTGTTTGCCGCGGTGCTCAGGCGTTTCCCCGGTAACAAACAGGCCAAGAAAGGCATGAAGGCCCTGCGCCGTCGCACTACGCCAACCCTGTCCCGCGACGACTTTGACGATGTCCTTCGCCTTTGCGCCCAGAAACGCCACGAAGCCGCCCTGGGCCATGTGCGCCGCCTCTGCCGGGACCACCCGAATCAGCCCGCGCTGCTCAATCTGCTCGGCTACGTGCTTACCGACATGGGCCGCCTGGAAGATGCGCTTGAGCCCTACGGCCAGGCTATCGCGCTGGAGCCGGACTTCGACGAGGCCATGAATAACATCGCTTCGGTCTACACCCGACTCCAGCGCTACACCGAAGCGCTCGCCTACTACCAGGACATCGTGCGCCGCGGCCAGGCCGACGCTGACGTGTACCGAAACCTCGCGCAGGCACTGCGCAAAACAGGTCGCGAAGACGAGGCCGTCGAGGCACTGCAGCGCGCCATCAAGCTGCAACCGTTAAACGCCAAAACCCACGTAGCCCTTGGCACACTGCTCATTGACCGCGGTGACTACTCCGCGGCCCTTCGCACGCTCGAGAGCGCGCTGGCCATCGACCCGGACAACGGCGCTGCGCGACAGCTGTTGCAGCGCGCCAGAACCGGCAGTGGCTCGGCGGAATCCGAACCTGCCCACGCTGCCCCGGACCCCTTTGACGCGCTGGCACCGAATTTTGAAAACACGCTGTCGGACCTCAAGTACACCCTGCCGACCGTGGTATCCGGTCTGCTGGAGCAGCAGGACGGCGAGGATGCGTGGTATCCGCGGGCATTGGACCTGGGTTGCGGCACGGGCCTGGCGGGCCTGCAGGTGCGCAGTTACTGCGAACACCTCACCGGCGTGGACCGGTCGGCGCCCATGCTCACACAGGCGACACACAAGGCGGTGTACGACGAACTGGTGTGCAGCGACGCGCAGCAGTTCCTGGCCAGCGCTGACGGTGACTTCGACCTCGTGGTACTCACCGACCTGCTACCGTACATCGATGACCCGACATCCTTTCTGGTGGCGCTACGCCAACGCTGCGCCGCCAATGCCCGGGTCATCCTGAGCGCCGAAACCCAGGGCGACGGCGATATCCAGATCGGCCCGGCACGCACCGCGCATGACGAGCAGTCGTTGGCTGATGCCATCGATGCTGCGGGGTTCCAGCACCTCGCTGCACAAGCGATACCGCTATACAGCTCGGGGGGCAGCTATCGCGAAGGCACGGTGGTGATGCTGACGCCCACCGACCCATAAGCGATATCAAACGGCACAAAAAAGGCGCCACGCGGGCGCCTTGATCGCTAACCGGAGCCTGACCTCAGGCAGCGCTTGCCTCGGAGGCAACAACCACCTCGGGCATCGCAGAGCTGTGGTGCTCGGCAATCTTCCACTCACCGTCTATACGACGGTACAGGTAGGTGAAGCGCGCCGTCACCTGGTCACCGTTACCGAAGGTGAAGGTATAGACGCCGGAGTTGATCGCCAGCTCATCGCCCAGGAATCGCACGTTGGCTTCGTCGATCACGCCCTGGGGTTCCTTGGCGAGAAAGTTCACGAAGTAGTCGCGAATCTCTGCATGGTTGTGGCGTACCTGGTTGGACACCGTGGGCAGCAGGATCGCGTCCGGGGCGTACAGAGCCGTTACCTCGTCGGGATTACCCGTAGCGAGTGCGTTGTTCCAGCGGCTGAAAAGATCCAGTACCTGGGATTCGTTCATGGTGTTTCTCCTCACCGGGTTTGTTTGCAAGTCAGTTAAGAATTAGTGGGCTACGGCCGTCACGAGGTGCGCCGAGCGGCCGTGCTCATCGACGCCCCCCTGCTTTACCGCAGCCTCCAACGCCTCGAGGCGCGTGTCGAAGTGGGCGTCGCCGCCGAGGTCTTCATCGGCGCCGAGGCTGGCCATGGTGTCGCGAACCTCTGGGGCCATGGCCGCGATGTAGACTTTTTTGCCGGATTTGTGCGCGTCATCGATGATGGTCTCGACCGCGCGGGCCGCTGACACATCCATGAAGGGCACGCGGTTGAAATCGAGGATCACGGACCGGGTGGCATCGCGGTAGCGCTCGCGCATGTGGTGACCCACATCGGCGGCAGCGCCAAAGCTCAGGGGGCCACCGAACTCGAACAGCGTCACCTGCGTACCCAGGCGATCGAGCAGCACCTGCTCTTCTTCCGACACCTGGCTGTAGGGGCGCGAGATCAGTTCCTCCAGCTGGATCTTCGCCACCTGGCGAACGTAGGCCAGCGCCGCGAGGACCACGCCAGCGGCAACGGCGGTGATCAGGTCGACAAACACGGTCAGACTGAGCACCAGCGCCATCAGCACGAGGTCCCAGCGCGGGCCGCGGTGCGCCCGCTTGAGGTAGCTGAAGTCGATAATGTCCATGCCGACCTTGACCAGTACCCCGGCCAACGCCGCGTGGGGAATCACTGCCGCCACCGAGCCGACGCCCAGTACCACGGCCGCGAGCACCACGGAGTGGATCATGCCCGACAGGCGCGTCACACCACCCGAGCGGATATTGATCACGGTACGCATCGTCGCACCAGCACCGGCGATACCACCAAAGAGTCCCGCTACCGTGTTACCGATACCCTGCCCGATGAGTTCCTTGTTGGAGTCGTGGCGCGTGCGCGTCATGTTGTCTGCCACCAGCGAGGTGAGCAGACTGTCGATGGAACCGAGCACCGCCAGAATAAACGCCGCCTCGAGTACCAGCGTCGCGGCGCTCTGATCAAACACGGGCATATGTAGCGTGGGCAGACCCGAGGGAATGTCCCCAAGAATCGGCATCGCCGGCATGACCAGGCTCATCAGCGTACCAATGGTCAGCGCGGCCAGTGGGCCCGGCACGTAAGTCCCCCAGCTCGTGGGCCAGGTGTACGCAACCGTCAGCGTCACCACCCCCACCGCGAGGGCCGAGAAGTTGATGTCAGACAGCGCCGTGGGCACGTGGGCGAGATGAGACAGGGTGCCCGATGCGGCCTGGTGACCAAAGAATGCATCGGTCTGCAGAATGATAATGATGACACCGATACCACTCATAAAGCCCGACACCACGGGGTACGGCACCAGGCGAATGTAGTTGCCAAAGCCGACGGCGCCGAACACGATCTGCAGCAGGCCAGCGAGCATCACGGCGGTGAGGATCAGGCTCACGTCGCCCGAAAGACTGGCGAACAGACCTGCCAGCACCACCACCATGGGACCGGTCGGACCCGAAACATTTGTGGGAGTGCCGCCAAACATCGAGGCGAAAAAGCCCACAAAGATCGCGCCGTACATGCCTGCAATGGGCCCAAGTCCCGAGGCCACACCAAAGGCCAGGGCCAGCGGAATGGCGACCACGCCGGCGGTCAGACCGCCGTAGATGTCGCCGCGCAGGTGGCTCAGGTCGAACTTAAATAGAGATCGCATTCTGTGTCCGCCCTCACACGGGCTACTTTTGTCACCAATCGCCACTATGTATCAATGCTTTCCACGAAAAAATCAGGCTGTTTTTATATTGATGATAGTTTTTTACTATCTATTAAATAAATAAACGTTATTGATAGGTTTTTACTATTAATAAAAATTAATTGATGTAACGATAGTTGTTGGCTATACCCCGTGTATCGGCGACACTCCCATCCATGGCCACCATCAAACAGCTGCAGTATTTTCAGGCCGTTGCGGAGCATCAGTCGATCCGCCGGGCCGCCGACCGCCTGGACATTGCGCAACCCACGTTGTCCACCCAGCTCGCCGCCCTGGAGCGCAGCCTGGGGGTCACGCTCTTCGAGCGAACGCGCCGCGTCACGCAACTCACCCCGGCGGGACGCGAACTGCTGCCCCAGGCCCAGCGCCTCATCGCCCAGTGGCACGAACTACACGAACTGGCCCACACCCTGTCAGACACCGCCGCCACCACCCATCGCCTTGGTGTGCCCCCGACGCTGGGGCCCTATCTGCTACCGAATATCGTGCCGAGCATCCACGCCAAGTTTCTGCGCCTGAAGCTCTATGTGCGCGAAGAACCCCCGAGCCAGCTCGAAAACGGAGTGATCGAGGGTCGCCATGACCTGGCCCTGCTGCCCATGCCCCTGCGCACCCAGAACCTGGCGGTCGAAGTCCTGTTTCGCGAGCCCCTGCTGCTGGTGGCACCGCGGGAAATGGGACTCGGCGAAGGCGGGGTATTGCGTGAAGAAGAACTCACGGGGCTGAGCATTCTCGGCCTGGATGAACGCCACCAGTTGCATCAGGAGGTGCAGCGCATCTGCGAGCGCACCGGCGCTCGCCTGAATCGGGATTACGAGGGAACGAGCCTCGATACGCTGCGCCAGATGGTGGTGATGGGCATGGGGCTGGCCTTCATGCCCGCGCTCTATATCCGTTCAGAGATCCATCGGCCCGAAGAACTGGACGTCATCCGCATTGAAGGGTCCACGCTGTATCGCGAACACGCCCTGGTGTACCGCCAGGGCAGCCCGGTACACCGCCTGTACCAATCCCTGGCCAAACTCATTCGCGAGCGCATGGCCGAGGGCTTCAGTGACGTGGTGACGCCCATCTACGACCGCCAGAGCTGATCACTGCCCCGCCTCGTCCAGCCAGGCGCCGGCCTGAGCCATGAAACGTGACTCACGCAGGTCGGCGTCCTCTGCAAAGGCCGCCACGACCGCTTCGAGGGCGTCCACCGCCTCTTGTCGTTCCCGCGCGTCATCGCTGGTCAGGAGCACCGCCCGGGCATGGGACATGCGCCCCACCCGCAGGTAGATCGACGACTCATCCCGATAACGCGGAAAGATGCGCACGGCTTCGGCCAGATGTGGCAGGGCATCGGCCGGCCGGTCCATGTCGAGCAGCAGCCGGCCCACGTTCAGGCTCTGGGCCGCCGCCGAGTCCGAATCCTCGCCAAATACCTGGCGGCGTATCGCCAGAGACTCAAGGTACAGAGGCAGCGCTTCATCGTCGCGGTCCTGCTGGCTGAGAACGTTGCCGTAGTTATTCAGGGCATGAGCCAGGTCGGCCACGACGCCCCGCTCGCCCTGGGCGCGCAGTCGATCAATCGCCTGCAGGTAGTACTCCTTGGCGAGTTCGAGCTCTCCCAGACCATCGTAGGAATGGCCCAGATTGATCAGGGTGGCGGTGCGATCCGGCGAGTCCGGACTGAGGCGCATCGCCGCCTGCTGATGATCAATGGCTTCCTGCCAGCGCTCCATGGACACCAGCACCACACCAATGTCGTTGTGGATCAGGGCGCGAAATTCCGCATCGTGATTCGGCGTCAGACTCGCGATGATCGCTTTGTAGGCACTGCGAGAGCGTTCGTAGTTCTCGCGTTCGAATTCGAGCCAGGCCAGGTGAGCGCGAGTGCGCAGCAGCATTTCGGCGTCGGGTGCGACGGTTTGCTCCAGCAACTGCTGTGCGCGAAGCAGGTTGCGCTCTCCTCCGTCCAGGTCCAGCAGCGTCAGCTGCACGCCGCCAACGCTCTGGCGCAGGGACGCCTCGAGAAGGGGCTGCGAGGCAAAACGCTCGTCGAGCAGGGCACTGGCCTCGACCAGCACATCCCGGACCGTGCGATCCTGGTCCGCCGCATAGGGATCGGCCTCGGCAAGTACCTCCTGCATAAAATTGTTCATGGCCTGGGCCCGGTCCCGCTGCTGGCGTGCCTCTTCGGCCTGCCACACGGCAACGCCCAGCCCTACGGCCAGCGAGGAAATCACGACGCCGGTGGCGACCAGGCCTTTCCAGTGTCGGCGCACAAAGCGGTTGACCCGATAGGCGGCGGAATCCCCGCGCGCAAGAATCGGCCGCTTCTGTTGGTAGCGCTGTAGGTCGGCACGCAATTCCGCCACCGAGCCGTAGCGACGCAGCGGGTCCTTGTGCAGGGCCTTGGCCAGAATCGTGTCGAGATCACCGCGCAGGGCCTGGGCGATGCGGGCCGGCGAACTACGCCTCGCCAGGGCGATGCCATCGCCGTCATCGGCACCGCGCACCGCCGCACTGGCAGCGTCCGGGATCACATCGCAGACAAGGGCCTCGACTTCCGCTGCCGACAGGTCCGTGGTGATGCGGTAGGGCGGCACGCCGGTAAGCAGGGTATAGAGCAATACGCCCAGGCCGTACACATCCGTCGCGGTACTGATACTCCCACCGCGCAGCTGTTCCGGCGCGGCACTGCCAAAACTGACCCGTCGTTCCGCGGTTGCCTCTTGAAGTTCTGCGTCATCCAGCAGGCTGGCGATACCAAAATCGAGCACCTTGGCCCGCCCCTGCTTGTCTACCAATACGTTGGACAGCTTGATGTCGCGG
>JAUIMF010000003.1 GCA_030433415.1 Gammaproteobacteria bacterium | reverse complement strand
TAAAACGGGCGTTCCTGTAGGCCGCGTCGATATCGATCTGACCGGAGGCCACGGCGGAGTTGTTGGCGACAAATCCGACCACGTTGCCGCCGAGACGGCCAAGCGCGGTGACCGTATTGCGCGCTCGCTCAGCCTGCAGTTCAAGAAAGTCACCGTGGTCGCACAGTTGCTGAATCAGCACCGTGATGTCGATAGGCGTGTTGAAGCCCGTCGGTGAATTGAACGCCTTCTTCAGCAGAATATCGATGTCCCAGGTCTTGCGTGAAGTGGGATCCGTCGAGGGCTGATGAGGAGCAAGCTCACCGTTGTTGCTGGGCAGGTAATTCAGCAGTTCCCGCACCTTGCGCAGCGCGGCAACTTCATCGGGCACCACGAAATCCGTCACACCGGACTGGCTGTGCACGCCGGGGCCACCGAGTTCGTCGGGGGTCACATCTTCACCGAGTACGGACTTGACCACGCCGGGTCCCGTCAGACCGAAAAAGGTTTCGTTGGGTTGAATCAGAAAACTGCCCTGGCGCGGCAGGTACGATCCGCCGCCGGCATTAAAACCAAACATGCACATAATGCTGGGCACCACGCCAGAAACCTTGCGCAGCGCGGTGAAGGCGTCAGCGTAGCCGTCCAGACCTCCGACCCCCGCAGGGATGTAGGCGCCGGCGGAGTCGTTCAGACCCACCAGGGGAATGCGCCGTTTGGCGGCGAGCTCAAACAGGCGCGCCAGTTTTTCGCCATTGGTCGCGTCCATCGATCCGGCGCGCACGGTAAAGTCGTGGCCGTATACGGCCACGTCCCGGCCGCCAACGCGAATCAGCGCCGTGACCAGCGACGCACCGTCAAGATTCGGCCCCCAGTTCTGGTACAGCACCTTGGGAGCTTCATCGGCGAGACACTCGATGCGTTCCCACACTGTCATCCGGTTCTTCTGATGCTGGCGCTGTACACTGCGCACCCCCGCTGCATTGAAGGGGCGGCGTTGCAGCGCCGCACCGGCTTTCATTGCCTCTTCGAACAGCCCGGGTTCCGTTTGAATTTGTCCCGGCACTTCAAACTGCTGTTCGTGCGTCTCAGCAAAGGGGTTTTTCAGGCTGGCGGTGGGTGCGGCGGTGGGTGCGGCACTGGGCGCGGAATTAGTCGCGCCCCGATCCTCGGATGGGTCACTCATAGATGCAGGCAACTCTTTGTAGTGTTGAACTCGTGTACAGTTAAATCCAATCGCCCAACGTATTGCTGATCGTCGTGCTGACTGTCGTACTGATTGTCGTACCGATCGTCGTACTTTAGTTGGCGGAACCGACGTGCGGTGGACCCAACGACGTTTCCATCGCTGCCACAGGTCTCTTTGAGCGGCGCCATACGTTAGTCAGAAGCGCCGCGAATGTCAATTTAAACAAGAGCTTATGTTGACGATGGTAACTATCGTCGAGCGCCCTGCCAGACCGTGTAAGATCGCGCCATGACCGACCGCGTACCCTACTTTGATGATCCGGTGGCCCTGTACCAGCGTCTCAGCGGTATGGGCACCTGCTCCCTTTTAGACAGTGGTGGCAGCCCCCGACACGGGCGTTGGGACATTGTGGCCGCGAAGCCACGGCGCACCCTTCGTCTGGTTGCGGAGGAGAAAACAGATGCCAATGTGATCCAGGGCTGGGCGATGGAGGGTCGGGCACTTGGTGGACCACCCGACATAGCTCCTTCCGTCGCCCATCTGCCATTTCACGGTGGACTGCTTGGTCATTTGTCGTATGACCTGGGACGCCAACTGCGGGGGCTCACCGATACAGCGCATGAATCCTCCGCCGCCGCCCTTCCCCAACTCGTTATCCACGACTACGACTGGGCCGTTGTGCAGGATCGTGTGCGGCGGGAGAGCTGGCTGACCGGCGCCCCCGATACTGAAACCACGCAAGCGATACAGCATCTTCTGCAGGCGCCCTCTGCGCCAGAAGGCCAATTCAACCTCCTGACGCCCTTTTTGCCAAGCTGGGACTTTGAGCGCTACACGGCGGCATTTGACCAGGCACAGCGGTTTATCGCCGACGGCGACTGCTACCAGATCAATCTGGCGCAACCGTACCGCGCGCGCTACCAGGGTGACCTCGCGACGGCCTATGCCCGTCTCCGGCCGATCGCCCAGGCACCCTTCAGCGCCCTGTTCCCCCTCGATCACGAGCGTCTGCTGTTAAGCCTTTCCCCCGAGCGGTTTCTGACTGTGGAGGGCCAGGTGGTAGAAACCCGTCCCATCAAAGGCACTCGACCACGCAGTCGTGACGAGTCCACCGACGCAGAAGCAGCCCGTGAGCTTCTCGCATCCGAAAAGGAGCGGGCCGAGAACCTGATGATCGTGGATCTGATGCGCAACGATCTTGGCCGCTTCTGCGACACGGGGAGTGTTGCGGTGGATGAGCTTTTTGGACTGGAAAGCTACGCCACCGTGCACCATTTGGTGAGTGTCATCCGCGGTCGACTACGCGCCGACGAGACACCGCTCTCTCTTCTGCTGGGGTGTCTGCCGGGCGGTTCAATCACGGGTGCCCCCAAAAAACGGGCCATGGAAATCATCGATGAGCTGGAGCCCGCCGCGCGCCAGGCCTGGTGTGGCAGTATTTTTTACTGGTCACGCCACGGGCGCATGGACAGCAGCATCACCATTCGAACCCTGTTCAATCAGGGCGATGAACTGCATTGCTGGGCGGGAGGTGGTCTGGTACACGACTCGCGGGCGCAAGCCGAATATCAGGAACTGGAACACAAGGTCGGCGCGTTTTTACATTGTCTGGAGCAAGGTCTGGACCTTAGCCCTCAGGGCCACTGAATTTCGGCTGTAGCGCAGCGCACCGATGCCCTCCGATATCGCACGTCAATACTCCGGCAACTCCAGATCGCGGAACAGTTCATCGAGTTCCGCCCGCGATTTGCTCTTGAACGCCGCCTGCACCACCTCCCGAGTCAGGTGAGGTGCGAAGTCCGAGATAAAATCGTACATGTAACCGCGCAGGAACGTCCCCTTACGACAACCGATGCTGGTTGTACTGCTCGAAAACAGATGCCGTGCATCGAGGGCGACGAGGTCGCTGTCGGTGGCCTCGTTGTAGGCCATATCGGCAACGATACCGATACCCAGGCCAAGTCGTACGTAGGTCTTGATCACGTCCGCATCGGCGGCGGTGAACACCACGCGTGGCGTCAGGCCGGCGGTGACGAACGCTTCATCCAGGCGCGAGCGCCCGGTAAACCCGAACACATAGGTGACGATGGGGTGTTCCGCCACGTCTGCAAGGCTCAACTCCGACACCTGTGTCAGCGGGTGGTCACGAGGCACGAGGACGCAGCGATTCCAGCGATAGCAGGGCATCATCACCAGATCCGAGAAGAGCTCCAGCGCTTCGGTTGCGATGGCGAAATCCACCGCACCATCGGCCGCCATTTCCGAGATTTGCATCGGCGTACCCTGATTCATGTGCAGCGACACCTCAGGGTACTTGGCGATGAAGGCGCGAATGACATCGGGCAGCACGTAACGCGCCTGCGTATGGGTAGTGGCGATGGACAGCGCACCGCGCTTTTCGTCGGAGTATTCCTGCGCGGCGTGCTTGATGCTTTCGACCTTGCGCAGCACCTCGCCCGCGGCCTCGAGTATGACCTGTCCTGCGGGTGTCACCTGCGTCAAATGCTTGCCGCTGCGGGTGAAAATTTCAACGCCGAGCTCATCCTCGAGCAGGCGAATCTGCTTACTGATTCCCGGCTGTGACGTGTACAGACTTTGGGCCGTAGCCGACACGTTCAGGTCGTGATGGGCGACTTCCCAAATATAGCGAAGTTGCTGAAGTTTCATGGAGTGGCCTCCGTAACGGCGCGGCGCATGCCCTGGCGAAGACGGTGCGCTTTATAGCCAGAATAGCCACTAGATGCCTCAACTATCAAGCTGTTTGGCTATAAGCAGCCTAAAGCTCGTTGGCGACTCCGTGGGGCACGTGCCCCGTGGCGATATGCGGACTGGCCGAGACGCAATGGGATGGCTGGTCATCAAAAAACACATCAGCCTGAAACGCACGCAGAAAGTCCGTTTTGTCGAGACCACCAAGAAAGATCGATTCATCGATACGAATATCCCAGGCGCGAAGCGTACGGATCACCCGCTCGTGCGCAGGGGCCGACCGGGCTGTCACCAGCGCGGTGCGAATCGGCGCCTCTTCGGCCGGCAAGGCCTGTTGCAACTCATGCAGCGCCGAGAGAAAGGACTTGAAGGGGCCACCCGACAGTGGCGTTCTGGCAGCCGCCCGTTCGCTGGCAGCGAAGGCCTCGAGGCCTTCCTTCTTGAATACCCGCTCTGCCTCATCCGAGAACAGCACGGCATCGCCGTCAAAGGCAAAACGCAGCTGATCGCTACCACTGTTGGCGCCCTTGTTGGACACCAGCGTCGCCGCGGCGACGCCACAGTCCAGCGCGTTGCGTACGTCATCCGCTTCACTCGACAGAAAGAGCTGGCAGCCAAAGGCGTTTATGTAGCGCCAGGGGCTCTCACCCCCGCAGAACGCCGCCCGCCCGATCGGCAGTTCATAGTGTTCGATGGAGTTGAACACCCGCAGTCCCGTGTCTGCGCTGTTGCGTGACAGCAAGACGACTTCTACACCCTGTTCGCCAGGCAGGCGTTCATTGATGCGCAGCATCTTCTGCACAAGAGGAAATGCTTCGCCCGGTGCCAGCGGTTCATCCTCGCGCTCCACCTGATAGGCGGAGTATGCCGCGAGCCCTTTTTCTTCATAGACACGGTGACTGTCTGTCAGATCAAAGAGAGCCCGCGACGAAATCGCGATAACGAGTTTGTTTTTCAGGCTGACACCCATGGGCAGAGCATACCCTGTACCTGCGTGGCGCGATACGTTCTCAACTGACCCGCAGAAGCCCCCGCTCCTCAAGATCGAGCAACAGAAGTTGCTGGATCAGGAACTCCCGACTTGTGTTGGGGTGTTCGAGGTGGATGCGCTCAAGATAGGGCTTTGCCGCGCCACTGTCGGCATGATGTATCAACGCACGGAACGCGCGGGCGAGAAAGTGCCCCGGCTCGTCAGACAGCGCCTTGATACGTCGCAAGGACGCGGCCAGGTCGATTTCCTGTTTCGTCAACTCGGTGCCAAAGGGGTAATCCGGCAACAGATCTCGGGCGCCGCCCAGGGCCCCGGCGATGTGCTGCGGCGTATTGTTCCGTTGCTCGCCGGGGATTACGTAGTCCTGCTCGACCTTGCCCACCGTCTTGGCCCAGGCCAGCAGGTCGTCCTGAAAGCGACTGTCGGCGACGGCCAAAAGGCGCTTGATGACATCGGCGTCACTCTGGCCACGCAGATCCGCCACACCATATTCGGTCACAACAACATCGCGCAGGTGGCGGGGAATCGTGGTGTGCCCGTAATGCGGCACAATATTGGATGCGACGTCCCGACCCGCACCACGGGTCGCGCGAATACACAGAACCGATCTTGCGCCAGGCAGGTCATGCGCCATCGCGACAAAGTTGTATTGCCCTCCCACGCCGCTGATCACGGTACCGTCCTCGAGGGCATCGGAAGCGACAGCGCCACTGAGGGACACCATCATGCCCGTGTTGATAAAACGTGCGTCGGTGCGTTGGGCACAGTAGAGTTCGGGGTTACGCAGCAACTGATTGGTGCGCCCAACGCTGGTCATGCAGATCTCGTCGAGTTGCTCAGGCGTCATGTTGCGCAGGCTCTCGTAAAAATCCGCAGGCCCAAGAAAAAAGCCACCGTGCAGCACGCAGCCATTCTGGAGTATGTGTTCGCCAGTGTTTTTGAGCGCGGTAAATGTACGCGGATCATCGGTGTCATTGGCAAAATGCTCGCCATCCACGAACAAGTCATCTCCACGCAGGAACACTCCCTTGCCTGCCAGACCGTATCGCTGCAACGTGGCGAGGCTGTCGGGCGTGAGGGTCCGGGGAAGCAGCCCCGTCTCTTTTGCGTAGCGGTAAAATTGCTCGTCGATCGTTTCGGTTACGGCACCGCTATTGAGGCCCTGCTGTATTCGCAGGTCGTCATACACCCGTCGCCGCACAATCCCGGCCTGCATCAGGCGCAGCATGCCATTAACGAACATCTCGGTAGAGACATAGAGCCCTTTCGACAAACCGTCGGTGTGGGCATTCGCGGTCGCCACGCCCAGTTCGGCGAGCAGCGTGCGATAACGCGCATTGTAGCCATGACGCAGAATCAGCGCCTGCGCCACCGCGTCGCCCAGGGCGCCGATACCGATCTGCAACGTGCCGCCATCCACTACGAGCGTGCTGGCGTGCAGCGCTGTGGCGTAGTCCGTCAGTGGCACTGCGGCATTGGGCACCGCGAACAAGCGCCGATTCCAGCTCTGGTTGCGCAGTAGCGCAGTGAACCGTTCCGGTGCCACCTGGGCATCGTGGCCCATGAAAGGCAGATCCGGATGGAGTTGCCCAAGGGTCACATAGTTCCCGGCATGGTTCTCTTCAAGCAGATCGAGCACATCCAGCGCCGTATCCGGGTTACAGGACAGCGACAACTCCAGTTTATCCCCTGTCTCTCTGAACGCCACCAGTTGGCACAGCACGTTCACGCCGGCGGCGCAGATGTCCCGGGCCACGTGGGTGTAGTTACTGCTGATGTAATTCCGCTGCGAACTCGCCACACCCTTCATGGACCCGGCTTTGACGTAGAACTCGCTGATCTGCACATTGGGCGGCAGACGCCCGGCACGCAGGTCGGCGAGATACGCCAGACCTTCGTAGTCACCGAACAGGCGTTCCATGATTGGGCCGGCTAGGCTCGCCTCAATCTCTGAGGACGGTGCGGGAACTTCCAGCGACAGTGCGGTGTACAGGTGCAGCGACAGCGAGGGGTCGTTGCAGGCACGACGATACAGGGCATTGAGCAACTGCACGGGTTTTCCCAAACCCAGCGGCGCAGCCACG
The DNA here is from genome assembly GCA_030433415.1 of Gammaproteobacteria bacterium. Classification (GTDB taxonomy): domain Bacteria; phylum Pseudomonadota; class Gammaproteobacteria; order Pseudomonadales; family Halieaceae; genus Congregibacter. The sequence continues at coordinate 99,259 of JAUIMF010000003.1, read as the reverse complement.
ACGAGCTTGCGCCCAACGCGCTCGATGGCGAGATCTATCGCCGCTTCTAGATCATCCAGTACCGGGGTTTGCGACACATGGGTAGCGGTAGCCATCTAGCGTCCCTGAAATGACGAGTGACCCCATGAAACCACATAGGCTTTCAACGCGCATTGACCTTGCGCAACGATAACGGGGATTACTGCTGGCGCCGGAAATACTCACGACTCAGGCGAAATACCAGCGGCCCAAGTAGAAGCAGTGCAATAAGGTTGGGAATCGCCATGAAGGCATTCAGCGTGTCGGCAATCAGCCAGACAAGATCCAGTTGTACGACGGTGCCCACCGGTATCGCCAGCACCCATGCCACACGAAAAGGCAGTATTCCACGCGTGCCGACCAGAAACACAACGCAGCGCTCTCCATAGAAAGACCAGCCGATCATCGTAGTAAAGCCAAACAGGCACAGACCCAGGGTCACGATGATATCGCCACCAGGGAAGGCGCCCGCGAACGCCATGGAGGTGAGGCTGGCACCGGATACACCGCTGGGCAGCACGTCCATAATAACGATCACCAGGCCCGTCATGGTGCACACCACCAGCGTATCGATAAACGTACCCAGCATGGCGATGAGGCCCTGCTCAACGGGTTCATTGGTTTGCGCCGCGGCGTGCGCGATCGGCGCACTGCCCAGCCCTGCCTCATTCGAGAACACGCCGCGGGCGACACCAAAGCGAATCGCCGCCCAGATCGTCGCGCCGGCAAAGCCACCCATCGCTGCCGAGCCAGTGAACGCAGCGCTGACAATGGTCTGGACCGCAGCGGGTACCTGCCCCAGATTCATGGCGATAACGATTAGGCCCATGAGCAGGTAGCTTCCTGCCATCAGGGGCACCAGGTAGCTCGCGACGGTCGAGATGCGACGAATACCGCCCAGTACGACGGCGCCCACCAGTACCATCAAAACAACACCGGTAATGATCGGCTCGACGCCAAACCCGCTGTCCAGCACCTGCGAAATGGAATTGGACTGCACCGTATTGGCGATACCGAATCCGGCCAGCGCCCCGAAAATCGCAAACGCAAAGGCCAGAAAGTGCCAGTGAGACTTGAGCCCGTTGCGGATGTAGTACATGGGGCCGCCGCTGAAATTGCCATCGCTGTCCTGCTCGCGAAAATGCACGGCACACACGGCTTCGGCGTACTTCGTCGCCATGCCGAACAGCGCGGTGATCCACATCCAGAACAGCGCGCCGGGGCCGCCCAGGGCGATGGCGGTGGCCACGCCCGCAATATTCCCGGTGCCGATGGTTGCAGACAGGGATGTCATGAGGGCGCTGAACGGTGAAATATCACCGGAGCCAGCGCCGCGGCGGCCTCGCAGCAGCATCGCAAAGCCAGCCGGCAGTCGCCGCAGCGTGAGAAAACCCAGACCCAGCGACAGGTAAATACCGGTGCCCAACAGGAGCACGAGCATGTACGGCCCCCAGGCAATGCTGTTGATGGTGCCGATCAGTTCACTCATGCCTGGCTCTGCCGTTTACGGTGTGGGATTTAGCCAATGCTCTTGAGCGTGCCCTTGGGCAGCACGGCGTGAATATGAATGCGCTGGAACTTCAGGTCCACCTTGTCTGCCACGGTAATCACCACGTAGTTGTCGTCCAGGGACGCAATGCGCCCGAGTATGCCCGAGCTCGTGACGACCTCGTTACCCTTCTCGAGTGCTGCCACCATCGCCTGGTGTTCCTTTTGGCGCTTGCGCTGAGGGCGGATGGCAATGAAGTAGAAAAGGACGAACAGGCCGATCAGAAAGGCGATCTGGAACAGTTCACCACCCGCGGGGGCGCCTGCTGCGGCGGAAGTCTGGGCGTGGGCACTGGCAATAAACACGTAATTCTCCTCGATACGAAAGCGACGACGGGGCGATCAGCGAACGATTGTCGAGAATGACAGTCGCTGCAGGCCCCGCGCAAAGGCCCGGAATGTAAACGTTTTGACGCGACCGGGCAACGCGCGCAGGGCTTCAGCTCTGCAGCGTGAATCCATAGTCCATGGTTTGAGGTGCATGGTCCGAGAAGCGTTCATCGCGGTAGATCGATGCGCCCTGGACTTCGGCGGCGAGCTTCGGCGTGATCATCTGGTAATCCAGACGCCAACCCACGTTCTTCGCCCAGGCCTGACCCCGATTGGACCACCAGGTGTAGCGCTCTTCATTGGGGTCCACCAGCCGGAACGAGTCGATGTACCCCAATTCATCGTAGATGCGATCGAGCCACGCACGCTCCTCGGGCAAAAAACCTGAGTTTTTCTGGTTTGACCGCCAATTCTTCAGGTCGATGTTCTGGTGACAGGTGTTCCAGTCCGCGCAAATGATGAACTCCCGCCGCTTGCGTCGCAGCGTTTGCAGGTGATCAAAGAAACCCTCCATGAAGGTGAATTTCTTGGCCAGGGCCTGTTCGCTGCTGGAGCCCGATGGCACGTACAGCGAAATGATCGACAGCTTGTCGTAATCGAACTGAAGATAGCGACCTTCGGAGTCCACCGGCTCCCACCCGAGACGGGTGATGACCTTGCGCGGCGTGACCCGCGAGTAGACCGCCGTGCCGCTGTAACCTTTACGCTCGGCATCGTTGTAGACGCAGTGATAACCCTGGGGATAGAAGTCCTCCTGCGACAGCTGGTGCTCCTGGGCCTTGGTTTCCTGAATGCAGACGACATCGGGTGACTCTCGCTGCATCCATTCAAAGAAACCCTTGCGCTGCGCTGAGCGAATACCGTTGGCATTGAAGGTGACGATACGTGTGCCGGATTGTGCGGCGGACACACTCAAAGCCCAAGGTCCTTGATCAGGGCTATCACATCGTCGTGATGCGACTTGGTCTTGACCTTGTCCATGACGTGTTTCAGACGCCCATCCTTGCCGATGATAAAGGTCGTGCGCAGGATACCCATGAACTCCTTGCCCATGAACTTCTTGAGACCCCAGACACCGTATTTGTCAGCGATGGCATGGTCTTCGTCAGACAGCAGCGAAAAGTTAAGGTCCTGCTTGTCGATGAACTTGCCCAGGCGAGGCACCGGGTCAGGGCTGACTCCGAGCACAACGGTATCGAGCTTCTTCAACTGCGCCTTGCTGTCGCGAATGCCGCAGGCCTGCACTGTGCATCCCGGGGTCATGGCCTTGGGGTAGAAATACAGGACCACATTCTGTTGGTCGCGAAAATCCTTGAGGCTGACCTTTTCGTCATCCTGATTGCGCAGGGTGAAGGCTGGCGCCAGATTACCGATCTTGGGAAATGCCACGGGGTACTCCTCTCAGGGCTTACGGGGTTTGGAAAACGTAATGGTCTCTACCGCCACGGGGTACTCGTCGCGGCGGCGATCTTCGAAATAGGCGCGCAGGGCTTTCTTGACCACGGGGAAAGCGATGTTGTCCCACGGTATTTCGTCTTCGCCATACAGTCCCGACTCCAGACTCTCGGGACCTACGCCGAACAGCCCATCTTCGACTTCACAGCGGTAGAACATATACACCTGGCTGATGTAGGGCACATCGAAAACACGGTACAAATGCAGGTTACGTACCTGCGCCCGGGCTTCTTCCCAGGTCTCGCGCGCCGCGCCCTGCTCCGTGGTCTCGCCGTTCTCCATGAATCCGGCGGGCAGCGTCCAGTAGCCGTGCCGCGGCTCGATGGCGCGCTTACACATCAGCACCTTGTCCTCATAGACCGGCAGGCAGCCAACGATCACCCGGGGGTTAACATAGTGAATGGCGTCGCAGGTCTCACAGACGAAGCGCTCACGATCATCCCCCAGGGGGACGCGTAGCGCGATTGACCCACCGCAGTCACTGCAGAATTTCATGCACGGTGCTCCGACATACCCCAGCGCTGCGCGCGTTTGTGGTCCCGGTCCCGCGCTTCTACCCAGTGCCACTGTCCGGCCTGATCGCGTTCGCGCTTCCACAGCGGCGCTGACACTTTCAGATAATCCATGATGAACTCACAGGCACTGAATGCCGCGGAGCGATGACTCGACGACACCCCGACCCAGACGATGGGGTCACCGGGCAGCAGCTCGCCAACGCGGTGTACAACCTGCGCATGCTGGATGGGCCAGCGCCGTGAGGCGCTCTCGATCGTGCGTAAAATGCTGGCCTCGGTCATACCGGGGTAATGCTCCAACGCCAGGGCCGAGATACCCTGCCCACGTACGTAGCCGCAAAAACTCGCCACGGCTCCCGTGTCGTCAGCGCTGCGGGGAAACGTCGCGAGGCAGACAGACGGATCCAGCGGTGTCGGCAGAATCGTTACCGTCGCCACGCTCAACCCCCGGTCATGGGTGGGAAAAATGCAATTTCCTGCGTCGGCGACAAACCGTGCTCGTCGTCGACCACTCGCTGATCTACGGCGCAGAACACGTTGGGATCCGCCAGGGCCTCGGCAAACGCATCGCCCAGCCGCTCGGCGAGCAGCAGGCGCAGCGCCGCCACATTGGCGGGACAATCACCGTCAGGCAGTTCAATGGAATTGCTGCCGAGCAGTTCCCTGAGCTGGGCAAAGACCAGTACTTTCAAACGCCCGACTCCTCCCGCTCCCAAATGCCCGACCGTCCGCCTTCTTTACGCAGCAGACACACCTCAGAGATCACCATGGAGCGATCGATGGCTTTACCCATGTCGTAAATCGTCAGCGCCGCCACAGAAGCCGCCGTGAGCGCCTCCATCTCGACCCCCGTGCGACTGTGGACCGCGGCGGAGCAACGAATGCGCACCCCCGGCAGGTCGCTGTCAAGTTCAAAGTCCACCGACACCTCATCGAGGGGCAGGCTGTGGCAGAGGGGAATCAGCTCGTCGCAGCGTTTGGCCGCCTGGATCCCGGCAATACGCGCAACAGCCAGCACGTCTCCCTTGGCCAGGCTAGAGTCGCGTATCGCCTCGAGGGTAGACCCCGCCATGATCACCTGGGCTCCGGCGACAGCGCGTCGGGGCGTGACCGGTTTTTCGCCCACATCGACCATGCGCGCCTGACCGTCAGCATCAAGATGGGTAAACGTCGCCATGGCTTTGCTGCCTGAAGTTAGCTGCGTGAGAAAAGCGCGCAGTCTAGCCAATGGCCCCGGCGACCGCCAGCGCCACCCTCCCCCGAGACGAGTTTTTCTGGCATCGTTGCGCCCCTGATGACACTGCCAAGGTCTGACCATTTACGGGCTGCGGCAATAATAAAAAGGAATCCCAGTGCAACAATCGCCCGGCACGGACCTCGACCCAGGCTCCCAGTCTGACTACTCAGCGTCGTACAAGCGCTTTGTGCTCGTGATGCTCACGATCGTGTACGCCTTCAATTTCATCGACCGGCAGATCCTGGTGATCCTGCAGGAGCCGATCAAAAATGAGATGGCGTTGTCAGATGCGCAGCTGGGCCTGCTCAGCGGCTTCACCTTCGCTGTGATCTACGTGACCGCGGGCATACCCATTGCCTATTGGGCGGACCGCTCCAATCGCCGCAACATTGTGGTGGCGTCCCTCGCCATCTGGAGCGGCATGACCGCGATTTCGGGACTGGTGCAGAATTACGTGCAACTGCTGCTCGCCCGCGTCGGTGTCGGGCTCGGTGAAGCCGGTGGCAGCCCACCCGCGCACTCCATGATCAGTGACTATTACCCGCCCCACCAACGCGCTACCGCCCTGTCCTTCTATACCTCGGGCATTTACGTCGGAATTTTGCTGGGCTTTGCCTTCGGCGGCATGCTCGCCGAGGCCGTGGGCTGGCGTATGGCCTTTATGGTGGTAGGCGTGCCTGGCGTACTCTTCGCCGGAATCCTGCTGATGACGGTGCGAGAACCATTGCGCGGTCGATGGGACACGACTTCGTCGCACCTGGAGCGCCCCAGCATGGGCCAGACGCTGGGGCTGCTGCGCCGGCGACGATCCTTCTGGTACATCGCCCTCGGCTGCGCGCTGACCTCCTATGTCTCCTACGGTAACGGCAATTTCTTTCCGTCATTCCTGATACGCAATCATGGCATGTCCATCGCCGATGTGGGCCTGGTGCTGTCGCTGGTATCGGGGATTTCCGGTGCTCTGGGCACCTTTGCCGGTGGTTACCTGGCGGATCGCCTCGCGCCGCGGGACCGGCGCTGGTATGTGTGGGTGCCAATTCTGGGCGGAGCCCTGGCATTTATTCCCTATTTTTATGTGCTGATCGGAGACAACACCACCTCGATCCTCGTTGTGCTGTTCTTCGTCAGTATCGTGAATTCTCTCTATCTGGGACCCAGCATCGCCGTATCGCACACCCTGGTACCACCACGTATGCGGGCCCTGACGTCGGCGGTATTGTTTTTTGTGCTCAACATGATTGGCCTGGGACTCGGCCCCTTCATCACGGGCCTGACCAGTGACCTGCTGATTGATATTTCTGGCCCCGACAACTTGCGCCACGCTATGTTGATCACCGCGACGGTGGCCGCACTGGCGATGCTCATGTTCTACCAGGCGGCTCGCCACCTGCCCAATGACCTGGCGGCTATGGAGCGGGAAACCGTGGGACCGGACTCGTAAGCACCTTTTAGAGTAGTTCGAACAGCGGCTCGGCTTCGTCCGCCGCCCCCACGCCCAGGGACGCGGCCACTTCCCGCGCCACGCGCTCACCTGACGCGTAAGCGCCGTGCACCGTACCCACAAGCTCAGGCTCGGCAGTGGCCTCCCCCGCAAAAAACAGCGTGTCACCCTGACTCTGCGCGAGGTCCAGATGCGCGCTGGTATTCAAGGGCCGTGTCCTGGCACCGACGCTGTAGGGATCGTCACTCCAGTTGACCACAGCTCCCCAACTGCGATCCGTGGCCGCGGGCAATTCACCTACAGCATCGGTGAAGGCTTTGAGCGACAATCCCAGCACGATTTCATCACTCTGCTGTGCCAGCAGGCGAGCCCGGTCTCCGCTGTACTGGGCCTCCAGTAACACTTCGCCCGCCATACCCGTTTGAAACGCCCTCAGACGAGTAGTGTCGGACTCCCGTGTCCAGACCTCCTGGGAATCCTTGAGACGAAGCTTGTCTGCGGTGAACACCATGGCACAGGACAGCAGCAAGTCTGCATCGGCCAGTTGCAGCACACGACGTTTGGCGTCCGTCAGGCCCGGCGTAATGCTCACTGAGCTGCGCTGCATAACACCCGGCGGCAAGGTCAGAATCAGGCGCCGCGCGGTAACCGCGCTGCTCAGCCCTCGGTTGTCGTACTTTACGCCAACCAGCCCTTCCCGCCAGAAGATTTCAGTTACCACGCTGTGCAGTTGCACCGTGCCCGTGGACGCCTGGGCCAGACCAGCGGCGAGCGCACGCATTCCGGGGAACAGCGTGAACTTGCCATCAGGCAGGGTTTCGACGGTAAGCGCCAGATCTTCGATGACGGACCAGTCCGGCCCGTCGCGATGCAATAACGTTGAGGCCCCCAGCTCAGCATCACGCATCAATTGATCATGCGGGACCGAATAGATGCGGCCACCGATACGATCTCTGGCTTCGAGCACGAGCACTTTAAGTTCGCGATCCATAACTGCGAGGCGGCGGGCGGCGGCCAGGCCCGCGACGCCCGCACCGACGATAATTACGTCGTAGTCCGTACCCAGTCCCTGCCCCTTTGAGGCCGAGGAGAAGGCAGACAGCAACGTAGCCGTCGCGATACCCTGCGTAAATTGTCGGCGTGTAACCAAGGCCTTTCCCACTACCGCTTGTTTGCTACGAGCCGAGCATAACGCCCCGCTGTCGGTGGTACCAACTTAAATTCCTGCCCGAAAAGAGGCAAATAATTGCAACGCCAACTCCCGAAATTGGCTGCTGCCTGAGGCTTTGAACGCTACATAAGGAAAACCCATGAGCACTATCTCGCGCCAGTTCCCCGGCACATTTCCAACCTCTATCGCTCTGGCATTTATAGCCTGTCTGGTATGCCTGTCACCGCAGGCAGCAGCTCCCAAGGCACCCCCAAAAATCGATCCTGCGCGGGCCGGGTTTTCTGCCAAGCGACTGCAACGCATCGATGAACGTATGCGCGAGGCGGTCGCTACCGGCGTGATGGTTGGCGGTCACGGGCTCATCGCCCGCGACGGCAAAATCGTCTACGACCAGGTCTGGGGCGATGCCGATCGCGAAGCCGACCTGCCTGTGACGCACGACACGCTCTACCGCATCTACTCCATGAGCAAACCGGTGACGACGGTCGCCCTGCTCATGCTTTATGAAGAAGGGCATTTTCTACTTAACGACCCGATTGACCGCTATCTGCCGGAGTTTGGAGAACTGCAGGTGCTGCAGAGCAACTCAGACGGCGAAGAGACCTACGCACCGGCACGTATGCCCACGATTCGTGACTTGATGCGGCATACCGCCGGGTTCCGCTATGGACTGTTTGGCGACACAACGGTCGATCAGCGTTACCTGCAGGCCGAGCTTTTTCTTGCGCCAACGCTGACCGACTTCAGCGAGCGCCTCGCGCAACTGCCGCTGAGTGCCCAACCCGGTACGCGCTGGCAATACAGCGTATCGGTGGACATTCAGGGGCGACTTATCGAGGCCATCAGCGGCAAATCCCTGGGAGAATTCCTGCAGCAGCGTATCTTCGAACCACTGGGCATGAAGGACACGTTTTTCGTTGTGCCGCCCCAGAAGCGCGCTCGGCTGGCGCAGCTTTACGCCCCGGTGGATAACCACGCCAGCTTTACGCGCCAGTGGCGATGGACCGCAGAACAGACGCTGGAGCCGGCGGACCCGGAATTGACCCGCGGTTATGTTGACGGGCACTTGTTCGAAAGCGGTGGCGCGGGACTGGTTTCGACCACGGACGATTATCTGCGCTTTGCTCTGATGCTCGCCGGTGGCGGCGCCTGGAACGGAGTACGCCTGCTGTCGCCCCACACGGTAAACCTCATGCGCAGCAATCACATCCAGCATCAGCAGTCCGACGACCTCTACGGTGTGGACGCCTTCGGCCTGGGTGTAGGCATCGTTCTGGATCCCGCCACCAATAAGGGTGAACTGGGTGGCGCTGGATCCTACGGCTGGGGCGGCGCCGCAGGCACCTCGTTCTGGATAGACCCCGAAAATGATGTGGTAGGGATTTTCATGGTCCAGAGTATTCCGCACCAGACCACGCTGAAAAATCGTTTCGAGGTGCTGACCTATCAGGCTCTCTTGGAGTAATTGGCCTGGGGCAATGCGGTCTCAATCGGGCTGAAGCACCACGGTTTCGCCGATCGATGCCATAAGCTCGCCGTCTTTGTGGCGGGCGTTACCGACCGCGCGGTCGATGGGAACCAGGTGCAGACGTTCTTTGAGCCGTGCGTCAAACAACGCATCGTCCGGGGCGATAGGCACCTCGTTGTCCAGCCACTGCGCCTGCTCGCCGGGCGTTAACATCACGGGCATACGTGCATGCCACGGTCGAAAGGGCTCTGCGGCCGCGGTGGTCACAATCGTGCAACTCAACAAGGTTTCCGCCTGATCACGATCAACCCAGCAGTCCCAGAGGGCTGCTACGGCAAGTGCTTCACTTGCGTTGCTGATAAGCCAGGGTTGTTTGTTCGCGCCCTGCTTGCGCCATTCGATAAACGATGACATGGGCAGAATTCCGCGCTGGCTGGCAAAGGGCTTGCGAAAAGCAGGGCTCTTGGTGAGCCCCTCGCGGCGGGCATTGAACATCGCATACTTCTGACTGGGCCCCTGGGACCAGTGCGGCGTAAGCCACCATCGTGCAGTATCCAGCGCCACATTGCCCTCGTGCTTCCGCAGCAGCGAGACTGATTCCGTGGGCGCGACGTTAAACACCGGCGAGGGAAGGGTCAGATTTGACCCCAGAGCATCGAGGAGCGCCTGCAGGCCAGGCGTTTGCGACACGTTAAAGCGACCACACACGGGATCAGACGCCCTGCCACACGAGTCGCTTCATGAGGGTTTTCGCATCACCTTCGCTACGCTCTGCGTAGTGGCGAGCAGGTGTCCCTGGGTGTTGAACAACTGGCCGTCAAGGAACGCGGTCTTGTGCGAGAGTCGCACGATGCGTCCCTTCGCCGTCAGCGGCCCGGCCCGGGTAATTTCGAGATAGCGGGTGCTGATCTCAAGGGACGACAGATTGATGACCGCATCATCGCAGGCAAACACCGCGTGGCTCATGGCCGCGTCGAGCATTGCGGTGATAAACCCTCCTTGCACGACGTCGCCCGAGTGACAGTACTGCTCGGATACGTCGAAGGACAACGTGGCCTCCTGACGGTCGTGGTCATAGCTGTCGACACGCCCCTTGAGTAGTGCCATAAACGGTGGAAGCTTCTCGTTGAGGCGTGACACGTCTCGCGGGGTTGGCATGTAAATTCCTCGGATCGTTAAAAATCGGGTGGTGAGCCGAAAGCTTATCTCTTATTCCACTTTCGGTTTCTTTCGTAATTCTTTGTTTTTACTATTTATAACCTTTCTTTTTAAGCGCCTTTCCTGCGATCCCCGCGTTGGTTTTGTCGCCACACGCCGCCGCGGCTCCACCGCCGCCTCACGCAGCAGTTCCACCAGGCGCTCGAGCGCGTCCTGACGATTGCGGGCCTGGGTACGAAAACGATCGGCGCGAATCACGATGCTACCCGCCTGGGTGATACGGCTGTCGCGCATCGCCCGAAGCCTGGAACGCACGCGCTCGGGCAACGTTGCCTCGTTGATATCAAGGCGCAGATGCACCGCCGACGATACCTTGTTGACGTTCTGCCCTCCGGCGCCGCGAGCGCGCATGGCTTCCAACTCCACTTCGCTGACTTCGAGCGAAAAAGCGTCGGTTACGGGAATACGGGAGTGCTGTCTGGCCATGGTCTGAAAGCATACGCGAGTATCCTCGCCCCCGAAAACACTGTTTCTGACAAGGACTACCGGATCTATCAACGGTTCACATGAACGGCAAATCAGCGGGGATTTTTATTTTTTTAAACAATCTTGATTGTTTGTAAGCTATGCTTCTAGGGCAGGCCACCGGACAAGTGAACAACTCTTGCGCTGCCAGCGCATGATTATCCCTGCGGGTCGGCACACAATATATCCGAACCACAATAAAAAGGGTCAACATGCAGAAAGAACCACGGGTAGCCATCTACGGCACGGGGCAGTATGCACTCGAAACCGTGCGCATCATGCACGACAAGGGCTGGAACATCGTGTCCGCCTACAATCGGGCCGGCGCCAAGGTCGGACAGGATCTGGGCATCCTCGCCGGCATCGCCCCCCTCGGCATCACCGTACAGGACTGCGAAACCGCAGACTACGGTGCCTCGACGGCCAATATAGCCATTCACAGTGTCGGTGATCGCCTGGACTACAACTGGCCTGGTCACGAGCGACTGCTCGGTGCGGGCATCAACGTGATTTGCCACGGCGGAGAAAGCAATTTTCCCTGGGGCTCACGTCCCGAGTTCGCACCCCGCATCGATGAACTGGCCAAACGCAACGGGGTCAGCTTCACCGGCACGGGTATCTGGGATTATTCGCGCATATGGTCCGGGCTGCTGATCGCGGGCTCGGCCAGTCGTCTAGAGGGGCTGGTACACCGAACGCTGACCAACGGCGAAGCCGCGGGTATTGAATTGCTGCGTGTCTGCGGGGGAACGCTCACGCTGGACGAGTTCGACGAACTCAATGAAGACCTGCTCGCGGGCATTTATAAGACCGTGCCGCATCAGGTGCTATGGGCCCTCGGCCTGGAAGTCACCTCGGTAACGGAAGAGCGCGAGCCGGTGCTCGACGACAAGCCGGTGTACAGCCACGCATTACAGGCCGACATTCCTCCGGGAGTCTGCCTGGGAACGCGTATCACCACGCGCGTCACCACCCGTGAGGGCATCAACGCGGTCTCGATCAACGAATTGCGCGTGCTGCGACCCGACGAAAAGGAACACATGGTATGGGAGGTCCAGGGCCGGCCCGAAACCAAGATTCGCGTTGATCGCACAGACTCCATGCACAGCTCCGCCGCCTGCATGGTCAATCGAATTCCCGACGTGCTCGCCGCCGAGCCGGGCATTCAGGTTATTTCACAACTGGGCCCGATGCGGCCGACATTGGGAGGAAGCTGAATCATGGCAACGCTACCGATGACTGCACCTGAGATGATGGCCGAGGCGCGCCAGCAAACGCGAATCTCCATCGTCGACGAGAAAATTATTGTGGCCCTGGAGAAGCTGGTCGACTCTTTCAATCGCGACGGCCAACCCCACGACGAAGGGGCTGAAATGCTGCATCAGCGCATCATGCGAGCACTCTGCAATCGACTGCGCATGGCGAGGGATATCGCCGCGCATCCAGAGATACTCGAGCAAGCGCTGCGACCACCGGTATTCATCTGTGGCATGGCCCGGACCGGATCAACGAAGACCCAGAAACTCCTCGCCGCTTCTGAGGATTTTAATTTCTTCACTTACTGGAAGGCCCTCAACCCGTCGCTGTATACCGGCGACCCCAACGAGTCACCGCAGGCACGGATCGATGAGGCGGACCGCTACGCCCGCTGGTTCGATTCGCGCTCGCCAGAAACCAAGAAGGGCCACAGCTTCGAAACCTTCGAGCCCGAAGAAGACAGCGATGTGCTGGGCCACAGCCTGATGTCGGCAGTCTGGTATGGCTGGGCTCCACTGGACAGCTATCTGGTGTGGCTGGCAGAGAACGATCTTCGTTATCAGTTCGAGGTGTTACGGGACGTGCTCAAGTATCAGCAATGGCAGGGCCTGGCTGATCCGGCCAAACCGTGGGTGCTGAAGTGCCCGTTGTACAGCGGGCTGGAACATCTGCTGATTGAGGTATTCCCCGAGGCCACACTGATCATGACCCACCGCAGCAATACCAAGACCGTCGGCTCGGGCCTGAAGCTGCTGGAATGCTTTTACCAACCTTTCACTCATCGCCGTCCCGACCCCGAAGCGTACGTCCAGGGCGTACTGGGTGCGACGCAGGCCCACATGCAGTGGCGCGCCCAGCAACGCGATGACCGCTTTCTGGACCTGCCGTTTTCTGCCCTGGTAGCGCAACCCGAGGCGACGATCCGGGCGATCTACGCCTACGCGCAGCTTCCGCTCAGCAACGCGTCGCTGGAGCGCATGCTGCTCTGGAACGACAGCAACCCGCAAAACAAGTACGGCCGCCACGAATACAGCCTTGGGGACTATGGCCTGAGTACAGAAGGAATCACCGAGACTTTTCGGGACTACGAGGATTTTATCGCTAGACTGGATACCAACTGGGCACGGTGAACAACGGAGTCACGTTATGGGCAAGGTCGACAACACGCTTTACACACAGGTCGAAAAACTGGTCAATGAAGCCGCTTGCCGGCGTTTGCTGGAGGCCTATACCTACGCCATTGACTGGCAGAACTGGGCGGGCCTCAAGGAGCTGTTCTGGGCCGACGCCGAGTTTGACTTTGGTTTGTGGCAGGGTGACCGGGAAGGGTTTCTGCCGTGGGTGCAGGCGCTCGAAGAGGGCTACGATCGTCGCCTGCACCACTTTGCGTCGCCCCGCCTGAGCATCGGTGACGATGAAGGCCAGGGCGAAGTCGGTGCCCTGCTCTTCATGCGCGTCCAAGAGGATGGCACCGCCTTCGATGAGATCATGGCCGGACGGTATCAGCTTGGTTTCACCCGCCGGGGCGATGAATGGCGTATGAGTCGTCTCGTGTTTTTAATGCATGGTGTGCAGCGCCTGCCCGCAACCGACAATGGGGGTGCGGATTTTTTTGCCGATGGCCTGGCGCCCTCCCATCCCCGCTTCTCGCAGCCGACGCTTTAAACCGCGCCGGCTCCCAAGCGCCGCCTCATGCAGGCATCTCCGGGCGGTAGTACCTGCTCCCGCAAGCCTGCCACGCGCGGGTAAAAAGGCGCAGGCAAATATGGCGTCCCCGGTAGGGTTCGAACCTACAACCTATTCCTTAGGAGGGAATTGCGCTATCCAGTTGTGCCACGGGGACGGCACGCGCATGCTACCAAATCTGCGATATGAATGGCTCTTTTTGCCAGCCGCCAGCAATGCGATACTTCTACCAACGTTTTTGCAGGAATGTGCTCGATGAGCGATACGGATCTCGAAATCGCCCCCTACCTCGCCCTGATGGTGAACAAGGAAGGTGAAGACATCTATTTTCACTCCGGCGCCAAAATCCTGATCAAAGGGCCCTTTGGTTTTGCCTGGATTGGCGACAAGTTGCTGCCTGGGCAGGTGGATCACCTGTTCCGCACCATCGCATCAGACCGCAAGATCATGGAGTTCGAAGAACACGGTGAAGTGGACTTCAGTCTGGGCGTACCGAGTCTGGGTCGGTTCCGCGGCTCGGCGTTCCGCCAGCGCGGCGAGACGTCGCTGGTGTTTCGCTATGTGCGCAACGAAATCCCAACGGTGGAACAACTCGGGCTGCCACCGGTGCTGAACGACCTGGTGATGGAAAAGAACGGCCTGGTAGTTGTGGTCGGCGCCACCGGCTCCGGTAAATCCACGTCGCTGGCGGCGATGATCGATCATCGCAACACCAATGCAGCCGGACACATTCTGACGCTGGAAGATCCCATCGAATACCTGCACCACCACAAACGCTCCGTGGTGGCCCAGCGGGAGATCGGCGTGGACACCGAAACCTACGGCACAGGTATCCGCTCAGCCATGCGCTCAGCGCCCAACGTCATCCTGCTGGGCGAGATTCGTGACCTGGAGACCATGGAGTTTGCGCTGAAGTTTGCCAACACGGGTCATCTCTGCCTGACGACGCTGCACGCGAACAATGCGGTGTCTGCGCTGGAGCGGATGATGACCTTCTTCCCGCCCGAAGATCAGGCGAACGAGGTACTGCGTATCGCGCAGAACCTCCGTGGAATCATCTCTCAGCGCCTGGTACCGACCGTCGACGAAGGCAAGTGCGCTGCGATGGAGATCATGATCAACACCCCGCGGGTTCAGGACCTGATCACGAAGCAGGACCTGACGGAGTTACGCTCCACCATCGAGCAGGGCAGCAAGTACCAGATGCGTACCTTTGACCAGGCACTGATCGAGCTCTATGAAAAAGGACGCATCACGGCAGAAACAGCGATTGAATACGCCGATTCACGCAACAACGTGTCACTGCATATTCGACTTAACAAGGGCGACAGCTTCGACAACATCGACCTGCAACTCGACGAAATCGAGCGTCGCTAGGCGCGAAACACCAAGCTACGATAGATCCAGGCTGATCTTGCCAAAGTGGGCCTGGCTCTCCTGGTAGCGAAACGCCTCGGCTAGATCACCCAGGGCGAAGCTTCGATCCAGAACGGGCTTGAGCTGCCACTCGCTGAACGCCGAGATCATATTGGCCTGGTGCTCGTGGGACCCCACGGTGATCCCCGCCATGACAGCGTTGCGCTGAAAAAACTCAGCCAGGGGAAACTCTCCACTGATGCCCGTGAGCACGCCGATCATGCTCATGATGCCGCCGACGCGCAGGGCCCGCACCGACTGGGTAACGGTACCCGGGCCGCCCACCTCGACCACGAGATCCACGCCGCCATTACTGATTTCTGCCGCCTTGCGTCCCCACTCGTCCTCTTCGCGGTAATTGATCACCGCGTCGGCACCCAGATCACTCAGGCGTTCGAGCTTGTCTGCACGCGACGAGGTGGCAATCACGCGACAGCCGATGGCCTTGGCAATCTGCAGCGCAAACAGGCTCACACCGCCAGTGCCCTGCACGAGCACCCAATCCCCTGCCTTGAGCGTGGCCTCTTCCATCAGTGCCCGCCATGCGGTGAGCCCGGCGCAGGGCAGCGTAGCGGCTTCAAGGTAGTCCATGTGTATGGGAGCCGGCGAAAACGCGGCCTGGGGCATGGTGACAAGCTGACTGGCGAATCCATCGATATGATCACCGGGTACGCCCTGCAAAGCGGCGAGATCCACATCGCCGCCGACCCAATTGGGAAAAAAGTGGCTCATGACCCGATCCCCTGGGGCAAATGCATCAACCCCTTCACCCACGGCCAGTACCTCGCCCGCGCCGTCCGACATGAGCACCCTGCCCGGTTCTGCGGGTAACAAACCGCAGGCCACGAGATAATCGTGGAAGTTGAGAGAACTGGCATAAACGCGGACCTGTACTTCTCCGGGGCCCGGCTCGCGCGCCTGAACGGGAACGACGTTCAGGTTGTCCAGTCCCGCTTCTGATCCCGTCACGACCTGTTGCATAGCCTCTCCTTAAAAAGTGTCGATGGAAAATTCGTAAGATCTAACCAGGGATGCGTAGCTTGAGCGTGTCCCGCGCCTCGCGCATCAGGGTTTCACGAAAATCGGGATGGGCAATGGCGATGAGATCGCGCGCCCGCTCGGTGAGGGTGCGTCCGCGCAACTCCGCCACCCCGAACTCGGTCACCACATAGTCCACCTGGGCACGGGTCGTCACGACCCCGGCACCGGCCGCGAGGGTTGTTACGAGCCGTGAACTCGCACCCTGGCGGGCAGTACTGGGCAGAGCAATAATGGATTTGCCCATTTCTGAATAGGTCGCGCCGAGGACGAAGTCGACCTGTCCGCCCACACCGGAATAGATGCGATGGCCGATGGAGTCCGCGCAGACCTGACCCGAAAGATCGATCTGCAGCGCACTGTTGATCGACGTTACCCGCTTGTTTTTGGCGATCACCACCGGATTGTTGACAAACTCGATGTCGAGAAAGGTGACTTCCGGGTTGTCATCGACAAATCGGTAGAGCTTTTCACCCCCCATTACGAAGCCCGTTACGCTGCGACCGTTAACGACCTTTTTGCGGCTGTTGTCTATGACCCCCGCCTCGAGCAAGGGCAACACACCGTCTGAGAACATCTCGGTGTGAATGCCGAGGTGCTGGTGTCCGCCAAGGCAGCGCAGCGCTGCGTCGGGGATGGCACCGATGCCCATCTGCAGACAGGCACCGTCTTCGACAAGGCTCGCAATGTTCGCGCCGATACGGTTTTGCGTCGCAGAAATATCAGTCGTGCCTGCGTTGATCAGGGGCTCTTCAGCTTCAAAAGCGGCGTGAATGTCACGCACGTTTATAAAGCTATCACCATGGGTGCGGGGCATCAGGGGATTGACATGGGCGATGATGCGACCCGCAACATCGCAGGCCGCTTTAGTGGCCTCGACGGAAATACCCAGGGAGCAGTTGCCATGGCGATCGGGTGGTGACACCTGCACCAGGGCCGTATCGACCCGTTGTTCGCCATTGCGAAAGAGCTTGGGAATCTCAGAGAGAAAAAGCGGCACGTAATCCGCCCGGCCCTGGTTAATCAGGTTGCGGGTTTCACGACCCGCAAAAAAACAGCGGTGCCTGAGATGACCATCCAGACTCTCGTCGGTCACCTTCTCGGCGTGCTCAAGGTGCAACTGCATCACCGTGATGTCGCGTCGGCCCCGGGCATGTTCCGCCAGGGCATCGAGCAGCCTGACGGGCGTCGCAGCCATGGAATGGCACCAGATATATTCGCCGGACTGGATCGCCCCCAGGGCGTCCAGCGCGCTATCGCAGTAGATCATCGCCGTAGACTGTCGCAGTAAACCATGGGGGAACATCAACGCCTGTTGAGGGGCTCAGTCTACCGCCGTCCTTCGAACATCGGCAATGAATTACCTGCGAAAGATCAGCTACGCATCCGCATCGATGCGCTCTATGCTCAGCAGAATCTCGCCGACTCGAAAACCGAACTTTCGCATCACGGATTCGTTGATCAACGTATCGGGCGTAACGAGATACATGCGATCGTCGATGCGCACATCGATCGTTCCATCCTTGTAGGGAACTCGCAGCACATAATCCAGGAACATGGCATTGCCGCTGACGTCGGCATGACCAGCTCCTACGACATCGGGTGCCGTGGCACGGTAGCGGCCGGCCTCTGTCGGCTCCAGAGTCCAGACCCGCCGCTCTTCGCTATTGTCATCAAAAACGAAGTCCTCCTCGAGCGTTCCCACGCCATCGCGCCAGTAGGCCTTGATATCGGCCGTGAAACGCCGGATTACCTTGCCCCCGCGATTCTTGACGACTCCGGCCGCACGTAGTTGGCCGTTAAAGAACACCTCGGGATCGAGCATGGGCGCTTCTACTGCATAGTCGCTCACCGAAACACCCGTGCATCCCGTCAGCGCTACGAGCAAGGCGCCCAGAATCAACCTGTTCCCTCGTATCAACCTGCTGACATAGCCCACGGATCACACTCCTTTTAAAGGTGGGTTTACGTCGCACCGCAGGAGCAGGATCACCAGGCATAAAAAAACCCGGCCAGGGGCCGGGTCAGAATAACCATCCGGGGGAAAGATGGTGTTTGCTCAGTAGCTCAATTGCGCCACTACCCCTTGTTACGGTTCATCGATACAGACGGATCACTTTGTCACAGCGAAACGGTGTGGCTCGCTACGCGAGGGCCGACCGCGGCGCAGCTTTCGCTGTTGCTGAAGCTCTCAAGGCGACGTGAGGCCACGTGTCCCTCGCCGCTGGGCACGCCAAATAGCAGCCCGTCTATGTAACCCAGGGCCTTGGCGTAGATAACGTCGACCTGTTCGTCCGAGAAGGATTCGACCACGTCGTCAAAACGTGCGTTGAACTGGTTCTCGTCAAGGTAGCCCAGCGCGTCGTCGGCAAGCACGCAACCCAACTGTTGCGCAGCGGCCAGTTCCGCAGAACTGAGCGTCAGGGCCTGCGCGGGCAGCGAGGCAAAGAGAGTCGTTGCAATGGCGATGATGGCGGCGCGAAACATAACAGTTATTTGACCGAATGATGAAACTGGGCGCACGGTACCCGCTGAATATGACAGTTACATGTCACCAACATGAAATTAAAAAGACACGAGCCTTCACTTTCTGAACGACGAGTGAATCAGCGGTATTTAGGGTTATTTGTGGCCAAAAAGAGTACTTTTCGGCCAGAAGTAGCCTATTCCTGGAATTCAGAGCAGCAGATCACTGATTTCGTCGAGGATCGCTGGATCATCAATCGTGGCTGGGACTTTATAGGGTTGCTGGTCCGCAATGCTGCGCATGGTGGCACGAAGAATCTTGCCCGAGCGCGTTTTTGGCAGTCTGTTGACGATATGGCAGCGCTTGAACACGGCGACCGGACCAATGGTTTCGCGTACCGCCGCAATCACCTCGCTCACAATCTCCTGCGGGTCCCGCGTGACACCATCAGACAGCACCAGCAAGCCGAGCGGCACCTGCCCTTTCAGGCTGTCTTTGACGCCGATGACCGCACACTCTGCCACATCGGGATGGGACGCAAGGACTTCCTCCATGGCACCCGTAGACAAGCGGTGGCCGGCGACATTGATAACGTCGTCGGTGCGGGCCATGACGAACACATAGCCATTGTCGTCGATATACCCCGCATCACCGGTTTCGTAGTACCCCGGATAGCGCGAGAAATAAGCCTGCTCAAAACGCTCGTCCGCATTCCAGAGCGTGACAAAGGTACCGGGCGGCAGCGGCAGGCGAATGGCAAGGGCACCAATGGTGTCGTCTGACACCGGCTCACCAGTCTCGTCCAGCACCACGACGTCATAACCGGGTACGGGACGCGCAGGTGACCCGGGAACGATCGGCAATACTTCGATACCCAGGCAGTTTGAGCAGATAGGCCAGCCCGTCTCTGTCTGCCACCAGTGGTCGATAACGGGCACCCTGAGTTGCTCCTGGGCCCAGTTCAGGGTGTCGGGATCACAGCGCTCTCCCGCGAGAAACAGCGAGCGTAGGCTGCTGAGATCATATTGCCGGATACACTCGCCCAGGGGATCCTCTTTGCGGATCGCACGGAATGCGGTCGGGGCAGTGAACAGTACATTGACCTCGTACTGCTCGATGACGCGCCAGAAAGCACCGGCATCGGGTGTACCAACAGGCTTGCCCTCGTACAGCACGCTCGTGCTGCCATTGAACAGTGGCCCGTAGACAATGTAACTATGCCCGACCACCCAGCCTACATCCGACGCGGCCCAGAATACGTCGCCGGGATTCACGTCGTAGACCGCTTTCATGCTCCACTTCAGAGCAACAATGCTGCCACCGGTGTCGCGTACGACGCCTTTTGGCTGCCCGGTGGTGCCCGAGGTGTAGAGAATATAGAGCGGGTGATTTGCCGGGACTGGTACGCATTCCTGCAGCGGCGCATCCATCATGACCCGCTGCCAGTCAATGTCACGCCCTTCGACCAGCTCCGCCGCCAGCGCGTCGCGCTGAAGCACGATACAGTGATCCGGTTTGTGGACAGCTGTATCGATCGCCGCGTCGAGCAGGGGTTTGTAAGGGACAACGCGCGTCGGCTCAATGCCACAGGACGCCGAGAGAATCACCCTGGGCGCGGCATCATCGATACGCACCGCCAACTCATTGCTGGCAAAGCCGCCGAACACGACGGAGTGCACCGCTCCGATGCGGGCGCAGGCCAGCATGCCAATCACCGCTTCGGCGACCATGGGCATATAGATCAGCACGCGATCGCCGGTTTCTACGCCACACTGAACCAGCGCTCCAGCACAGCGGGCCACGGCGTCGAGCAACTCGGCGTAGCTGTAACTGTACGCGGAGCCCGTGACCGGGCTGTCAACGATGAGCGCGGTTTGCTGCGCCCGGCCGTGGGCGACGTGATAATCCAGCGCGTTGTAGCAGGCATTGGTGCTGCCATCGGGAAACCAGCGGTAAAAAGGCGGGTTACTGTCGTCCAGTAGCGTTTGGGGCGGTTCAAACCAGTGGATGGCACGGGCTTCGTCCATCCAGTCCACGGTGACACTCATGGCGTGATCCTTCGCGTTATCGTCCCACTAATCTATGCCGACGTCATGCAGGCCACAATAAGACGATGGTGGAAGGCGTTCAGGCGCGCTGGCGGCGCTCATTGATCCAGGCCAGCAGATGCGCTGTGGATGGATCCAGCGCGTCCGCACCCGCTGCGGTCGCCTGTGCTCCCACGGCGGGAAGGTAGGGCAGAATATCTCGGGCCAGCGCCTTGCCCAGTTCGACACCCCACTGATCGAAGGAATTGATATTCCAGATCACACCCTGACAGAAAATTCGGTGCTCATAGAGTGCGATGAGCGCCCCAAGGGTGGCCGGCGTCAGACGCTCCATCAGCAACGAATTGCTGGGGCGATTACCGGGAAAAACGCGATGCGGTGCCTGCAGAGCTATGGTTTCTTCGTCGGCGCCGCCAGCACGCATCTCCTGCTCCACCTCGGTCAGGCTTCGACCATTCATCAGCGCGCGGGGCTGGGCCAGAAAATTGGCCAGGAGCTTCGGGTGGTGATCACCCAGCTCTGCCTGGCTGATCGCCGGCGCAATAAAATCCGTCGGCACAATGTCGGATCCCTGGTGAAGCAGTTGATAGAACGCGTGCTGGCCGTTGGTTCCGGGTTCTCCGAAGACCACCGGGCCCGTGGCCTGAGCCGTGGCATTGGCCTGCAGATCAACGGACTTACCGTTGGATTCCATGTCGGCCTGTTGTAGATGGGCCGGCAGACGCAGCAGATGCTGGTCGTAGGGCAGCACCGCATGGCAGCGATGGCCTTCGAGATTGCGGTTCCAGATTCCCACCAATGCCAGCAGCACGGGCATATTCGATGCCAGAGGCGCTGTGCGAAAGTGCTCATCCATGGCATGGGCGCCGTCCAGCAACTCAAGAAAGCGCCCTGCCCCCACCTGTAGTGCGATGGACAACCCGATGGATGACCACAGCGAATAGCGACCGCCAACCCAGTCCCAGAATCCGAAGGTGCTATCGGCAGCGATACCAAACTCCGCTACCGCATCATGATTTGTGGACAGAGCCACAAAGTGCTTCGCCACAGCCTTCTCGTCCATACCCGATGCCCGGAACCAGGCCAGGGCCGAGTGCGCGTTGGTCATGGTCTCCTGCGTGGTGAAGGTTTTCGACGCGATGATGAAGAGCGTGCGCTCGGGATCGAGATCCTGGAGCGTATCGGAGAGGTGCTGGCCGTCGACATTGGAGACAAAATGGCAGCGACGCCCGGCGATCGCATAGGGACGAAGCGCCTCGACCACCATCACCGGCCCCAGATCTGAACCGCCGATACCGATATTCACCACGGTATCCAGCGGCTGGCCGGTGGCTCCGCGTCGCTGGCCACGGTGAATCTCATCGACGAATGCCAGCATACGTTCCCGTTCTGCAGTCGCCAGGGCACAGGCATCTTCACCGCCGACCATCACAGAGCGCCCGGACCGATCACGCAGCGCCGTATGCAGTACGGCACGCTGTTCGGTGATGTTGATCAACTCCCCGGACAGCATGGCGTCGCGCCGCTCTTCCAGACCGGCGCCACGGGCAAGCTGGAGCAGCGCCGTCAGCGTCGCTCGCGACAGTCGATTCTTGGAATAGTCCAGATAAAGACCGGCTGCTTCGCAGCTGAAAGCCTCGGCCCGCTCGGGATCGTCGCGAAACAGGTCCTGGATGCTCAGATGCGATTCCTGATCACGCAGCTGCTCCAGGCTATCCCAGGCCGCTTCTACCGAGTACGTCTGATTCATCGTGGTGATCTACCCCTACCCTGAAACAATGGCTGCCGTCGTTCTGCGACGAAACTGTGTTGCGAATTTGCCAAACCCCGTGCCATTTTTGCACAGGGCCAGCCCTTGGCCCGACCCTGACGCCCTGCGTAGAATCAGGAACGACGACATTCTTATAATTATACCGGAGGCCCAATGAACGCACCCGTCAAATCCGAGTTGCCCGAACACGATCCCAGTCAAGTGGATGTAGATCCTTACAGCCTGCCGCTGGAACAGATCGATGTGGCAAACCCCTACCTGTTCGAGGCGGACAAACATTGGCCCTGGTTCAAGCGCCTGCGTGATGAGGCGCCGGTGCATTACTGTGCTGATAGCGTCTTTGGCCCCTACTGGTCCGTCACGCGCTACGAGGACATCATGACGGTGGATACCTCGCACCAGATTTTCTCCTCTGAACCGGGCATTACCATTCGCGATCAGTTGGACGACTTTGAACTCCCCATGTTCATCGCTATGGATCGCCCCAAGCACGATGAGCAACGCAGGACCGTGAGCCCCGCCGTCGGCATGGAAGCGCTGCGTGAGTTTGCACCGATTATTCGCGAGCGTACCGCCGATGTGCTGGACAATCTGCCCGTGGGCGAGGAATTCGACTGGGTCGATCGGGTGTCCATTGAATTGACCACACGCATGCTCGCGACGCTGTTTGATTTTCCGTTCGAAGAACGTCGCAAGCTGACCTGGTGGTCCGACATGGCCACGACCATTCCCGGCGTCGAGGGCATGGTCGAGTCCGAAGAGGAATGGAAGAAGGAAATGCTCGGCTGTCTGCAGTACTTTATTGAGCTGTGGAACGAGCGCGCCAAGCAGCCGCCCGCCAATGACTTTATTTCACGACTGGTCCATGGCGAAGCCACTCGCAACATGGAACCCATGGAATATCTGGGTAATCTGCTTCTGCTCATCGTGGGCGGCAATGACACCACCCGCAGCACCATGAGTGCCAGCGTCCTTTGCCTGGACCGGAATCCGGCGCTATTCGCCGAACTCCAGCAGGATCCATCGCTCATACCAGACATGGTTGCAGAAACCATTCGCTGGCAAACGCCCCTGGCCCATATGCGCCGGCGTGCTCTGCAGGATACGGAGCTGGGCGGCCAGACCATTCGCAAGGGTGACAAGGTTGTGATGTGGTACGTGTCAGGGAATCGGGACGAGCGCTTGTTTGCCGATCCGGATCGCTATGATTTTCACCGCGACGATCTGCGCAAGCACCTTTCCTTTGGCTTTGGCATTCATCGCTGCATGGGCAACCGGCTCGCGGAGCTGCAACTGCACACGCTCTGGGAAGAGATCCTCAAGCGCTTTGACCGCATCGAAGTCGTTGGCGAGCCCCAGCGCACCCTGTCGGTATTCGTTAAGGGCTACCGCAAGCTCCCGGTGATTCTGCACCCCAAACGTTGACACAAAAACCGGCCCAGTTGGGCCGGTCAATTGATTCACGGGGGCGCCATAGCGCCACCGCATTTCTGGTCACAGACGCTTAGAAGTTGAGTCGCACGCCGGCCGAGTAGGTCACACCGAGCTTGTACTCTTCGTAAACCTGACCGCCCTGGGTCCATTCGATGGGCTCGTCAAACAGATTGGCAGCCTTGAACTCGAATTCCAGACTGTTGCCGACCATATCGAACTCGTCCCAGGTCCAGCGGAACAGCAGATCTACCCGCCCCCGCGCTTCCTGTATCACATCGGGATCATTCAGGGACCCCACCAGGGCGATACGCTCACCGGTGTAGTTGTAGGCGAAGGAGGCCACTATATTTCGATCCGGATCGTCATAGCTCAGAAGCACGTTACCGAGGTAATCTGACTGGCCCGTCAGGGGTCTTTTATCGGCATTGAGCTGCGCGATATTCCTGCCACCGGTGATGGGTACGTCGGCGGCCGTCTCATCCGCCCCAAGAAGCGTAACCTCGGAATCGATGTACGAAAAATTTGCCGACAACGTGAACAGGTTCAGCCAGGTTTCGTTCCAGCCCTCGGTCTCTATATTCAACCAATCCGCAATTCGCAGCTCTTTACGAAAATCGTATTCCAGCCCCTGCAGATACGCCTCTTCTGCGTTGAACCACGTAAACACATCGTTCTGGGCCTGCACCTTACCCTGCTCAATAGGGTCGGTGAAATCTTTGTAGAAGGCACCGAAGCTCATACTGTCAGACGCACCAAAATACCACTCCCACCGGAAGTCATAGTTGGTGATTTCTGCAGGCTGTAGAAATACGTTTCCGCGATAAAGCTGAAAGTTCTCGGGATTGCGTATCGTGGTACCCGTAATCTCCAGCAGGCTGGGGCGGTTGACGGTCTCGGACCAGGCCATACGGATTTGCATGTTCTCGATAAATTCGTAGGTTATTGAGGCCGAGGGCAATACATCATCGTACTTTTGCTCGATGGCGTTCACCGTCCCCTGCTCCGTGTTACCACCCCAGGCATCCGCGTTCAGCGTGACGTCCTCGAAGCGCACGCCACCCTGCAGGCGAAGGCGATCCGTTACCTGCGCATCAAAGGCCGCGTAATAACTGGTCACTTCTTCGCCGGACTCGGCGAAGGGAAAGATACCTGAGGCATTGGCTGCCCCCGCAGAGAAGTCGCGTACAGTGATCCATTCATTGGCGAAGTTCTCGGTGCGGAACAACTGGTAAGGCACCATCAATGACACGTAGTCTGGGGTGCTCGTTGTCAGGTCAAAACGGAACAAGCGATCTTCACTGTCGCGGGTCCGCTCGTAGTAACCGAATCCGCCACTGAGCGAGACGTCCATGTCTCCCAGGTAGAGTGGGTAGTTAACATCCACCCCATAGTCCGTCAGCTCATCATCCAGACGTGCGAAGTTACGTTCCGGTGCCTGGAATACTTCACGTAAATCACCCGCAGCCTGGCGGTTGGGAGTCACGACTTCTAACAAGCCATCGCGATTCTCTGCGTAGGTGTAAGTGCGTGTATCGGGAGAATCGCGGTAGGCCGAACCGTCGACCAGACGCCAGGTGATTTCGGCATCATTCATCTCGGGAAAATAGTGTTCACCAGTCAACTGGATCGTTTCGATCTCGTTCTCGGTCCACTGCAGACGAATGCTCTGGGCAAAAGTACCGTCGGTCACATCATCCTCTGATGACAGACCCTTGTTCTGCTGGGTTTCATCCTCGGTCTGGCGCATCAATGTGTAGGTCAGATTTACTGCATGGTTGGCGTTGAATTCATAGCCCAGGGTGACAAAGCCGTTCAGACCTACCACCTGCCGCGACGTCAACTGCTCATAGTCCACGGTCTGGTTAGAGCCGCCGTCAACACCAGTGAATTCGTAGCGACGAAAATCGGTGTAGCGATTCAACCAGCGGTTGCTATAGCGGAAGGAGCCGATAAAACCGATTGCCGACTCTTCACCCACATCCCGGCGCAAACCCGCTTCAATCTCGCCCGTAAAGTTGGGCTTAAGCTCTTTTTCGAAGATATCCCAGTTGTTGTAAAAGCTGGCACCCAGGGCAGCGCGCTCGGGGAATACGGAATCCTCAAATTCCTCGGAGCTGAGTCTCTGTATGTTCAGGGGAAGCTCTCGGGTACCATCGTCATAGCCCCAGTTATCGTCGTTGCCACCCTTGTAGTAAATGCCGTCGCCACCCGTTGTTTCGGAGTTGCCACCGATGGAAAACTTCACATTGGCGAAGTTCTCATTCGGCGTACTCTTCGTTCGAATATCGATCACACCACCAGAGAAGTCGCCCGGATACTTGGCAGAATAGGTCTTCTGTACTAGCAGGCTTTCAACGATTTTATTCGGCACGATGTCCAGGGGAACGGTCTTCTGGAACGGTACAGGACTCGAAATACGCGTGGCGTTGAGCAGTGTGGATGAATAGCGCTCACCCAGTCCTCGAACATAGACGTATTTACCGCCGACGAGGCTCAAGCCCGTTACCCGCGACAGAGAAATACCGACACTGGTTTCTCCGAGTTTGGAAAGATCCTCTACGTCCAACACATTGGATATCTCAGACGTATCGCGCTTTTCGTCAGGCACAAACTCGCCAAGCACAAACACCTCTTCCATCTGTATAGAGGGAACGCCACCTTCCTGAGCCTCCGCCTGCCAAAGCGGCACCGAAGCCAGCACAACCGCAAGGGGTAGTCTCTTTTGTTTCATCATCATCTTCGCCTTCGAGATACGCGCCGCCCTGTAGCCGGCTGCGTGATAAGCCGTTTTTTTAAAGCAAACGCCAGACCCTTTCGGGCCTGGCGTAGATGGTCTGCGACCATTAGACGTTACTAAGGAAGTACTACCCAACTGCCGCTCCAGCTCTCAAAGTCCGCACCGATGGTGCTGTTCTGCTCGAAGAAGCCATCGGCGGGAATCGCGCCCGGCGTCGGTGTGCCTGCACCCTCTACGACATTGCTGCCGTCCAGGAAGCTCTGCACTGCGGCTTCGTCGTCACCTTCGTTGACCGTGGCACAGTTCAGGCCCACGCCGTCAAAGGTAATGCCGGTGCCCAGCAGGTTCAGGGATTCGCCCTGAACACGCAGGCAGGTCTCGCCACTGGTCACTTCCGTGTTGAAGAGGAAGAGGCCCGTGCCACGACGCAGGCGGATCGCCCGCTGATCATCGCGGATAACCATGGTCATGTTGGCGATGGAAGGATTGGATACGGGCATAGCCAGTTCGTCACCCTCGCGGTTGTCGGCCTCGATACCGTTGTCACCGGCGTCGGACTGCTCAATGTAGACGTATTGCAGCTTGCCGACCCAGCCATCGGTCCAGTCCAGAGAGTCATCGGAGTTTCCAGTCAGCGCCACGTACTTGGCATTGACCGTTCCGCCGAAGAATTCCACGCCGTCATCGAGGTTGTTGTGCACCTGGATG
Source organism: Gammaproteobacteria bacterium (assembly GCA_030433415.1). GTDB lineage: Bacteria > Pseudomonadota > Gammaproteobacteria > Pseudomonadales > Halieaceae > Congregibacter. The sequence continues at coordinate 71,831 of JAUIMF010000003.1, read as the reverse complement.
TACTCAACGGTGGTGCCATCACCCACGCCCTGGAACGCGATACCGTTCAGCTGGTTCTCGGGGTCAACATTGGAGCCCGCGTAGCGTACGGAGACGTAGCGCAGGGTACCGCTGCTGTCATTGGGCTGATCGCCACCGAATAGACCGGAGTTGGCTTCACCCTCTTTTGTGCAGTCGGCGCTACCGCCTTCGGCACCCTCAGGGCAATCGTTGATCGGCGCGAAACCGTTGATGACCAGACCACCCCAGAGACCGCGGCTGCTCGGGTTCACCGTGCCCTGCAGTTCCTGCAGTGACGTGAACACGATGGGCATTTCCGCCGTGCCGTTGGCATTGATCTGGGAGCCACGGCTGATGATGAGGAAGTCATCAGAGCCTGAGCCGATGATCGTAACCCCCGACTCGATGTTGAGCACACCGGGAACATCACCGGCACCGATGGCTACGCGTCCGTCGAGTACGTAATTGTTATCACGGGTGAGATTCAGCGTAGTCGCATAGGTACCGCTGAGAATACAGGCCGTCTTGCCACCAATCGTATTCTCGGCCTCAGTGGTACCCGCCGGGCAACCGAAGCTCACACCACCATCAGGCATACCGATGGTCCAACCAGCGGTCCAGTCGTTGGCATCGCTTTCGATGGCGCCGATGAAGTTCGTGGCGTCAAAGAAGGCGTCACCAGCCAGGTTATGAGGCGTAGCCGCGCTGGGACCTTCAGCAACATTGCTGCCATCAAGGAAAGCCTGGACCGCAGCGACATCATCGCCTTCGTTCACGGTGGCACAGTCGAGGGTGACCCCCTCAAAGACAATCGTGCTGCCCAGCTGGTTCAGGGATTCACCCTGGATGCGCAGGCAGGAATCGCTGCCCTGGGCCACACTGTTGTACAGCTCGAGGCCCGTACCACGACGCAGGCGAATCGCACGCTCGGCGGCGTTGCCGTTGATGGTCATGTTGGCGATGCGCGGCGCAGAGCGAGGCTCGGCGTTCTCATCACCTTCGCGGTTGTCAGCTTCGATACCGTTGTCACCGGCATCGTCGGCCTGATCGATCACCAAGTACTGGATACTGCCATTCCAGCCGTCGGTCCAGTCGAGGGAGTCATCCGCGTGACCCGTCAACACCAGGTACTTGACGTTGGTGGAACCGCCGAAGAATTCGACACCATCATCCAGGTTGTTGTGCACCTGCACGAACTCCACCATCGTGCCGGAACCCGTGCCCTGAAAGGCGATACCGTTGAGCTGGTTTTCGGGGTCCACGTTGGAACCGGCGTAGCGCACCGAAACGTAACGCAGAGAGCCGGAGCTGTCCGTGGGGTCATCACCACCGAAGGTACCGGAGTTGGCTTCACCTTCTTTGGTACAGGCCGCGGTGCCGCCCTCGGCGCCTTCGGGGCAATCGTTGATCGGTGCGTTACCGTTGATCACCAGGCCGCCCCACAGTCCGCGATCAGCGACCACGTCGACGGTGCCTTCCACATCTGCCAGAGCAGTGAAGATTACTGGCTGCGTCGCCGTGCCGTTGGCTACGATATCGGCGTTGCGCTGAATCACGATGAAGTCAAAGTTGGTGCCACCAAAGACCGTGGTACCAGCCGGAATCGTCAGCGTGTTGGTGCTGGTGCCATCACCGATCTCGACTTTGCCCACCAGCTTGTACAGGTTGTTACTGGTCAGTGTGAGGTCTGAGGTGATCACCCCTTCCATGTCACAGACGTTGGTGCCATTGATGGTTTCACCGTTGAAAGTGGTACCGGCAGGACAACCAAAGTCAGGCTGCTCGGTGTTGGAGATGGACCCGGGTACGGTCCAGCCGGCGGTCCAGTCTTCGGCGCCGAAGGCACCCACGAATCCGGCGTCTTCGAGACGGGAATCCGAAGGCGTTACCGGGCTAACCTGTCCACCGGATTGGGACACTTCCATCGCACCGTCAAGATACATCTCGACCGCGCCATCGTCGTCGCTGTCATGCATGGTCGTACAGTCGAAGGTCGTCCCGGCAAACGTCAGGTCCGAGCCGAGCTTGTCGCGGGAGGTGCCGTCGACACGAAGACAGGCATCGGAGCCGGTGACAAAGCCATTCCAGAACATACCGCCCGTTCCACGACGAAGGCGGATGGAGCGCTCTGCGGGGTTGCCGTAGAAGCTGAAGTTGGCAATCGCAGGCATGGCTACGGGCATTGCGGCTTCATCACCTTCGCGGTTATCCGCCTCGATAACATTGTCGGCGGAATCGGTCTGTTCGACGTAGAGATACTGCAGGGAGCCGGTCCAGCCGTCGGTCCAGTCCAGGGAGTCATCGGCGTTACCGGTCAGGGCCACATACATGGCGCTCACGGTGCCACCGAAGAACTCGACGCCATCATCGAGGTTGTTGTGCACCTGGATGTGATCTACCTGGGTGCCAGATCCTACGCCCTGAAAAGCGATACCGTTGAGCTGGTTTTCAGGGTCCACGTTGGAGCCAGCAAAGCGGACCTGTACGTAGCTCAGCGTGCCAGAGCTGTCCGTGGGGTCGTCGCCACCGAAGGTACCCGAATTCGCTTCACCTTCTTTGGTGCACTCTGCGGTACCGCCTTCAGCGCCTTCGGGGCAGTCATTGATCGGTGCAAAACCGTTGATGACCAGTCCGCCCCACTGTCCGCGATCCGACGCTTCCGCTTCACCGGCGACATCCGTGGCCGAAGTGAAGATGATCGGCTGGGACGCGGAACCCGCGGCATTGATCTGGGCACCCTGCTCAATCACAACAAACTCGAACTGGGAGCCGCCTGAGAGCACGGAGCCCGGCGCCATTTCCAGCGCACCGCTGCCTACACGCAGGGCGCCACCGGAAATTTCGAAAATAATGTCGTTGCCAATCAGCAGGCCTTCGGGATCGAGAACACCGCCATCCAGCGCAGAAATATCCAGTTGCCAGATGGGACGACCGCCAAAGTCACTCGATGCAACGCGGCCCGTATCAGAGACCGCGCCAGACAGCGCGTCGGGAATGACCGTAGCAATCACGTCGCCGCCATTGCCGCCACCATTAGTGCCGCCGTTGCTGCCGCCGTTTCCACCGCCATTACCGCCGCCGTTTCCACCGCCATTATCGCCGCCATTTGCAACGGGAACTTCTACGACAATCGAGCCGGGTGACACGTTATCGGAAGAACCACCGCAGGCGCCGAGCACCGTCGTAAAGGCAACAATCAGTGTGCGCTGCCAGAGTCGTTCGCTAACCATCGAGGACCTCATTCGCTGAGAGAATTGCGTTTTGTGTGAACAAGCGTCGGGCACGCGACTACCTGCACACTTCGACCCGCGCATCCTATGAGTCCGAAGTGACGAATTTGTGACTCACTTGTTACGTATTTGTTACAGCGACGCCGGGTCGAGGTCTTCGTTCCTACTCGGCTCGGCGGGATTCACAAAACGTTCAAAATATCGCCATTTTTCTGCAACTGACGCGGTTGACCATGCGTCCAGCCAGCGGAGACACGCCCATGGAACGCAACGACCGTATCAACGTGGCAGAAAAGCAACGGATTCGCGACACGATCGCCGATCAGGTCCAACGCTTTCTCGCGAGTGGCGGCAATATCACCGTCATCGATGTTCCCCATAGCAACTCCCTCAGCCGACGGGGCTCGACCTGGTTGTCGGAAGACGACCTCGCACCAGGCCTGGACTGATGTTTCTTCCTTTAGACCTGCCGAGGTGCCTTGAGCAATGCTGAACGTTCAGCACGCGCTGCAAACCCGTTACCCCGCTTTCTTTGACCGTCATCGCCGCACTGCCCGCACCCTCAGTCGATTCCTCGGTTTTCTGTTTTACGAATCACGCTTTGAGAAGTTTGCGGATGACTATCCACAGCTTCAGGGCTACGACTTTGTTGAGCAGGTGCTGAAGTATTTCGATTTTGACCTGCGCCTGACGGAATCGGAGCGAGCGCGGATACCGGACCGCGGCCGCGTTGTGGTTGTCGCCAATCATCCCATCGGCAGCCTTGACGGCCTTGCGCTGTTAAAGCTGCTGCACAGCGTGCGTCCGGACGTGAAGGTTGTCGCCAACGATCTGCTGACCGCTATTGATGCGCTGGACCCGGTGTTGTTGCCGGTCGTGAATATGGGCGCTGCCAGCACGGCCCGCAACGCCCTCAAAGCCATCAAGACGCATCTCGAGAGCGAGGGCGCGCTCATTATCTTCCCCGCGGGCGAAGTGTCGCGCCTTGGCGCCAAAGGAATTAAAGATACGGAATGGCAGAGCGGCTTCGTGAAGCTCGCCAGCAGCACCCGTTCACCGATTCTGCCGATTCACGTTGCCGGACGTAACTCCCTGTTCTTTTACAGCCTGTCAATGCTCGCCAAGCCGCTGTCTACCATCTGGCTGGTACGCGAGATGTTCAAGCAGAGCCACCACACCGTCGACGCTCGCATCGGGCGGCCCGTGCCCCATGAGGTTTACAGCGCGTCGGGCTTCTCGGCGCGCCAGCTGGCGCGCATGTTTCGCAAGCACGTCTATCGGATCGGATCTCGGGGCAAGCCGGTATTCCGGTCCGTGGAGACGGTCGCCCCGGCAGAAAACCGCCTGCTGTTGCGCCAGGAACTCGACACATCACCAAAGCTGGGTGAGACCCGCGACGGCAAGGTGATCTACCTCTGTCAAATGGATGCGAGCCCCTGTGTCATGCGCGAGATCGGGCGCCTGCGGGAGCTCACCTTTCGCACCGTCGGCGAAGGCTGCGGTCAGCCCAGAGACATCGATCGCTTCGACCGCCACTACGATCAGCTGGTACTCTGGGACCAGAGCGACATGGAGATTGTCGGCGCTTACCGGTTGGCGGATGCCGGCGCGGTGATCGACCGTTACGGTATTGAGGGTCTGTATTCCCATACGCTCTTCGATTACGGACCGCGAGTGACCGAAAAGCTGCGTGAGGGCCTGGAACTGGGGCGCTCGTTTGTGCAGCCCCGCTACCAGACTCGCCATAGCCTGGATTACCTCTGGTATGGCATCGGCGCGTATATCAAGGCGCACCCGCATATTCGCTATCTCTTTGGCCCCGCCTCCATCAGTCGTTTCTACGGCACCGATGCGACCGCCCGCCTGGCCTATTACTTCGGTACGCACTTTGCCACCGATCTTGATGTAACGCCCCGCACGCCCTTCCGGATTCCCGGCACGACGCTCGACGCACTTCGCGCTGAGTTCTCAGGGGTTGATGCTGAAGAAGACATGAAATCCCTGCGCGAAAGTCTGGCGGCAGCAGGCCTGCCCCTGCCTACGCTTTACAAACACTACTCGCAGGCCACGAGCCCCGATGGCGTGGCGTTTACCGCCTTTAATGTGGACAAGGATTTCGGTGACTGCGTTGACAGCTTCGTCATCGCCGATCTTCACAAGCTCACACCGCGCAAGCGGCAACGATACCTCGCTGAAAGGGAGACCAACGATGCAGGCACTACCCACCGACGGCCGCTTCAGCTGCCAGACACTGTGGATTTCGGATGTGCACCTGGGCAGCGTCCACTGCAAGGCCGAGCAACTGTTGGCGCTGCTGGACCGCGTTGATTGCAAGAAGCTCTATCTCGTCGGCGATATCGTCGACGTGTGGGCCATGCACAAGCGCGTGCACTGGCCCGAATCGCACACGCGCGTGTTGCGCAAGATCCTAAAGATTTCGCGGGGTATGACCGAAGTCGTGTACATCCCCGGCAATCACGACCACAACTTCCGCGAATTCTGTAACAGCGATTTCGGCAACATTCGCATTCGCAAAACCGTCATCCACGAGACTGGAACGGGTCAACGGATGCTCGTGACCCATGGCGACGAGCTCGATTTTGCCGTGCGTTACAGTCGCCTCAACAGGGCGATCGGCGATATCGGCTACGAGATCCTGATGTGGGTCAATCGGCGCGTAAACCAGTTTCGCGAGTGGCTCGGTAAGCCTTATTGGTCACTGGCGAAATGGGTCAAGGTGAACGTCTCTCAGGCCGAGGCAGCTATCAAGGCCTACCAGCATGCCGCCGTAAACCTGGTGCGAGACCAGCAGTTGGACGGCATCATCTGTGGCCACCTGCATTACCCCACGATCCAGCAGTTCGGCGACATCACCTACTGTAACGATGGCGACTGGGTAGAAAACTGCACGGCACTGGTCGAGGACTTCAGCGGACAGCTGCGTTTGATTCAGGGCATCGCGCACCCCGCCCGCCCCATGGAGGTTGTATTCGCCGAAGCCGCCTGAGATCTCGCGGCAATCACTTTCGTAGCAAAAGCTGAACAGCCATCCTGAAACCATTACACTGAGCCGTCGACCCGAGCCCGTCAGCGTTCGGGTTTTATCAGGATCAGGTAATGAGAAACCCCGTTGCCGGGCCGTGTGACAGGCCCGGACCCTCGCAGGAATTAATCAGCGCCCTCGCGGGCATTCTGCCTGCCGAGCGCATCATTACTGACGATGGCTCCCAGCGCGTCTTCGAGTGCGACGCGCTGATGCTCTATCGTGAGATGCCCCTCGTCACCGTGATGCCCGAGACTACGGAACAGGTGCAGGCGGTGATTCGCACCGGCACTCAGTTCAACGTGCCCATCGTCGCCCGTGGTGCCGGCACCGGACTCTGCGGCGGGTCGATGCCCCACCCCGAAGGGATTCTGCTGAATCTGGCCTCGCTGGACCGGATTCTTGAGATCGACGCCAGCAACGGTCTGGCCCGGGTACAACCCGGGGTCTCCAACCTGAGCATCTCTGAAGCAGCAGGAGCCCACGGCCTGTTCTATGCCCCGGACCCTTCATCCCAGATTGCCTGCAGCATCGGCGGGAATGTGGCCGAGAATTCCGGTGGAGTTCACTGCCTGAAGTACGGCCTGACGGTACACAACATCATCGCCCTGACCCTGGCCACCATCGATGGAGAGCTGATCACGCTCGGGGGCCAGGGGTTCGAGTCCCCCGGACCCGACCTGCTGGCCCTGATGTGCGGGTCCGAAGGCCTGCTTGGCGTCGTCGTGGAGGTCACCGTGCGATTGTTGCCACGTCCCGAGGCGACCGCCGTGGTTCTGGCGGGATTCGACACCGTGCGTATGGCCGGGGACGCCGTCAGTGCGATCATTGCCGAAGGGCTGTTGCCCGCGGGCCTCGAGATGATGGACTCGCTGGCGATCCGCGCAGCGGAAGACTTCGCGGGCGCCGGATATCCGAAGGATGCAGCCGCCGTGCTGCTGTGTGAACTGGACGGGCTCGACGACGAGATAGACGCCTTGACCGAAGAGGCCTGCGCGGTGTTTCGCCAACAGGGGGCTACTTCCCTACGTATAGCGCGAGACGCCGGGGAACGGGACCTGCTCTGGAAAGGGCGCAAATCCGCCTTCCCGGCGGTAGGTCGGCTCGCGCCGGACTACTACTGCATGGACGGCACGATCCCACGCAGTCGCATCGCTGATGTGCTCGAAGCCATCAACGCCCTGTCGCAGCGCTACGACCTGCGCGTCGCAAACGTCTTTCATGCCGGTGACGGCAATCTGCATCCCCTGATTCTTTTCGACGCCAGCGATGAGGATCAGGTAAAGCGCGCCGAGGCGTTTGGCAGCGCCATTCTCGAGCATTCCGTCGCCGTCGGTGGCAGCATCACGGGCGAACACGGTGTGGGGCTCGAGAAGCTCCGCCAGATGCCCGTACAGTTCGGTGAAGCGGAACTGCATCACTTCGAAGAGATCAAAGTGGCATTCGATCCGAAGCTGCTGCTTAACCCGGGCAAAGGCATACCGATCCTGAGGCGCTGCCAGGAGTATCGCGCGCTGCCCGAGCATCACCACCATGGTTGACGTTGACGCCGATCACAGCCAACGCCTCTCCGATCGCATTCGGGAGGCGGTGAGACGCCGTCAGCCCGTGCGTATCGTCGGTGCCGACACCAAGGAGGCACTGGTCGGCCGCAACTGCGAGGCCGTTCCCCTGCCAGTGGGTGAGCACCGGGGCATCGTGAGCTACCGGCCTGATGAAATGGTGATCACAGCGCGGGCCGGCACCCCGATTTCAGAAATCAAATCCGTGGTGGCTGAGCAGGGGCAGGTACTGCCCGGCGATGTACCGGAGTTCGGTGGTTTGGGAACGCTCGGGGGAACCCTGGCCAGTGGTTTGCTCGGGCCCGCCCGTCCCTGGCAGGGCAGTCTTCGCGACGCGGTCCTGGGGATGCGCCTGATCGACGGACAGGGTGAAATACTGCGCTTTGGTGGCGAAGTCATTAAAAATGTTGCCGGCTACGATGTGTCGCGCTTCCAGGCCGGTGCCCTCGGGTGTTTTGGCCTGATGCTGGATGTCAGCCTGAGGCTGCTTCCGGCACCTCGGGCCCGGGCGTACTTCGCGAGCCCCTGTAGCCTGCGCGATGCCATACCGCGTATGCGCCGCCTGTGTGTGTCACCGTTACCGCTCAGCGGTGCCAGCTGGTTCGATGGCGAGCTTCAACTGCGTTTTGAAGGATCACCTGCCGCCTTGGACACCGTGTCGCGCCGACTGGACGCCGCGACCGCGGGACAGCCAGCGTTCTGGGACCACCTCAGGGAGTGGCAGCTGCCGCCGCAGACGCCGACATCGATGCCCTGGGTGCTGGACTTGGCACCCGCTCGTGCCGACAGTACCGAAAACCCCTGCGAGTTGGTGGACTGGGGAGGCGCGCGGCGCTGGTATGCCGGCACCGTGTCGCAGGATCGGGCCCAGATACTCGCTGGCCGTGGCGGCTATGCCGTCCGCCATGGAGCGGGTCGGGAGGACGCTGAGGCGCTCCCCGCACCGGCAGCGGCCACCCGCGCCCTGCTACGTCGTCTGAAACACGCCGTAGACCCTCACGGCATTCTTAACCCCGGTCGACTCTACCCGTGGATGTGAGACGTAAACCGTGAAAGTCGATCTGCATACCGATCTGCGCGACGAGCCCCGCGCCGAGGCGACCGCAAACGCAATTACCGCCTGCGTGCACTGCGGCTTCTGCCTGGCCACCTGTCCGACCTATCTCGACCGCCGCGACGAACGTGACAGCCCCCGGGGACGGATATACCTCGTCAAACAGTTTCTGGAGACCAACCAGCATGAAGCGCTAACGCTGCGCCATCTGGACCGGTGCCTGACCTGCAGAAGCTGCGAGACCACCTGCCCCAGCGGGGTGATGTACAGCGACATTCTGGACGGCGGCCGGACCCTGCTCGAGCCGAGGGTACGTCGCCCCCTGTCCGCCCGCCTGACACGTTGGAGCCTACGCAAACTGCTGTCGCGGCGCCGTCTGTTGCAGCTGGGACTCGGTATCGGCAGAAACTTGCAAACGCTGTTACCTCAGAGACTTCGGGAGGCCTTGCCTCCGCGCCAGGCATTGATACCCCTGCTTCCCTCGACCAAACACACCTCAACCAGGGCCGCACGGGTGCTGCTGCTCGACGGCTGCGTTCAGAGCGCGACCACCCCCAATACCAGTCGTGCATTACGTAATGTGCTGGCGCGGCTGCTGATCGAGGTAGTCGAAACACCGCGCCAGGGCTGCTGCGGCGCCCTGCCCGCACATCTCGGTCACCGGGGCGAAGCGCAGCAAATGGCGCGCCGCAACATCGACGCGTGGTGGCCGCAGGTACAAAGCGGCGTGGACGCCATACTGTCGAGCGCAACCGGCTGTGGTGTGCAGCTTCACGAATACGCGCAGCTACTGGCCGAAGATGAAGACTACGCAGCCAAGGCCAGGGCCATCGCAGCGTTGACGGCGGACGTCGCTGCCTTTCTGGGCCGTGACGAAATCCTGCATCATCTGGCGGAACTGGTACCAACTGGCGCCGGCGGTAAGCGCGTCGCATTGCATACCCCCTGTACCCAGGTGCACGGTCTTGGCCACACTGGCGGAGCCGGACCGATTCTCGACGCCCTTGGCTACACTCTGGTACCCGTACGCAATAACCATCTGTGCTGTGGTTCCGCCGGCACCTACTCCATACTCGAGAAAGAGCGTAGCCAGCGTCTGCGGAGCCAGAAGCTCAAGGACCTCACTGTCGAACAGGCAGATGTGATCGCCACGGCCAACATCGGCTGCCAGTTGCACCTGCAGGATGATGCAGCGCCGCCCGTGGTGCATTGGCTTGAGCTAGCCCACGACGCCATAGCGACGACATAGCAAAAAACGCACCAAAAAAAGGTTCATAGCTCAGTTCTGGTATTTTTCTAGATTATTCCGACATAGATGTGATTGTACTAGTAACAAAAAGGTAGTAGCCGCGATGTCCCCTCTTTGCTTAGATAGGGCTTCGTGACCACCAGCAATCGAGAGGAACAGCGATGCGCCGACAGAAGCGGGACATGAACACGAGAGCCTTTGAGCGTGGCTATCAGGCCGGAGTTTCAGGGCGAAGCAGCGAATCCTGTCCCCATGCCAGTGAGCAGCAACGTGTGAACTGGATCACTGGCTGGCGCGAAGGCCGCGAAGACCAACAGGATGGCCTCATTGGTATTTCCGGCGTCCACCGACTGCGCATGCAATAGCGCAGCCCTCGCCCAGATCACGGTCCGTTTCGCCGACTACTCTGGGCGAGATCAAGCAGTTCCCGGTTAGCCACCGCAAACATGGCGAAGTCCGGTGAAGTGGTGCTGTGAAGTTCGCTGAGCATATCGCGCCAACGCTGCAGTAGCGGTTGCTCCTGCGCCTCCCAGCGCTCCAGACAACTCACCATGTCGACCGCGTCGCCGCAGCGCTGCGCTAGCACCCCCTGTGTCAGCGTACATTGCTGCCACTGCAGGTCTTCCATGTACGCCTCTCTCGCCATTGCCTGCCACTCGTTGTCGACGTTGCTGGCAAGAATCTGCGCACCGAACCAGTCCAGCTCCAGGCGTTCACCAAGGTGATAGTAGAGCGTTGCCACCTCGTCGAGATCGCAGTCCGCGTGTACCGCAACATCGACAATAGCCAGGGCAGTAAATGAATGCAGACACGCCGCAACGCGCTCCGCGATGGATTCGTCCACGCCGGCATCGCGATAGTGGCGACTGCGCTCTACATGACGTTCCGCGGCGTCCCCCCGCAACATCTCGGGCAACCTGGTCATCAGCTGGCGAGCCCCCTCGCTGAACTCCTCTATCGTCAGCGTGGGTGCAATATTGTGTCGCCGGTTTCGCAGCAGCCAGCGTGTCGCGCGCTTCACGAGCCGGATCACGTCAAGCATCATCTCGAGCTGGATATCGGCATCTACCTGGTAGTCCAACAGTTCTATGTCCCGCCAAAGCGCGCGCAGTTCAAAAATCTCCATCACCGCGGTGTAGGCGCGCGCCACGTCGGCAATCGGAGCCCCCGTTGCTTTGCGTTGGCGCAGCATAAAGTTCAGCCCCATGCGATTGACGATGTCATTCGCCACCTGGGTGCACATGATCTCGCGTTGCAGACGGTGTTCGCTGATCTCTTCGGCGTAACGCTCCACCAGGCTTGAAGGGAACGCGGTCTTTACGGCACCGGACAAATGAGGATCGGTACCCAGATCCGACGCAATCAGTTCCTCTTTGAGGATCGCCTTGCTGTAGGAAATCAGCACAGACAGCTCGGGACGCGTCAGACCCTTACCCTGCATACGACGCTCGGCGAGTGCCTCATCACCGGGCAGAAATTCCAGCTCCCGGTCCAGGCGTCCCCGGTCCACAAGACTGACGATCAAACGCTGGTATTCTCCGCTTCGCGCGTACGCTTCGCGCTCGGTAATGCTGATGGCCTGAGTCTGGCGATAGTTGTTGGCCAGCACCAGCTCCGCCACGGCTTCCGTCATGTCTTCGAGCAGCACGTTGCGGTGCTTTTCAGTGAGGTCACCTCGCGCCACAATCGTATCGAGCAGGATCTTGATATTGACCTCGTGGTCAGAGCAATCCACGCCGCCGGCGTTGTCGATGAAATCCGTGTTTGAACGACCGCCCTGCAGTGCGAATTCCGTACGCGCCAGCTGGGTCATGCCGAGGTTGCCACCTTCGCCCACGACCTTGCAGTGTAGATCCCGAGCATCCACACGCAGGGCGTCATTGGCCTTGTCGCCCACATCCATATGCGTCTCTGCACTGGATTTCACATAGGTGCCGATGCCTCCCATCCAGAGCAGATCCACCTCGGACCGCAGCAATGCCTGAATAAGCGCCGTCGGCGTGAGCTGCGACTCACTGATCCCGAATCGCTCCTGCATCTGCGGACTGATCGCAACGGATTTTGCAGAACGGCTGAACACTCCGCCGCCCTCGCTGATCAGCGCGCTGTCGTAATCTGACCAGGAGGATCGATCCAGCTGGAACAGACGTTTGCGCTCGGCAAAGCCCTTCTGCGCGTCGGGTTCCGGATCCACAAAAATATGCAGATGGTTGAAGGCCGCCACCAGGCGAATGTGCTCTGACAGCAGCATACCGTTGCCAAACACGTCACCGGACATATCGCCGACGCCGACAACCGAAAAATCCGTGGTCGATGTATTCAGGCCCATCTCACGAAAATGACGTTCCACCGAGACCCAGGCGCCACGGGCTGTGATACCCATTTTCTTGTGGTCATAGCCAACGCTACCGCCCGAGGCGAAGGCGTCGCCCAACCAGAAGCCATACTCCGCCGACAGGGCATTGGCGATATCAGAGAATGTCGCCGTACCTTTGTCGGCGGCGACAACGAGGTAGGGATCTTCATCGTCTTTGCACACCGTCAGTTCAGGGCGAACAACGCGGTCCTCCTCGCGGTTATCGGTGATATCGAGCAGGCCGCAGATAAACGTCTGGTAGCACGCGATACCCTCTTCCTGCACCTGCTCGCGCGTCATGTCCGGACGCAGCCGCTTGGCGACAAATCCACCCTTGGCCCCAACGGGCACAATCACCGCATTCTTGACTTGCTGTGCCTTGACCAATCCAAGCACCTCGGTACGAAAATCTTCGTGCCGGTCAGACCAGCGCAGTCCTCCCCGCGCGACTTTTCCGCCTCGCAGATGCACGCCTTCAACCCGGGGCGAATAAACAAAAATCTCGTACAACGGCACAGGGCGCGGAATATCGGGGATGTCTGCGGGACGCAGCTTGAACGAGAAGTAGCCCTTGCCTGCACCACGGTCATCGTGTTGGAAAAAGTTCGTGCGCAACGTCGCACGAATAAGATCCACGTACTGGCGAATAATCCGGTCCTGCCCCAGGTTCTCTACTTCGTCCAGGGCGTGGGTGATGCGCGTTTCAATGGCTTCTTCGCGCTGCGAGCGCCACTCATCATCTCCGTCGAACGCGGGCGAAAACCGCGTGAGAAACAACTCGACGATCGACGCCGAGATCGGCAGGTGGTCGGCCATCGTCTCGGCAATGTACGCGCGGGAATAGGGAAAATTAATCTGGCCCAGATAGCAGGCATAAGCTCGAAGCAGCGCGATCTCTCGCCAACTCATGCGACTGCCGAGCAGCAGCCTGTTGAAGGAGTCGCTCTCAGCCTCGCCGAACCAGATACGGCCAAAGGCATCTTCGAACTCATCTTTTACTTCGTCGAGATCGATAGCTGCCGCGAGAGAGTAGATGAGCGAGAATTCCTGGATCCAGAAACGCACACCATCCTCTGCCCGCACGGGATACGCCCGCTCCGCCACCACGCGCAACCCGAGATTTTCGAGAATCGGCAATACATCCGACAACGGGAGCGCGACGTCTCGACGGTAGAGCCTGAGCTTCAGGTGATTGTCGGCCTCTTCGAGCAGACGATAGAGGTTCATACCCAGCTGTTCGCTGTTGCCCAGCTTCAGAATGTACTGAATGTCCTGCACCGCAACGCGAGGATCAAAATCATCGCGATACCCGGGAGCGAAGCCCTGACCCAGGCTGCGCATCAGCTGCTCGCCCCGCTCCTCGCCGAATTCCTCCAGCAGGCGCAGCCGCAGCCGGTCCTTCCAGTCAAGCGTTGCCTGCACTATCTGCTCCTCGATCTCATTAATGTCGTAGGCATGGTCGTGGGTCGGATCCACGCGTAGCACAAAATACACGCGCACCAGAATCGACTCGGTGAATTGCGTGTTGAAGTCGGACTCCTCAGCCTTGAACGCCCGGCTGAGGATGCCCTGAATGCGCTGACGCCGTTGCGTCGTGTAGCGATCCCGGGGCATATACACAAGACAGCTGACGAACTTGCCGTGCACGTCCCTGCGCACAAACAGGCGTGTATGACGCCGCTCCTGTATGCGATTGACCGCTACTGCGGTGTTGTAAAGGTCCGTGCTGGATGACTGAAAGAGTTCGTCGCGAGGCATGAGTTCCAGCACCCGTTTCAGCTCGCGCCCATCGTGTTCCGCATCCGACAGACCTGATTGCTCGAGCACGAGCGCTACCTTTCGTCGCAGGATCGGAATGCGCATGGGGTCCAGTGAATACACGTCTGCCGTAAACAACCCGAGGAATCGATGCTGACCGAGCACGTTCCCTTTCTCGTCAAAAACCTTTACCTCGACGTAGTCCGGGTAGGCCTGGCGGTGTACCCGGGAGCGCTGGCGGGATTTACTGAAACTCAACTGCTTGCGCAGCAGTTCGTCCCGCCCCAGATTGTTGAGGTCGTATTCGAGATCGCGTTGTCCACGCGTTTCGCGCACCCGCAATGCACCGAGACTACGCTGCGTATCCACCGACACTTCGTCACCGTCAACGCCCAGATACTCATAGCCCAGAAAGGTCATATGGTTCTTACGCAGCCAGTCGATGAAGGTCATCGCTTCGCGTCGATAGTCTTCGTCGACACAGGGGCTGTTGTGTTCGATCAGCTCGCGCACTTCGTCCAGGCGCTCCCGCATGGCGGGAAAATCACTGACAACGCCATCGACCTCCGCAATGACCGACTCCAGGGCGAAGCCGAGTTCGTCCAGACACGTAAGATCGCTGTGCCGGGTGATTTCGAAGTAGAGAATGCTCTCACCGACGCCGCTTTCGTCATCGCTATCGAGCAGCTCCTGCAGCGCCCCGGATTCATCACGACGAACCCGCAGGTTGCAACTGGCCAGGCAATGGATGCCGATATTGCGCTGGTTGATCTCGCCGCGTACCGACGCCGTGGTAAAGGGCATATCCCGACAGAGAATCACCAGCACCGTCGACCGGCTCTCCCAGCCGTTACTGCCGATGGTGGGATTGAAGAGTTCGAGCTTTACGCCCTCACCGTTCCAGTCCTCGAGTAGGTCCTGCAGGGAATACAATAAGCCGTAGAGATTCTCGGCGGAGCGGTTGCGCATGTCCTCGGGGGAGAACCGCCCGTAGAACGCATCCGACAACCGGTGCAGGATTTCGCGGTATTCGGTGTCAGCACGCGCATCAACCAGCGCCGCGGTTTCCTCCAGCAGTGCGTCTCTTGTCGCTTCCCACGCCATCACCCGTCCCCTTCAGCATCGGCGTTGTGAGGACCTGAAGTGTATCGCAAAGCCGCATTCACCGCGTCGGCGGACGGCGGGGAACTTTCGCAGATTTTTGCCGTCTGTTGGCTACACAGGATGTCCCGGAGCCCGGGGTTGGATAGAATCACGCCTCTGTCCACCCGGGTGCGGCAGATTCAGTGATAGTGAGCGGCGTAGCCAGGGAGGCGACTTGAGCAGTAGTGATCTGAGAGAACTGGAGCAATGGCTGGACCAACAGGTCGTGGGCCAGGCACACCTCATCGAACGACTGCTTGTCGCCCTGCTTGCCGATGGTCATCTGCTGGTCGAAGGCGCGCCCGGGCTCGCAAAGACCCGCGCCATCAAATCCCTCGGCGACGCGCTCGAAGGCAGCTTTCACCGCATTCAGTTCACGCCGGACCTGTTACCGGGTGACGTGACGGGCACCGAGATCTACCGCCCGCAGCAGGCCAGCTTTCACTTCCAGCAGGGCCCCGTGTTCTCCAACCTGGTCCTTGCCGATGAGATCAACCGGGCCCCCGCCAAGGTGCAGTCAGCGCTGCTCGAAGCCATGGCTGAGCGACAGGTCTCGGTGGGGAGTGAGAGCTACGCTTTGCCCAGACTGTTCCTGGTGATGGCCACACAGAATCCCATTGAGCAGGAAGGCACCTATCCCCTGCCCGAAGCCCAGCTGGATCGTTTTCTGCTGCACGTGAAAGTCGATTACCCCGACGTGGAGGCCGAGCGTCGAATATTGCAACTGACCCGCGCGGAGGCTGCGGCCACCAGTGATGCACAGGCGCCGCAGCTTAGTCAGGAGAGCGTGTTCCGCGCCCGCGAAGAAGCCCTCGGCCTGCACATGGCGGAGGCTGTAGAGGAATACATTGTGCAACTGGTGGTGGCAACGCGCGACCCTGGCGTTTACAGCGACGAATTGGCCCACTGGCTGGATTATGGCGGTAGTCCCAGGGCAACGATTGCGCTGGACCGCTGCTCCCGTGCCCATGCCTGGCTGCGTGGCCGGGATTTTGTGGCCCCCGACGATGTGCAGGCCGTCGCACCGGATGTGCTTCGCCATCGCCTTCTGCTTAGCTTTGAGGCCGAAGCGGCGGGGGTTGAGACGGATCAGGTCATCGACGAACTTCTGCGTCTGGTGCCTGCTGCCTGAAGTGTTGATCGATCCGACGACACCCGCGAGTGGCGCCCAGGCGGACCTGCATCGCCTGCTGGCGCTGCGTTTTCCCGCCCGTCAGCTCGATATTCGCCGGCGGCGGCGCGCCCTGGCACAGTTGTCGGGCGGGCAGCGGTCCAATTTTCGCGGCCGTGGTATCGAGTTCGAGGAAGTGCGCGGGTACCAGGCCGGTGACGATATCCGCGCCATCGATTGGCGTGTCACAGCGCGAACCGGAAGCGCCCACACCAAGATGTTCCACGAAGAGCGCGAGCGCCCCGTGTTACTGGTGGTGGACCACCGCCCCGCCATGGACTTCGGTTCACGTTATTGTTTTAAGAGCGTGCTGGCCGCGGAGCTCGCTGCCCTGCTCGCCTGGAGCGCACTGGGCAGCAACGAACGCGTTGGCGCCCTGATCCTGCGTCACGATGAACACTGGGAAATGCGACCGCGCAACAGCCGACGCACGGTGCTCGCCGTGTTGTCTGCGCTTGCAGAAACGCGGCCAGCCCACCCGGCCGATGCGGCGCAGGAAGCGCGCTTCGTGGACATGCTGCGCAGCGCCCGTCGTGTTGCCAGGCCCGGAACGAGCGTTTTTCTACTCAGCGATTTTGCCGGCGCCGATCGTGACGATGCCCAGGAAGAGATGTTTCGCCTGGCACGCCACACAGAAATCACCGCCATCCACTGCAGCGATCCTCTCGAACAGGCACTGCCACCGGCAGGCCATTACGCCATTACCGATGGTGTGAATCGACTGGATCTGGACACGGCTGCCCCGTCACTCAATTCACGTTATGCAGAGGAATCACGCCTGGCACTTGAAGCCCATCGGGAACGTCTGCAGCGTCTGGGCATCCCACTGCTCATGGCCCGCACCGACGAGGCCCCTCTGAGCCTGCTGCGCCGCCTTTACGGAGATGGCGTGGCATGAACCCCGACATCACAACGCTGCTCGAACCGCTCCGAACCCCCGAACCCGTCGGCTGGTGGCCACTCGCTCCGGGCTGGTGGATGCTGCTGGCCGTGGTGCTTATTGCGAGCGGGTTCGGCCTTTACCACCTGTGGCGCTACTACCAGCGCGGTGCCGTGCTACGCGAAGCGCGGGACTCGCTCCGTAAGCTGGCGCTTATGACCCGGGATCCCCAGCGCTGCGCGAGCGAGGTCAACACCCTGCAACGGCGCCTGTGCCTGGCTTTTGCACCACGTCGCGACGCCGCAGGACTGACCGGGCCCGCCTGGGCTGACTTTCTCAACAGCCTGACACGGGACAACAGTGCCCCCCTTGACCCCGACCTGCTGGTGCTCGCGTATCAGCCCACTGTTTCCGAGGACCAGGTGTCTGCCCTCGTCGCGCAAACCTCGCGCTGGCTCGACCGCCTGGGGCGCCCGGCATGATAACGCTCACCTGGCCCCTGGTGCTGACGCTTGCGCCACTACCTTGGATCGCGCGCCGCCTGATGTCGCCGCGTGTCACGGAACAACCCGCGCTGCGAGCGCCCTTCTTTCGTAGCTGGGAACGCCTTGCTGCTGACGAAGGTACAACCCTGGTGCACTCTGCTCAGCGCCTGCCTGCGCTGTTCCTCTGGCTCATCTGGTTATTACTACTGCTGGCGGCTGCCCGCCCCCTCTGGATCGGCAAGGCCATCGAGTTACCCAACAGTGGTCGCGACCTCATGCTTGCCGTGGACATCTCCGGCTCCATGCGGGTTGAAGACATGAAAGTAGCCAACCGCGGTGTTCGCCGCATCGATGCGGTGAAAGAGCTTGGTAGCGACTTCATGGCCCGGCGCAGCGGCGACCGGCTCGGTCTGATTCTTTTTGGCAGTCGCGCCTATCTGCAGTCCCCGCTCAGCTTCGACATTCAGACCGTGCAGCGTTTTCTGCGCGAAGCCCAGATTGGCTTTGCCGGCCAAGAAACCGCCATCGGCGACGCTATCGGCCTGGCTGTGAAACGACTGCAGGAGCGTGAGGAAAGCAGTCGGGTTCTCATTCTGCTGACCGATGGGCAAGATACCGCCAGTACCGTCGATCCCATCGAGGCGGCGCGTCTGGCCGGGCAACTCGGGGTGCGTGTGCACACCATCGGCATCGGCGCTGACTCTATGACGTTGCCCGGTCTGCTTGGGTCTCCCCTGGGATCACGTACCGTCAATCCGTCGGCAGACCTCGACGAAGAAAGCCTGATCGCCATTGCCCAGATCACCGGCGGCCGTTACTTCCGCGCCCGCGATCCCCGCGAGCTCGCGCAGATCTACGCGGTGCTCGAAGAACTTGAGCCCGTCGAGGTGGATACCACCATCTACCGACCACGCCAGTCCCTGCTCGCCCTTCCCCTGGGCCTGGCGCTCGCGCTGAGCTTTGCGTTGGTCCTGCGTCAGCTCTGGCGCGGTCGCCATCAGACAGCGCAAGCAACGGAGGCGCTGTGATCGACGCGCTGAGCCAACTGCATTTTCTGCGGCCCCTCTGGCTCCTGGCTCTGGTGCCCTGTGTGCTGCTGGCGTGGCTGTTGTGGCGTCAGCGGGGACAGGAGGGAGACTGGTCACGCGTGGTGGCCCCGGAACTGCTTCCCCACCTGATCAGCGAGGACTCCGTGCGCCGCAGTCGCAGTGGCATTCCCGCCCTGCTCGCGCTCTGGTGCGTGGCGGTACTGGCGGCGGCGGGACCGAGCTGGCAGCAGATACCCCAGCCCGTTTTACAGAAGCAGGATGCCCTGGTATTGATGGTGGATTTGAGCTACTCCATGCTCGCGACGGACCTGGAGCCTTCGCGTCAGGATCGCGTGCGGCGCAAGCTTCTGGACCTGCTGCGGGATCGGCGCGAGGGTTTGACGGCACTGATCGCCTACGCCGGCGATGCCCATGTGGTCGCGCCCCTCACAGACGACAACCCCACCATTGCCAATCTTCTGCCCGCATTGAATCCGGCCATGATGCCCCTGCCCGGCTCCAATCCTGCGGATGCCATCGACAGGGCTCTGGCGCTCCTGGACTCTGCGGGCGTGCGACGTGGACGGCTGCTGCTGGTAACCGATGGATTGACCGAGGACGACACTGAAAGCATCACCCAGCGCCTTGAAGGCGAGCCACGCAGCCTGGCCATACTGGGCGTGGGCACCGATGTCGGCGCGCCGATCCCCCTGCCGGATGGCGGTTTTCTACGTGATCGGGGTGGCGAGATCGTGGTACCGGCCCTGGACCGGCAACCCATGCAGGCGCTGGCCCGCGCCGTCGGTGGTGCCTACAAAGACCTGAGCGTAGATGATTCAGATCTCGACACGTTGCTGGCCCCCGACCTGCTCGCAGATGATGAGAACACGATCAATCGTGACCGTCAGGCGGACCGCTGGGAAGACATGGGCCACTGGCTGGTGATTCCCCTGCTGCTGGCGGCGCTGGTGAGCTTTCGCAGGGGCTGGGTTTATTCCGTATTGCTTTGCATAACACTCGGTCTACCATCACCGGACACGCAGGCGGGCCCGTGGGAAGACCTCTGGCAGACCCGTGACCAGCAGGGGCGACGAGCCCTGCAGAATGGCGATGCAGACGCCGCTGCCGCCTTGTTCGAAGATCCTCGCTGGCAGGCCACCGCCGCCTTTGAAGCGCAGGACTATGACACCGCCCGTCGCGGATTCGCTGCTGGTGACAGCGCTGATGACTGGTACAACCTGGGCAATACCTTGGCGGCAGCCGGGGACTACGAGGGAGCACTCAACGCCTACGACGAATCTCTGGAGCGCGCTCCGGATCGCGCAGACGCAATGAAAAATCGACAGATCGTAGAACAACTTAAAGAACAGCAGCAGCAGGAACAAAACCAGCAGAACCAGCAGGGGGACTCGCAAAATTCCCCCGAGCAGTCCGAGCAGAATTCGGATTCCCAGCAAAACGACAGCGAATCGTCGGATCCCCAGTCTCAGGAGTCTCAGAACGGCGACGGCAATGAGAACGATCAGGAACAGGGCTCATCAGACCCACAAAGGGATCAACAGGATCAACAACGGCAGCAATCTTCCAATGGCAACCGGGATGAACAGGGCTCACCCGGCAGCGAATCACAGAGTGAAGCCCCCGAACTGTCTACGCCTCAGCCCCAGATCGACACGAGCCAGATGCAGGAGAATATTGAACGCGATCAGGCCATGGAGCAGTGGCTACGCCGCGTGCCCGATGACCCTTCGGGATTGCTGAGAGAGAAATTCCGCTATGAAAGCCGGCGTCGCCAACAGCAAAGCAATGACCAACGTCAGGGAACGCAACGTGATAAAGCTCAGATCTGGTAGCCTCATGCTCGTCGCACTGCTTTTGAGCAGTGTCGCCGAGGCCGCGCTCCACGCTTCGCTGGATCGCTACCGCATTGCCATGGGCGATACTGTGCGTCTCACGCTCAGCAGCGACGATGACCGCGATCCCGGCGATGCGGATCTGAGCGCTCTCGAAGAGCACTTTGAGATATTGCAGCGTTCCACCTCGCTCAACACCCAGATCATCAACGGCCAGCGCAGCCAGGAAAACCGCCTGTCCCTTGAATTGACGCCGCGCCGGCAGGGGTCGTTTGTAATTCCACCCTTCGAGATACGCGGAGTACGCAGCGAAGCCCTGTCGGTGGACGTGGGCCCGGTGCCGGAAGCGACCGGAGCAGACGAGATTGTGGTCTTCGAGGCTGAGGTGGATCGCACGGAACTGTACGTACAGGGGCAATTATTACTGACCTTCCGCATCCAGCAGGCGGTCAATCTCGATTCGCGATCCATTACCGACCTCGCCATTGACGGTGCCTATGTCGAGAGCCTGGGCCAGAATTCATTCCAGCGCACAATCAATGGCCGACCCTGGCTGGTGCACGAGATTCGCTACGCCGTGTTCCCCGAGTCCAGTGGCGAACTGGTGATCCCGGGCCAGACGTTCTCGGGACGCCTGGGCTCGGGTCGACGTTCGCTCTTTGACACACGCCCCGCTGGACGGCTGGTCCGCCGAACGACGGACGAACTGCGCATCGATGTATTGCCCAGGCCCGCAGATTTTCCTGACACGACCTGGCTCCCGGCGGCGGCACTGAATCTTGAGGAATCCTGGTCCTCTTCCTTGAGCGAGCTCGAGGTGGGCGACACCCTGACCCGGAGCCTGACGATCACCGCCGACGGCCTGCAGGGCGCTCAGCTGCCGCCCATCGAGATCAGCGAACAACCGGGTCTGCGGGTCTACCCGGACCAGCCGGGCATCGACAACGCGAACGGCGACGGTGGCATTACGGGAATACGCCGCGAAAGCATTGCCCTTGTGGCCGTGGAGCCCGGGGAGTACCACATTCCAGCGGTGGAAGTTCCATGGTGGAACACGAGCAGCAATCGAATGGAGGTCGCGCGCCTTCCGGAACAGACCATCCGCGTTCGCGCACCAGCGCCGATCGTCGAAATCGCACCCGTCAATGCCGAGCAATCAAGCGCCTCCGCGGGAGCACCGATAACGGAACAGGGTCTGTGGCCCTGGATCGCCGCCGTCTGCGGTATCGGCTGGCTGGTCACAACCGTGTTGTGGTTGCGTAACCGACCCCGCCCCGCCATTGCTGAAGCGCCCGCCAAACCACGTACGACGCCAACCGAGGTACTGAACGCCTGCAGGGCCAATGACGCCCCCCGCGCAGAACGGGAGTTACGGCACTGGCTCACAGCCACGGGTCATCGTGGTACCTGTGAGTCCTGGGCCGCGCAATGGAACGATCCGCAACTGGCGCAGGCGGTCAGCGATCTACTCAAAGCGCGTTATGGCGCAGGCGACACCGCGTGGGATGGCCAGCCCCTGGCGCGGGCTATTCAGGACCTCAAGGAACCGTCGGCCCAGACCACCCAAAGCGCGTTGCCCACGCTCTATCCAGCGCGCTGAAGCGCTACGTCGGATCCGCCAGAGACTTACTCACGACCTCGTAAACGTCTGGCGACAACGAAGGCAATGCGGCAAGGCGCTCGAGCTCAGCGCGCATCATCGCCCCGCCAGCGGGGAACTTTCGCCAGCGCGTGAGTGGCGTGAGCAGGCGGGACGCAATCTGCGGGTTGCGTTCGTTGAGTTCTTCAACCACGTCGGCCAACAGCGCATAACCCGCGCCGTCTTCCCGGTGAAAATTCACTGCGTTGATATTGCTGAAGCCCCCCACTACCGCGCGGATTTTGTTCGGGTTACGCGCGTCATAGGCCTCGTGCGACATCAACTGCCTGATACGGTCTATAGCGTCACCCGAGGTCGCCTCTGCCTGTACCTGCAACCAGTGGTTTACCGCCAGGGTCTCATTGCCGAAACGCGTGTAAAAGTCCTGCAGTAGCGCTTCGGCACCGGTTGCGTCTTCGCGTACCATGATCCGCAAAGCGACCAGGCGGTCCGTCAGGTTATCGGCGCTGTAGTAGGCCTCGTTGGCCAGCGCGAGTCCCTGCTCCCCCGAGGTGGCGTAGTAGTCGAGCGCCACATTTGCCAAGGCACGACGACCGATCTGCTCACCGCTGGCTTCATAGGATTCGGTCACCCGCACTGCTGCGTAGAGCTCGCGCCAGCGCTCACCCAGATGCTGCGCAAGGCGCTGGCGCAGACCTTCGCGAGCACGGTGAATGCCGTGTACGTCAATGGCACCGTGATGACTGGCCAATTCGGCGAGCGTGGTTTCGGAAGGCAGACGCAGCATATCCGCGCGAATAGCGGGATCGGTTGCTTGCGCAACGATGGCCGAAACCGCCTCTGCCAGGAGTGGGTCAAGGGGCGCATCGGGTGTCTCCTGCAGTTCTTCGAGTACCGCCACCATCAGTTTCTGCATGGCGTCCCAGCGCGCAAACCCGTCATCGTCGCGACTCACCAGTCCTAACAGCTGCTGGCGCGTATACGGATAGTCGACCCGCACCGGCGCCGAGAAGCCCCGCAGCAGCGACGGAATCGGGCGCTCGGGAAGTCCCGTAAACACAAAGCTCTGTTCGGCCTGATCCACAATCAGGACGCGGTGCGTGTTGTCGGCGGTTTCAGGATCGGGGCTCTCCCCTTCCAATTCCAGCCGCAGATTTCCCGCGTCACCCAGCAGGCCCATGGCCAGGGGAATCACCAGGGGTTCTTTCTCATCCTGACCAGGCGTCGGTGGCGTGCTCTGACGCACATGCAGCCGGTACTGGCCTGCGGCCTCATCCCAGTCGTCGCGTATCGTCAGCTCCGGTGTTCCCGCCTGGGAGTACCAGCGACGGAACTGCGTCAGGTCCTCCCCCGACACCTCGGCCATGGCGTTAACAAAATCATCGCAGGTCACGGCCTGACCATCATGGCGTTCAAAATACAGATCACAGCCCCGGCGAAAATCCCGTTCGCCGAGCAGCGTGTGCAGCATACGCACCACCTCGGCGCCTTTTTCATAGACGGTGAGCGTATAGAAATTGGAAATCTCAATGAACGAGGCGGGACGCACGGGATGCGCCATGGGGCCAGCGTCCTCGGCAAACTGCATCGTGCGCATCACGCCCGCGTCTTCGACCCGCTTGAGCGCGCGGGAGCCCATGTCGGCGGAGAATTCGGCGTCACGGAATACGGTAAAGCCTTCTTTGAGGCTGAGCTGAAACCAGTCCCGACAGGTCACCCGGTTGCCGGACCAGTTGTGAAAATACTCGTGGGCCACAATCGCCTCGATGCGCTGGTAGCCAAGATCCGTCGTGGTATCTGGAGCAGCGAGTACACAGGAGGTGTTGAACACGTTGAGGCCCTTGTTCTCCATGGCCCCCATGTTGAAATCGTCGACCGCCACCACGTGGAATACGTCCAGATCGTACTCGCGGCCAAAGCGTTCTTCGTCCCAGCGCATGGCACGCTTGAGGGAATCCATAGCGTGATCACACTTGTCCAGGTCTTTGGGTTCGACGAGGATCACCAGCTCCACGGTCTTGCCGCTGGCGGTGGTGAAGCTGTCCGTGAAACGCTCCAGTTGCCCGGCCACCAGCGCAAACAAGTAGCTGGGCTTGGGGAACGGGTCCTCCCAGACCGTCCGGTGGCGGCCATCGCTGAGTTCTTCGCAGCCTACGGGATTGCCGTTACTGAGCATCTCGGGGCAGGCGTCGCGGTCACCGTCGATCGTCACCCGATAGGTCGACATCACATCGGGACGGTCCGGGAACCAGGTTATCTTGCGAAAGCCCTCGGCTTCGCACTGGGTACAGAACAATCCCCGTGACCGATAGAGGCCCTCCAGAGAGGTGTTGTCCTGGGGACGCAGACGCACCGTACTGGTGAGTACGCCCTGCGCCGGAACATTGGCAATGCGCAGCGTTTCGTCGCCGAGGGCATAGGCTTCGCTGTCGAGCTCCTGGCCGTCGATCGCCAGTTTGAGCAGTTCGAGGTCCACGCCATTGAGCTCCAGTGCTGCGTCGGCAGGTGCTTTGGCGTTGCGCTCGAAACGCAGCTCGGCATGTACCAGCGTGTGATCGTCAAACAGCTCAAAGTGCAGCGCCGTATGACTGATGCCATAGGCGGGCGCCTCGTAGTCCTTCAAAAATATAGTGCGGGGCTGGGCGTCGCGCATGATCAGGCTTCCTCGTGAACGGCTAGCGACAGGTCGTAACCTGCGTGGCGGCGCATGTTGATAACGCCGGTGTCAAAGATCAGATACTGCCCCTTGATCCCCTGCAGCACCCCTGCCACCTCGGGCTGCTTGTCAAAGTTCATTGATCGCACTTTCTCTGGATACTGCAGTACGGGGTAATCGATGGACACGGTTTCTGCATCAGGCAGCGACGCTATTGCAGTCAAGCCGCGCTCCGCCTGTAAGGCGTCGAATTCGTTTTGCACGGTTGCCAGTAGTTCGTCGCGACGGGCGGCAAGATCGATGGCCTCATTGGCCCCCTTGAGCATACGCTGCCAGGCCGTCTTGTCGGCTACGTGACGGGCGAGTAATACCTCGACCAGACCGGAATCCAGGCGCGTGGCTACGCGAAAAATCGGCAGTGCCTGCGTGGCACCCTGATCTATCCATCGTGTGGGCACCTGTGTGCCCCGGGTAATACCGACCTTGAGCCCCGAGGTATTGGCCAGATACACCACGTGATCGATCATGCAATGGGCTTCACCCCACTCGGGCTCGCGACAGGTACCCGCAGCAAAATGACATTTTTCGGGGCTGACGATGCAGCTGTCACACTGGGCGAGACGCTGAAAACAGGGGTAACAGTAGCCCTGGTTGAAGCTCTTTTTGGTTTTACGACCACAGGCGACGCAGTGAATCGCGCCAAGGTAGCTAAGACGCAGCTGTCGCCCCAGAAGCGGGTTGAGTTCGATGCGCTCCTCACCCAGGGGAAGTTGGTACTGGGCAACACCCGCTTCGAGCGTGGTCGCCATTTTACGCAAGCCACCGCGGGCTACTTCACAGCAGCTCACGCGTCCGTGCTCCCATCGTCGGCCCAACGCAGCGGCGCAGCCTCGGGCTGCACTTCGCCTTTGGAGCCCTTGTCGATATAGCCCACGCGATCCTGCTCAGGCAGGCGACTCTGTTCCCACGCGATGATGGCCTGCAGACAGTGTTCGCGCTGCTCAGCACTCACTTCGCTGCCATCGGGCCAACGCCCCGTTTCTACCGCGCGACGAAAACGGCGTAGCATCTCCGGACTGAGCGTAGCGACCAATTCCTGATAGTTCATGCGACTTCCTGTAGCGAGACGCGCGATTATACGCGCATGCCCTGCGTTGGATCAGACTCTGCCGACGCGGTTGCCCAGCGCGAGCACCAGACCGATAAACGCACCACTGAGCAACCCACCGACATGCGCGGCATTGGCCACGGCAAAGCCCAATACATTCACCAGGCCGAATACGCACACCAGCAGCCAGCCCACCATGAACAACATCACGGGGGTCGACGGGGTCAGCTCTCTCCATGCCGTATTCAGACGCCCCGCAACCCAGGCAAACCCCAGCAACGCATACACCACGCCCGATAGCCCTCCGAACAAGATCGGTCCGGATACGACATCCTGGGCAAAGTTGGACATGGCGGCCGTCGCGATAAATAGTCCAAAGAGATTCAATGCACCGAGACGTCGCTCGATACGGCGCCCCAGTTCCCAGCACCAGAGACAGTTGAAAACGATGTGCATCCAGCCGAAATGGAGAAACGCCGGCGTGATCAGGCGCCAGGGGTCCAGCCCCGCTTCGGTAAAAACCGGCCGGCCGTTGACGATCTCGAAGGGTCGATAACTCAGCAGCGAGACCGCCGTACCATCGCCCAGATACACCAGGAAAAAACCGATGATGCTGAGCAGAATAAGTGCGCTGGTAACGGGAACCTGAGCCAACGCTACCAGTAGAGCGCCCCCGGACCGCTGGGGCCGAGGCACCAGCGTTACCTGTATTTCGCCATCGCGCCAGCGCCGGAGCGTCTCCTGCGCGACCGTCATCTGCCCGCCATCAGCCAGCTCCACGACCTGCTCACCGCCCTGCTCGACTATCAGATGGGCGATGCCCTGATGCCAGAGCAGGCCGCTCAGGGGACGCAGATCTTCTTCGATGGCAGCGCGGTAGAGTGTCCTGAGATCGTCAGTCAACGAGCGCGCCACTCCAGTGAAGCTTGTCGCGGCAGCTGGCATAGAAGCTGTAGCCCGGCGGGTGCAGCAATGTCAGTACGGCAGGGTTGCGACGCAGGACAACCGAATCCCCCGGGCGTGCGGTCATATTGACCTGACCGTCACAGGTTACGGGTGGATGAA
This sequence comes from Gammaproteobacteria bacterium, assembly GCA_030433415.1. Taxonomy (GTDB): domain Bacteria; phylum Pseudomonadota; class Gammaproteobacteria; order Pseudomonadales; family Halieaceae; genus Congregibacter. The sequence continues at coordinate 44,590 of JAUIMF010000003.1, read as the reverse complement.
TGCGGTTTCTCGCCAGCACATCAATGCGGATTTCACTATCGCCGCCAATCACGATGGGACGGCTCGACAGGGCATGGGGAAACATGGGCACAACCAGCAAGGCATCCAGAGACGGATGCATGATCGGCCCCCCGCCAGAAAGCGAGTACGCGGTGGAACCGGTGGGCGTCGACACAATAAGCCCGTCGGCCCGCTGCCGATTGACGAACTCGCCATCGATATACAGTTCCATCTCGATCATCTGCGCCGTCGTACCGGAGTTCACGACTACGTCATTGAGGGCGTCTCCCTCCGATACCACCGTCTCTTCGCGCAGTACACGCACATCCAGCAGGAACCGCTCCTCACTGGTGTAGCGACCCTGCAACACGTCCACAATCTGCTCTTCGAGACGATCCGGGCTGATGTCGGTGAGAAACCCCAGGCGGCCCCGATTCACACCCAACATGGGTTTGCCGTGGGCGATAAGGTCGCGGGCAGCGCTCAGCATGGAGCCGTCGCCACCCACTACGATCACCAGATCCGCCGCTGCGCCGATCGTATCGCGATCGTGCACCGGATAGTCCTCGGGTACATGACCGCGAAACCGATCTTCGAGCAGTAAGCGCACACCGATATCGTCGAGGGTTTTAAGCAGCGTCTCGAGCACGCTCTCAACCCCATCGCGACGGCTTCGGCCCACCACGCCGACACTGGAAAATTCCGACTTCATAGAGACTTCACTGATTGCGAGCCGTGAGTATACCGGGGTGACACTTTGGGGAACATGACCCGGATGGCGGGGTCGCTCCTCACGTGCACCAATTGCAAATTCCTCACCCGGCATCCCCCGGCCCAGGCCCTTGCATGACAATCAGCGAGAAAGGAAACTAGTGGTCTGAGAACATAACGACGGAGATATGCCATGAAATCCATCCCGCGCCTTCGCACCCTCGCTGCTACCCTCTCGCTTGGCCTGCTCGCGGCCTGTGCCGGAGATCCGACGATTCAGACCGGCGATGACGCCGAGACCATCATGGGCAGCCTGAACAAGGTCGACAATACGCGCGTAACACTCGCCTACGTTGACCCCAACGGCGACTACGATCGCTACACGCGGGCGTGGATCGCGCCCCTGGATGTCGATAATGTCGAAATCGTGCAGCCCAGCAGCAGTTCCAGCATCGTGAACCGCTACAACCGCGAATGGGAACTCACGGACAAAGACAAGGAAGCGCTGCGTAGCGCCTTTCGCGAGTCCATGGAAAAAGCCCTGACTGCCGGTGGCGCCTATGCCATTGCAGAGGGTCCGGGAGACGACGTGCTGCGCATCGAGGCCATGATCACGAGCATCGCACCGTCGGGACCACGCGATGACGCCAGCACGCGTACCGTGGGACGCAGCCGGGTCTATACCCAGGGTGCCGGCGGCATGTCCATCGCTGTGATGCTCGCCGACGGTGACAGTGGTGAAGTACTCGCGGTGATCAAGGATACGCGCAACAGTGACAACAGCACCTGGGGACTCAATAACAGCGTGACCAACATGTCTGAAGTGCGGCGCAACTTCAGCTCCTGGGGTCGCCAGATCCACGACGGATTGCTGGCCCTGCGTGCTCGCGCCGAAGGTGCTGAAGCCCCTTAGTTCCTGCTCTGCCCTGCGGGGCACCGACGGTCCGGGACGTGACCATTCACTCCCGGGCCCACCTCAACAGGTGTCAGGCAAGTCCGACGTTGTTCTTTTCGAGCACCTGCTCCGCACGATAGCTCGAGCGAACGAGCACACCTGATACCACCTCCAGAAAACCCTTCTTCAGCCCCCACTCCCGATACGTTGCGAACTCTTCGGGCGTGACGTAACGATCGATGGGGTGGTGATGCGGCGTAGGCTGCAGGTACTGACCGAAGGTCAGGATATCCACGCTGGCCTCGCGCAGGTCATCCATCGCCTCGATGATCTCGTCTTCGGTTTCGCCAAGACCGAGCATGAGGGAGGTCTTGGTCAGCACATCGCTGCGGTAGGCCTTGGCATGGGCCAACACTGCGAGGGTTTGTTCATAGCTCGCGCGCGGGTCGCGTACCGGATGGGTCAGACGACGCACGGTTTCGACGTTCTGGGCAAACACTTCGACGCCGCTGTCGACCACGGTCTCGACGTCAGCCAGATTGCCAAGAAAATCCGGCGTCAGCGCTTCGACGGCCGTGTGAGGATTGACGGCTTTGACCTCGCGCACACACGCCGCGTAATGCCCCGCGCCACCGTCAGGCAGGTCATCGCGGTTGACCGACGTCAGCACAACGTACTTCAGATCCATCAGTTGAACTGAGCGCGCGGTATTCGCTGGCTCTTCGGCATCGAGCCAACCCTTTGGGTTACCGGTGTTCACGGCGCAGAAACGGCAGGCTCGGGTACACACATCGCCCATGAGCATGATCGTCGCGGTACCCGCGCTCCAACACTCGCTCATATTCGGACATTTGGCTTCTTCGCAGACCGTGGCCAACCGGTGCTCGTGCACAATTCCCTTCACCCGCTCGAAGGTCTCACCACCGTGAATGCGAGCCCGCAGCCATTTGGGCTTGGGCAGGCGCGCGGAACCACCGGCACTGGCCTTGATGCCATCCTTGATCACCGCCATTCCGCGGTCATTGACAAACTTCTCGCCGCTGGAGACGTCTACGGTGGGAATCAGCTTTTCGTCGCGCACGGACTGCAAGACCACGTTGGTGAGTTCGTGCCAAGTATAACGCGCACCGACAACTCCCACCTCTTTATCGGAGGCGGGATTGAGAGAATCAACATTGCCCTGGTGTCGCTCCCGGAGTGGCGCCTCAGGCAGTCAGCGTGCGCCCGATAATGAGCTTCATCACTTCGCTGGTACCGCCGTAGATGCGCTGCACACGTGAATCCGCGAAGGCGCGGGCCACGGGATACTCCCACATGAAGCCGTAGCCACCGTGAAGCTGCACACACTCGTCAACGATCCGGCACTGCACTTCGGAACCAAGCAGCTTGGCTTTGGAGGCCGTCACGGTATCGAGTTTGCACTCGACCAACAGCTCCAGGCATCGATCGACAAAGACCTCGGCGGCCGTCAGCTCCGTATCCATCTCGGCGAGTTTGAACTGGGTGTTCTGGAACGTCGCGATGGGCCTGCCGAACGCGTTGCGTTCTTTGACGTAGGCGATGGTCTGGGACAGGATTTCGCGACTCGCCGCCATGGCCATGATGGCGATGGACAGCCGCTCCTGCGGCAGCTCCTGCATCAGGTAGACAAAGCCTTTGCCCTCTTCCCCCAGCAGGTTTTCCCGGGGAACACGCACCTCGTTAAAGAACAGTTCTGAGGTGTCCTGTGCTTTGAGCCCCACCTTGTCGAGGTTTCGTCCACGTTCAAAGCCGGCGCGGTCCGCCTCGACCAGCAGCAGGCTGGTGCCCGCGGCCCCGGCATCGGGATCCGTTTTACACACGACAATCACCAGGTCCGCATGTTGGCCATTGGTGATGAAGGTCTTCGAGCCATTGATGACGTACTCATCGCCATCGGCCACCGCCGTCGTACGAATCCCCTGCAGATCGGATCCGGTACCGGGCTCCGTCATGGCGATCGCCATAACGATGTCACCGGTGACACAACCGGGCACGTACTTTTCTTTCTGCTCCTCGTTGCCGTAGCGCATGAGATAGGGAACGCAGATATCGCTATGCACGCCCCAGCCGAGTCCGGTACACCCCGAGCGAGAGACCTCTTCGTCAATGATCGCGTTGTAACGAAAATCAGCCGCTGCCCCTCCATAGGCCTCGGGAGCCTGGGGAACCAGGTAACCCTGGGCGCCCGCCTTGCGCCAGATCTCGCGATCCACCTGGCCAGATTTCTCCCAGGCGTCGTGGTGCGGTGCAACTTCTTCTTCGAGAAAACGACGAACGTTGCGGCGAAAGAGCTCGTGTTCTTCCTGATAAACGGTACGGGGTATCACCGGGGATCTCCTTGATGGCAGCCAACTGCGCAATGCGCGACGGCGCTAATGGTAGGAGTGAACGGCCCCGGGAATCACTGACCTGCGCGTACAATCTGGCTGATAAAAAGTGACAGGCTCAGCGTGCCAGGCCTGCTTGCTGCAGGCACCAACGCAGACTGTCGATGCGGTCCTGACCGAAGAACGGTTCACCCCGGAAAACGTACAGCGGCACGCCGCTGTGTCCGACCGCGGACTGCATCGCCTGGTTTTCAGCGATCACGGCATCATGGGCTTTTCCATCACCGATCTCCGCCTCCATGGCCGCGAGATCAAGCCCCGTTGCGCTGACGGCGTCGGCGAGTGCATCACCCTGATCCCAGCCTCTCGTACCGCCGAAGATCAGGCGAGATACCACTGCGGCAAAGGCGATGCCGTGGCCCTGGCGCTGGGCTTCCACCCCAAGACGACACAGCCGATGAATGTAGGGTTGCTCGCTCGCGATGCTCATATCTTCGTAGTTTTGCACGATGGGGTCCGGATCGGGCCACGCGTGGGGCAACCCCAGCATCGCGGCGCGACGCTCCCAGTCGATCAGCAGGTACTTGACGCGCTCGATATTGGACTCGCGGAAAAACGAGGGTTCGCGCAGAGCCAGAGGCAATACCGGGCGCAGATGCAGCGATACGTCGAAGTCGTCTTCGATGGCCTGCGTCAGTTGCGCCGCCAGGTAGCTGTAGGGGCTTCGGAACGAAAAATACAGATCGACGGTTTCACTCATGGTGACCCCCTTTTTTCAATTCACAGATGATAGATGTCCTGAAGCGGCGCACCGTCGAAGATCATACGGTACAACCTGGCGATTTCTTCGTCACTGGCCTGGCGCGGGTTATTGGCCGGCGAGCCCGAGGCCAGCGCCTGCGCCGCCATGTCGTCTACCGACGCCATAAACTCATCGCGGCTGATGCCAAACTCCTCGAGGCTTGGCACCTGTAACTCGGTGACCAGTCTCTGCAGCGCTTCGGCAAGGGCCTCCCCCGCCTCTTCGTCACCCAGGTCGTTGGCTGCGATTCCCATGATACGCGCGCACTGGGCGTACTCACTGGTTGCGTCGTTAAGTGAGAACGCAGTGACCGCTGGCAGTAACATGGCGTTGGACAGGCCGTGAGGTACGTGAAATCTGGCACCGATGGGTCGGCTCATGCCGTGTACCAGCGCCACCGAGGCATTGGAAAACGCGATACCGGCCAGCGTTGCACCCCGCATCATCTCGCGACGGGCATCTTCGTTATCGCCGTCCGTATAGGCCGTTTTCAGATTGCCATAGATCGCTCGCATGGCCTGCGCCGCAAACACACCCGTGTCGTTGGTTGCCTTGCGACTGACAAATGCTTCGATGGCGTGCGTGAGCGCATCGAGCCCGGTATCGGCGGTAAGACGCTGGGGCTGACTCATGGATAGCGTGTAATCGACGACCGCCGCCTCTGGAACCAGGTTGGGGCCCATCAGCAAGAGCTTTTCACCCGATGCCACATGGGTGATGACCGTGGCCGCCGTCGCCTCGGACCCGGTACCCGCCGTGGTCGGCACCGCGAATACCGGTACGCCACCTGATGGAATCGGCGTAGGAAAACGGTAGTCAGGGATCGTGCCGCCATGGGCATACAACAGTGCTGCCGCTTTGGCGCTGTCTATTACACTGCCGCCACCCAGGGCAATCAGTACGTCTGCCGCGTGTTCCCGCAGCGCTGTCACGACGGGCGCGATGGACTCATCAGTGGGCTCGTGACGATCCGCAACCAGCACCTTCGCCGTCGCCAATCCCTCATCGCTCAGGGGTGCCAGTACGTCATCGATAAAGCCCAGGGCGCCCATGGTGGCATCGGATACCAGCAACGGTCGACGACGCCCCTGCTGACGCAGCAATGCGCCGATCTCGCGGCGCGCATCGCGCTTCACAAGGACCGTACGCGGCGTGACGAGGGAGGCGGGTAAGGGTAAATCCATCGATAGATCCGGGTCGTTTTTATGTTCGGCTGGACTATACCGCGTGAGCGACGCGATGCAGAACCACTACCAGAAGCACTACGAGGGGGTGCCCGGTTTACCTTTTGAATCGCCGTTGCGAAACTCAGCCCGTCGATCTGTCGACCAACTGTCATCGGTGACCTTATAGCGCTTGATCATCTCAAGCAGCTTCGCCCCGAGTTTGTCGATATCATCGCCCACGAGGCTCGCCTGCATGAAGCTGTCGTGGGACTTTTCAAAACCCTCGGTGATCCGATCGTAGCGTTCATTCACTACGGCAAAACCCTGCTGCTGAATCGTAATTGCCTCGCCGATCTTTTCGACCCGCCCGGCAATCATGGTCATGGCATCGGCCACCTCGTTCAGGCGGCTGGTTGCGGTGTCGACCTGTTCGTTGGACAGGTCAGCGCGGGTCTTGCCGTGGGTCATAAGCTTGACGACCTCTTCGGTTCCCGCCTGGATCGCGGCGACCATATCGGTAACCTCGTCGGTGGACTCCTGGGTCTGCGAGGCCAACGCCCGCACCTCGTCGGCCACCACGGCAAATCCGCGCCCGGCCTCACCCGCCCTCGCCGCCTCAATGGCTGCATTCAACGCCAGCAGATTGGTCTGCTCGGCAATTCCCACAATGACGTCGATAACTCCCTCGATACGATCCGTCCCCTCCTTGAGTCGATCGATCGCCGCCACCGATTCGTCGATATCCTGGGTCAGTTCGACCATGGTGTTGTGGACTTCCAGCACCGCCCGATTACCCTCCGCCACGACAGTCTGACCCTCTTGGGTGGCATCACTGATCTGTCCAAGTTCGGCATCTACAGCGCGCGTCGCCTCATTGGCCTCGCTCATGGAGCGGTTGACGTCGTCGACCTGGTGGCGCTGATCATCGGTGAGCAGCGTCAACGTCTGATTCACTTCTGTGAGGTCATGGGACATGGGCACCAGGCGGACCACGGACTTGAGCAAATCAGAGAAGGCGACATCGATATTGGCGATAAAGGCATTCACATTTCGCGAAAGCTCCGCCATCTCGGGCGCGCCCTTCTCGGCCAGACGCTGGGTGAGGTCTCCCTCACCCCTGGCAATGTTCTGGACCGTGTCGATCACGTTGCGGATCGGCACCGTCAGCACACCGGCCAGTATCGAACCGAGAAACGCTCCCGCGCCGAGGGCCAGCAAACATACGATGCCTGTTGTTTGTATGACCGAGCGTTTCAGCGCTGAGATCGCTGCAAAGGCTTCCGCCTCGTCGATCTCGCTCAAAACTGCCCATTGCAAACCACCCAGTTCCACAGGCTGGTACGCCGACAGCACGGAAATGCCTCGGTAGTCATCAAAAATATCGAAGCCGGTTTCACCCGCCAGCGCCGCTTGCGTACCCTTGGTCTCGACCGGCTGCAGGCCTATCGTGGTGCCTTTGGCCAGCAATTCCTTAACCTGATCTTCACTCAACCCAACCTCACGCATTAGCGAGGCGTAGCCGTCGCGATTCTCCAGCAAAAACCGGCCGTCGCTGCGCATATACGAGTCGGCACCCACCAGATAGGTCTCCCCGCTCTCACCCAGCCCGGACGACGCCCACTGCCGGTCATGGGTCATGACCGCGTTAATCCCGTCGACGGGCATCTGAAAGATCAGCACTCCGATCATCTCGGGGCCATCAAAGACGGGGGAGGAAATGAAGGACGCCGGCGCGTTGTAGGACGGCACGTAAGGCGCAAAGTCCGTCAGGTAGGACTCCTCCGTAGAGCTGGATTGCAGGGCCCGACGATAAGCGCTCGCGATGCCGGAATCGGCATAGGGGCCAGTTTTTAGCGAGGTGGCGAAGTCCAGCTCTTTGAACACCGAATAAACGATGTGTCCGGTATCGACATCGACAAGAAAAATATCGTAGTAGCCGAACTTGCGCTGGTATTCCCTGATAACCGGATGAATGCGCGCATGAATGTCGTTGTATTGCGACGATTCGGGTGCCCGCACCATGGCATCCTTTTCACCCAAAGCAGCATCATTGTTGCTGATGAACAGGTATTGCAGTGCTGCCGCCTCGCGGCTCAGGCTGGTCAGCGCCGCGAGGTCTGACCCCGCGTCGTTGTTTAGCCGACGAAACTTCGCGTCAAACTGCTCACGGTAGAAGCTCCGCAGGGACTCGGTGCGACGCGCCATGTCGGCATCGCTGAACTGCGCATCGTACTGCTGGAATGCAGGACGAAGTTCGCGCATCGCATCCACGATCATGAGGCTGTGAGACAGCGTTACGACCTGATCCTGGATCGTGCGGTAGTAGTTCTGAATACTACGCGTCGTGGTATCACGGACGGCCACCAGGCGCTGCTCGGCGTCGTGTCGCAACGCTTCCGAGGCGGAACTCACCGAGTTGAAACTCAGGATCAGACTGGCGATAAACGTGGGAAGAAACGCCAGCAGCGTTCCCAGAAGAATCAACTGTTTTTTGATCGACAAGGTACTGCCCCTGATGCGGTTGCCAAACGAATCTATCGGGCCACCGTTACGGACTCATCAAGCAGCCGGCGACAGCATACGTCGAACACGTGCAAACGCAAGGAAATCAGGGAAAATGGCGGAGCGGACGTTCGCCAACTGCATTTCAAGGACTATAGAGACAGACCCGCCGTGCAGTCCGCGCCAGCGCACGTGGAAGCTGCGCAAAGGCAAGAAAATCAGCAAAGAAAACGCAGAGCACTAAAAACTGGATTGAAACGTCGACACACCGCGATCACGCTGGACTTTCACCAGCCACCTCGAGGGTCTCGGAATCTGTTTCATGCATCAGCCGGTAGAGGACGGGAAGTACCACAAGCGTCAGCAGCGTGGATGAAATGATGCCCCCGATCACAACAGTGGCCAGCGGCCGCTGGACCTCTGAGCCGATACCCGAGTTCAGCGCCATGGGCACAAATCCCAGGGCCGCCACCAGTGCGGTCATAAGTACCGGCCGCAGGCGCGCCAGAGCGCCCTGGACAATCGCTTCATCCAGGGAATGACCTTGCTGGCGGAGGTCGCGAATGAAGGCCACCATCACCAGTCCGTTCAGCACCGCAATGCCGGACAATGCAATGAATCCGACCGCGGCCGAAATGGAGAACGGAATGCCCCGGTACATCAACGCCAGGATGCCGCCGGTGAGTGCCAGGGGCACTCCCGAGAAAATAATTGCTGCGTCACGAAAGGTTCCCAGGGCAGTCACGAGCAGGCCCAGGATCAATAGGAGCGTGATTGGCACCACGACACCGAGTCGTGTGGATGCTGACTGTAGGTTTTCGTAGGTACCGCCATACTCCAGCCAGTATCCTGGGGGCAGCTCCACCTCGCGCTCCACCCTCTCGCGAACATCGTTGACGAAGGAGCCGAGGTCGCGACCGCGCACGTTAGCGGATACCACCACACGTCGCTTGCCATTCTCCCGATTGATCTGGTTATACCCATCGACCAGCTGCATATTGGCCAATTCGTCCAGCGGTACGAAACCGCCACCGGAAAGCGGAATCGGTAATGCGTGATAGCTCTGCGTATCGTTGCGCAGTGCGTCCGGCAGACGTACGACGATGTCCACGCGGCGATCGCCCTCGTAGAATTGCCCCGCCACGGTGCCGCCGAGCGCCGTGGCAACGACTTGCTGCAAGCGCGCAATGGGGATGCCATAACGCGCCAGCGCATCCAGATTCGGTTTGAGTGTCAGCACCGGCAGGCCCGTGGCCTGCTCCATCGCTACGTCAGCGGCGCCCGGCACGGTGCTGATCGCCGACTCGATCGCCTCGCCCAGTTCGATCAGCGCGTCGAAATTGTCGCCAAAAACCTTGACCGCCAATTCAGCACGCACACCGGCGATCAGCTCGTTGAAGCGCATCTGAATCGGTTGAAGGAATTCGTAGCGATTGCCGGGTATCGGCGTAACCAGCGCCTCCAGCTCTGCAACCACCTGTGACTTGGATTTCTCGGGGTCTGGCCACTGATCGCGAGGTTTGAGAATAATGAAGTTATCGGCGACGCTCGGCGGAACCGCGTCAGTGGCCACCTCTGCGGTACCTATCTTCGCGAATACGCGCTCGACCTCCGGCATCTCCGTGACCTTCGCCTCCAGGTACTCCTGCATTGCTACGGCCTGCTGCAGGGACGTACCCGGAATTCGCAGTGCGTGCATGGCGATATCACCCTCATCCAGGTTGGGAATGAATTCCGAGCCAAGTCGCGTCGTCAGCCAGCCACAGACAACCACCAGCGCCAGGGCTATTGCGATCACGGCCCAGCGCAGCCGCAGGGACAGCAGAAGTAGCGGGCGATACAGCGCGTTCGCGCCATTGACGATCGGGTTGGACTTTTCTACTACCGGCTTTTTAAACAAAAGCGCTACGGCCGCCGGGACAAAGGTGATGGACAAAACCATCGCGCTCAGCAGCGCGATCACCACCGTAATGGCCATGGGATGAAACATCTTGCCCTCAACGCCGGTCAGGGCAAAGATCGGAATATAAACAGCGGTGATAATGAACACCCCGAACAGTGCGGGCCGAATCACCTCATTCGTGGCATCAAAGACAACACCAAGACGCTCGGTACGCGACAACGACTGACCACCAGCGTGACTCAGCCTGCGCAGACAGTTCTCGACGATGATAACCGCGCCATCCACAATGAGTCCGAAATCGAGCGCGCCCAGGCTCATGAGGTTGGCACTAACCCGGTTTTCCACCATGCCCGTGATCGTCATCAGCATGGCAATGGGTATGACGGCGGCGGTGAGCAACGCGGCCCGTACGTTGCCGAGGAACAGGAACAGCACGACGATCACCAGTATGGCGCCCTCGAGAAGATTGGTGCGTACAGTAGCGAGGGTCTGATTCACCAGCCCCGTGCGATCGTACACGGCGGTTACGGTGATACCCGGTGGCAGACTCGCTTTTGCCTCCTCAAGCCGCTCTGCCACCCGCAAAGCGACTTCCCGACTGTTCGCCCCCATCAGCATGAACACCGTGCTCATGACAACTTCGCGACCGTTCTGCGTAGCGGCGCCGGTGCGTAGTTCCTTGCCAATACCGATATCGGCCACATCCCGCAGGTGTATGGGGATACCGTTGTTCTCCTGAAGCAGGATACGCCCCAGGTCCTCGACAGCTTCCGCCTGACCCGGCACGCGCAAGAGCCACTGGGCACCGTTTTGTTCGACGAAACCCGCTCCCTGATTGCCGTTGTTCTGTTCAAGGGCGGTGACGATATCGTCGTAACCAAGGCCGAAGGCAAGCAGCTTCTCGGGCATCGGCGCTACGAGAATCTCCTTCCTGTAACCACCGATGGGATTGACCTCGACCACGCCGGGAACGCGTAGGAGTTGCGGCCGGATGATCCAGTCATGCACGGTGCGCAAATCCGTCGGCGTGATTGGAGAACCGTCGGGGTTGGTCGCTCCCGGTTCCGCATCAACGGTAAACATGAAGATTTCACCCAACCCGGTAGCGATAGGCCCTAGCTCCGGTTCCAGCCCCGGGGGCAGTGCATTCATGGCGGCATTCATGCGCTCGACAACCTGTTGCCGCGCAAAATAGATATCCGTGCCTTCCTCGAACACCACGGTGATCTGCGACAGGCTGTAGCGCGACAGCGAGCGCGAGTATTCCATCCGGGGTATGCCGGCCATGGCATTTTCGAGCAGGAACGTGACCCGCTGTTCGACTTCCAGCGGCGTATAGCCAGGCGCTTCCGTATTCACCATTACCTGTACATTGGTGATGTCCGGCACCGCGTCGATAGGCAGGCGGTTGAAGTTCCACAGGCCCAGGCCCGACAGGATCGCCACGGCGATCAGTATCAGGCCCGGCCGGGCCAATGAAAATCGAATGAGCTGGGCCAGCATGGTCTGTCCTCAGTGATCGTGTGAAGCGCCGGACTTTTCGATATCGGCTTTGACGAGATAGCTGTTCGTGGTGACGTAGCGCGCGCCCGGCTCGAGACCCTCGAGCACTTCCACCCACTCGCTGTCTTCGCGCCCGAGCTCAAGCATTCGAACTTCGAATTCGTCACCGATCTGTACGTAAACGACCGTGAAATCGCGGAAGCTCTGCAGTCCAATACGCTTGACCGCCAGCGCTACATCGAAGCTATCTACTTCGATTTCACCGCGGACAAACATGCCCGGGAATAGCGCACCATCGCTGTTATCCAGGGTGACTCGCGCTGTCACCGACTGATCGGAGCGCGTCACAGGCTCGATGTAATCGATCACACCGCTGCGTCTGACGGTGCCGTCCTGGGTGGCAATGACCACCGGCGCCCCCTTTTTAACCTCGCCGATATGCGTCGGGAATATAGCCAGCTCGACCCACAGCGATGTCGCATCCATCAGTTCGAAGATCCCGCCATTGGGTGTTTGCTCCCCTGGGTTGCCTGACCGTTTCGTGACGACCCCATTGATCGGCGCCGCAATCGCATAGGTGGTCAGGCTGTCATTGCTGCGCACGGTCGCCAGGGATTGGCCTTGCTGAACCTCATCACCGACCACAACGGCAACCGACTCGATGGTGCCGGGATAGCGTGCCGCGAGGCTCCGAATACGCTGTGGATCGACCTGGATTCGGCCATAGCTGGACACGGTGTTGTGGAGTGTCCGAGGTCCGGCGATCTCTGTCTCGACGCCGAAGGCCGCTGCGACATCGGGAGCTATGTGCGTGCGGCCCTCGATACTGTCGTACTGCCATCGATAGCTCGCGCCACCATAGTGGGCAGCTACATCTACCACGAAGGAATGCGGTTCGTAGATGACGCTGTCGCCGCGTAAAAAGTCCTCCTGAACGCGAAAGTCGATCTTGTCAGTGACATCGCCCAGGCGTGTCAGGGTCACCTCGAGCTTCACCGCTTCAGGGGGAACGATCTCACCCTCATCGGTAGCCCAGGCGCGAAACTCCGGCGGTACACCGGTTTCGAAGATGGCAAGTTCCAGCGCGAAGTCACCCTCAACCAGGAGTCGCCCGTCGTGCGGGCCTATGGCAACCTGCTCTTCCACTGCTTCGTCGTGGCCACCCTGCGCTCCGGCAGGATTGCCCTCAACACCGCACCCCGCCAAAGCCAGCATTGCGGTGAGTAATCCAGTCGTATAAAGGTATTTCATTACATTCCTCAAGGTGTTGGTTGAACCACCGGCAACATGGCGCCGGTCAACCGCTCAATTTCCACGATATACCGACGGGCGTTGATGGATGCTTCCAGCAGGCTGACGCTATGGGCCAGCCGCTCGTTCTGAAGTTGCTGTAACTCGTAATAGCTGTAGCGACCGGCCTCGTAACCCCGACGGGTCTGGGTTAACGCTTCCTCTGCCAGCGGCAGAACCTCGTCACGAAGCGACTCGGCCCGGTGCAGGCTGTGCTGGAGGGCCTGGTAAATGGAGAAGAGCTGCGTTTCGATCTGCAATTTGCTGGCAGCGCGCTCCGCGTCGACCCGGGCGAGACGTGCCCTGGCCTGCTGCACCGACCCACGATTACGATCTGCGGAGGTCAGCGGCATGATAATGCTGGCCACGAACGCGTGATCGTTGGTTTCTTCAAAACGCCGGATACTGGCGTCAATTCGCCAATCCGGTTTTGCCTGCGCCTGGGCAACCCGCAGCTTCGCCTCTTCCAGACGTCGCTGCGTCAGGTAGGCGGTCAACGTGGGCGAGCGTTCTACCTGTGCCATCAACACTTCAAAGTCTGCCGGGGCCGGGAGGTTTTGCCAGTCGCCGGCAACGCGCTGGAAATCCGGGTGAAGTTCGCCCCATTGCGCCGACAACTCGTAGCGAGCAGTGGCCAGTGAGTGTTCCAGGTCTTCAGCGGCCAAGCGTATGCTGGCAAGTTCGGTCTCGGCCCTCGACAGATCCCCGGGCGGCGTGCGACCGGCATGCACCCGCTCCGCAATTCCACTCACGGTTTTTTCAGCGGTGTCGACCGCCTCCCGAGCCAGCGTAAGACGCTCCTGTGCTTCCAGATTGTTCAAGAAAAGGCGTGCGGTATAAGCTACGGCGTCCAGCCGCGCGATGCCGGACTGGGCCTCCAACATGGATGTACCGGCCCTGGCCTCATCAATGTAGTACTGGCGTTTGCCACGCTCCAGTATCCAACCGAGGTTGAGTGTCGTCTCGGCCGCGTCGATCGCATTGAAATCGCCGCTCCCGAGCGCGTTTTCGACCATCAACCCGAACTCCAGCGCCGGAGCAACCTGGGCCTGCGTGACCGCCCCTCGTTGCTCCTCTATCTGGTAGCCAAGGGACTTCAGGCCCGGATTATTTGCCAGCGTTCGCTGGACAGCGAGTTCCAGCTCCAGGATGGCGCTCCCGGCAGCATGCGCGCAGTGAGCGGCGGCAATCAGGCCGGCAGCGACGATCAACCGCCACCCCTGCCTGCGACGGATAAGCATTCCCAACATAGATGAGCACCCCCGCGCCTCTCGGCGCACAACGGATGAGTGACCAGGGGCGTCGCCTCAGCAACGCACCACAGATTCCTGGAATTCAGTCAGATCGACGGGGGGGCGCGCAGCAAGGGACGCCAGCGCATTCGGCACCTGCCGGCCGGGGAGCTCGCAACCGGGAAACGAAGCCTGAGCCCTAGCCAATGCGCGGCCGCGAGAAGGCCGAGGGTACCGATGACGGGAGGAAACAGTTTGAAAACACCGACACCCAGCTTCTCGAGCAGCGGTATATCGCGATCAGCATGGTCTTGATGATGATCGAAGGCATTATCAAAGGCGGAGGCATGCAACGCGGTCTGCTCGGCCGCGCTGACGTGCACGTGCACACCGATCGATTGAAGGGCAACCAGACAGAAGCAGGCCGCGAGAACCCCCTGGATAGACAAACGCTGCACCCTCTGCTTAGCCAAGAGCCTGCGAAACCAGCGCAAAGTTGTTGAACGCCTGTGTTTCATGGCTGGGCATTGTACCAAACTGCATGGCAGTCACCTTGTCCATTACCGGAAGCCCGACCTCCTGCAGCCAGTCGACAAGTGCGGTGGCGTTACCCGGCACATCGATACGACAGAAATCCTTACGTCCCGCCAGCAAATGCGAGAGCAGAAGTTGCGCCTGGCGCTGTTCTCGTGCAATCAAGGGCCCGACAACCACCCCTCTGCCGGCTGGGCGCGCAATTCCAACACCAACGAGTTGGCCAGATGTCTCCAGCACCAATCCCTCGCCCTCAAAGCACAGGTCACGCAAGAGCTCCGAACGGTCCATGCCTGTCGCATTCGCATCTATTTCGCAGACCTGGGCAAGGTCCTCTGGCGCGAGGGGGCGAAGCAAGTCACCCGGATCAGGGGACACCGGCGTAACGTCCTTTGACACCCCCTGACACTGCCGAACGGGGGCAACAGGCTCGAACCCGTAGCGTCGGTACAAAGAGTAGCCCGCCTCGGTGGCCACCAGCCGCAGGGTTCGGCCGCCCAGCACGTCGACAGCGTGTTGCATCAGGCGACTACCCAGGCCACGCCCCTGACAGCGACGATCCACAACGATCAGGCCCAGGGTCGCAACATCCCGCCCGTATTCCCAGCACAGCAACGTACCCAAAAGCGCGCCCTCTGCGCCTTCCAGTACCCAACCAGCACCATGGCGCAAGTGGAATGCCCAGTCCTCGGCCCGATGCGGCCATCCCTCTGCCTGTGTCAACGCGACGGCGTGCTTGATGTCCGCCGCATGCATGGGCCTCAGACGGGCATTTTCAGCCTCGAAGCTCACCGTGTGATCCTTCAGAAATACTTGACCCATGCCATGTCTGTACTGTGCTTGAAGCGGGCAAAGGCGCGCGTCGGATAATAAAGCGCCCAGACCAACAAGACGGTAATGGCCCAGATCTGCCACACTGCGCCGAGCGCGAAAAGCTCACCTTCGTTGGGACCCACCGTGGCAAGCACGATGCGATAGCTGATCAGCAACACGTAAAGGTGCACGATATAGATGAACATCGGTGCAGAGCCGAACACTTCGAGCACATCCATGAACCAGTTGTTCAGCGTCTCAAACCACGCCAGCAGAAGCAGCGCTGCACCAACGGTCAGCAACACGAAATTGAGCGATGGCGGATACTTGGTGAAATTCACGAAATCCATAACGGTCAGGAGCAGGCTTTCCTGCGATTGCCAGGGCAGGACTTCGCCGTAGATATTCAATCCGCGCAGTACCAGCAGTAATGCCCAGCATCCCAATCCCAGGCCGAGCAGCAGCTTGCGACGCATCTGCATATCGACGGTACGCGCATACAGCGGTCCGGCGCAGTAGCCAAGAAGAATGACACCGATCCACGGCAACACCGGGTAACTGGCCTTTATGCGGAAAGCCCCTTCATAAACAAACCCTCTATCGTGCAGGATCGCCCACAACGTGTAGCCAGCTTCTCCCGGTGCGAAACTGATGGGCGACAGTAGGTTGTGCCCGAAGACGATCAGGAATCCCAGTGCAGCAATGGCCCAGAACGGTAGTTTGACCAGTACCGACAGTGCGATCATGCTGATGCCGATCGCCCAGATGACCTGCAGCCACACGGTTTCGAAGTTACCCATCCAGGAAAAATTCACGAGAGTGGCTTCGATAAGCACCAGGAACAGCCCACGCTTGAAAAGAAAGCCACTCGGGGAACGCTGTCCCCGCGCCGGGTGCGCATAAAGCCATGCAGACAGGCCGGTAAGAAACACAAAAGTCGGCGCGCAGAGATGCGCGGTCATCCGCGTAAAGAACAGTGCGGGAGAGGTGGTGTCGAGATCCATCGGGTCCGATACGTTCAGATGGTAAAAGTACCTTTCTCTGACGTGGTCTACCGCCATCAGCAAAATCACCAACCCGCGCATCATGTCGATGGAGGCGATGCGCGACTTCGTAACGGCTTCTGAAGAAGCCGTAGCGACTCCCGGATAGGGACTTGCAGTAACATTCATGTACTATCTCCCGGTTGCCTACCCGCTATATCCCGGCTGTTCCCGTTTCCGCACGGTAGTGTTCTCTTCGGTGTTTTCCGTGTTCGTTTCACCCGTCCAGCTTACTACCGACAGACAAAAAATATCTGCTGTTTGGCGCGTCGGGCGCAGGCTTTCTTGCTTTGCTGGCCCCGGGGTCAACATTATTTGCCGCGCTCCTCCCGACTTGTAACCGCGCTGAAAATGCTGTGACCCCTGCCTGATTCAGCAGATTTTTTGCCGAGACAGGGTAAACGCAACATCCTGCAGCAGTCACTCGGAGTAAGCTGCTTATGTTCCGCCGCGGCAAGTATACGGCGGCGCAGGATTTTAATCGCACCCGGCCACGGTTGCTGGGGTGACATTCTTCGGGGCTCAAAGACAGGTGATACATGCTGCGAATATTGGTTTCTGGTCTTTCGTTGGCGATCGCAATTCTTTCTACTTCGACGGCCCAGGCGCATACCGCTTTGGTCAGGTCCAAACCGACCAGTGGAGCACACGAGCAGGTCAGCCCTGCGACCATCGAACTGTTGTTCGGCGCGGACGTTCGACTGATTGATTTGCGCTTGACCAGCGACGGCGGAACGCCGATTCAGCTTGAAAAGTCCCGCGATTTGGTACCGTCCCAACAGTTCACGATTGCCCTGCCCCCGCTCGGCGCCGATGGTTATCGCGTGGACTGGGTGGTCATGGGTGGTGACAGCCACAAGATGACCGGAAGTTTTGATTTCACTGTCGGGACCGACGTCGAGCGATGACCCCCTGGCTGCTCGCAGGAATAGCCCTGAAGCTCTCAGTCTATCTTGCGACGGCGGCAGCGATCGGCGGTAGCTTCGCCCTGTTTCTTGTCGCCGGCGCCGGGAAACACGTCGCCAACGAGGCCGTCCCGGGGCGTCGTGGCATCTTCTCCCTGTGCATACTCGGGATGTTCGTCAGTGGCGCGTACTTCTTCGTCCGCGTCGGGGAATTCGCGGGCATGGGGTGGGCAGGCGCGTTCGACCCACCACTGATGCAGATTCTCTGGGAATCTCCCGTAGGAAACGTGCTACAACACCAGCTCGCTGGTTTCACACTTACCACGATCGTGCTCGCGGCATGTCCCCGCGGACGGTTGCCGGATGGCCGTTGGCAACGCCCCGTGCTGGGCCTGTGCTATATGGCCGCGCTTACGCTCCTGGCCCTCGCATTCAGCCTGCAGGGACACAGCACCGAGCATGGCCTGATCGGGGGTGCTGCGGTGACCGTGCACGTGCTGATGGCGCTCTGGTGGGCCGGAGCGTTGTATCCGCTGTGGCGAGCATCTGACTCCCTCGATAACACCGCTCTGCAACGGGTACTGCATCGCTTCGGGCTGGTGGCAACGGGCCCGCTGCTCTTAATGGTGTTGGCTGGCGGAGCGTTGCTGTACACCCTGATGTTCGCCCCCTCGGGAGTTATCGAGAGCGCCTATGCCGCCGCCGTCATTGCCAAGTTGTCGCTGGTCGCGCTGCTGTTCGCCATCGCGGCTCTGCACAAATGGCGTACAGTCCCTCTCCTGATGGAGGCGGGTGGGCGCGCCAGGTTTCGTCGCTCCCTGTCACTGGAGCTGATCCTGATGTTCGCGGTGCTTGCACTTACGGCGGTTTTTACAACGGCAGTTGGGCCACTGGATACCTGAACCATTGGTTTCCTGCCCCGGACTTCTGGCGCTGCTCATGGACAGCAGCATTCAGTAGCAAACAATGCCTATGCGTGCACAAGCAGCGACCAACGCTTGGTAGGAGCTGCACGAGCACGGCAAGAATTGCTTTTGGACTTGCAGTTTTCAACAGCTTATGCCAGCGCGTTCGAGAAATTAATGCGCATCAATTTATCTGGCATGCTCTAATCGAATGCCAAGCAAGCGTCGAGACCAGGAAACATGTCAATCACTGTGAAAATCGTTGCCACGATCATCATCGCTGTCCTGCCCGCCTTCTCGGCATTGCAGGTACACGCGCACGGCATCACGGAACCGCAGCATGGCGGCATCGTCAAGGTCACGGGGGATGTCTCCCTGGAACTTGTGAAGGGTGACGGGCTGGTTTTGATCTACATCCTCGACGATGAACCCTGGGACACCGCTGGCATGGGAGGCAAGCTCAAGGTTGAAACGGCCGAAGGCAAGAACGAGTACCCGCTGACCCCGATTGCTGGCAGTGGTCTGAAGGCCGAAGGAGTGACGCTGGAGCCCGGTGCGAAAGTGCTGGCCATCATCACCAAGGCCGACGGTTACTCGAAGATCGCCGGCAAGTTCGATATCGAATCGTAACGGCGGCGCGCCGGGAATCTCGTGATGCATCCATTTCAATCGGCCAGGGTCCGCGTCCTGCAACACTCGATGTCGTGCCTGCTTGGGCTACTCGGCATGCTCGCCAGCGGCTCGCTGCTTGCGCATGGGGTCGCGGAAGGTGACTCGGCGTTTATAGAAGGCGCTCGCGGCATCCAGTTCATTCCCTTTGTCTACCTCGGCGCCAAACACATGGTGACCGGCTACGACCACCTGCTGTTCCTTGTTGGCGTCATTTTCTTCCTTTACCGGATGAAAGATGTCGGCATCTACGTCAGCCTCTTCGCCATCGGGCACAGCGTGACCCTGCTGTGGGGGGTGCTCAACGACACGCAGGTCAGCCCCTATCTCGTCGACGCAATTATCGGTCTGTCGGTGGTTTACAAGGGCTTTGACAACCTCGGCGGATTCCAGCGCTTGTTTGGTTTCCAGCCAAATACCAAGGCCGCGGTACTGATTTTCGGCTTTTTCCATGGTTTTGGCCTAGCGACGAAGTTGCAGGACTTCACGCTGTCCGAAGACGGCCTCGTGCCCAATATCCTCGCCTTCAACATCGGCGTGGAAATGGGCCAGCTTGTTGCCCTCTCGGCCATTCTCATACTGATGGGCTTCTGGCGCCGCGCCCCGGCATTCCAGCGCTACGCCTTCGCGTCCAACGCGGTGCTTATGACACTGGGATTCATGCTAATGGGTTACCAGCTCACCGGCTATTTCGTTGATCCAGGTATCTGAGGACAGAATCGTGACAACCACCGTAACCGTTGAACAACCGCTGCCTGGCAAGGCGGAACTTGTTCGAGCGACGCTGATCTCCCTGGTCGTCGCCATCTTGCTGCTGGTGACTTTTGTTCTCCCCGCCGAATACGGTGTGGATCCATTGGGCGTCGGCGACGCGCTAGGACTGGACAAGTTGAATGCTGCCAGCAGCGCAGTGGCCGCCGAGCTGGTGCCCGTTGATATTGAATCCGGCCTCGATCTTCCGGCCCTGGCGCGCGCATCGACCACGATCAGCAACGACACGGTGACCGTTGTCGTTCCCGCCTATGAGGGCATCGAACTGAAGGCCGACATGCTGGCCGGGCAGGCCCTGGTGTTTGACTGGAAGACCGATGGCTCGGCCCTGTATACGGATATGCACGGCGAACCGCCCAATCCGGGAAAAGACGAATTCACCAGCTACTGGAAAGAACAGGAACAGGTAGCCGGCCAGGGTATGTTGCTGGCCCGCTTCGACGGCACTCACGGCTGGTACTGGCAGAACATGACCGAAGAAGACATCACGGTAACGGTAGCAGTCAGCGGCTTCTACCAGGGAATCCACGAAAAATAGTCGCATCGAAACGACTCGTGATCCAGCCGGACGATACACGCACCTGATCGCACGACCTTCACAACACGACTACGCAACAGGAGAGTTCATGAACACGCTGCAGAAAATCCTCACCACCACCGCCGCCGTCGCTGGCGTTCTCTGCGCCGGGCAGGTCAGCAGTCACGGTATATGGTTTGCTGAGCGCTCCGACGCCCTCGCCCTGATTTACGGCGTGGGCGCCGACGACCTGGATACGGTCAAGCGTTTCGACAAGATGGTCAACCTCACCGGTTACGACGAGGACTGGAACAAGGTCGATGCGGAGCTCATCAAGGCCGGCCCCATGGTGCTGGTCGGTGGCGACGATTATCCACTGGCCGTGTCGGGCGTCATGGACAACGGCGTCTGGTCCAAGACTCCGGACGGCAAGTGGCACGCCAAAGGCTACGATGAGGTTCCCAATGCGGTGATCTCAGAGCGAACAATGAAGTACGCGGTGCACCTGCGGGGACCACTTCGTGCCATCCCACAACTCCCCACGCAGACCCTGCAGATTATTCCCGTCGACGGCGCCCCGGGCTGGAAGAACGGATCCTACGAATTGCATGGCACTGCAATGCCGCGCCAGGCCGGCGATATCGTCAAAGTGCAAGTACTGTACAACGGCAAACCCATCTCCGGTGCACGTGTGGTTCGCGACTGGGTCAACGATCCCGATCAGCAGCCCTGGATCACCGGTGAAGACGGCACGGTGCACTTTCCCGTACGCAACCAGGGTCTGAACGTGATCGGCGCGACCTATGATGGACCAGCCGATACGCCAAAGGTGTACAGGCAGATAGAGCACTTTGCGACGCTGTCGTTTGTGCTTGACCATCTCCCCGAGTAAGGCATTCCCCCCCCTGCCTGCCCCGCGAACCTCTCGCGGGGCTTTTTTGTTGATGCTTCTACTTTGGCGCTGTGTACAACGGAGCGGTGGCCGCTGGCCTCGGAGGCTGCATGACAAACAGTGAAAACACACCCAACGTAATCAGCCTGACAAATACCACGACACCGGCACTCCTATTGGACCGTGATCGCCTTGAGGCCAACGCGCAGCGACTCGCCAGGCGTGTGGGCATGCTCGGTGGGGTGCTGCGCCCTCATGTCAAAACGCACAAGTGCGTCGATATCGCCCGGGTAGTTCAGTCCGCCGGGCATACCCGGGGAATCACCGTCTCCACCCTGAGAGAGGCAGAACACTTCTTCGACAACGGTTTTGGCGACATTTTCTATGCCGTGGGTATCTCGCCCAACAAGTTCGACCAGGCCCGGCGCCTCATTGCGAAAGGCTGTGTCCTGTCGGTGACCCTCGACTCCCCGGAGATGGCCCAGCAACTGGCAACCTATGGCACCAATGCGGGTATCACGTTTCCAACGATCATCGAACTGGATACGGACGGACACCGGTCCGGTGTAGACCCCGAGGGCGATGCGCTCCTGGAGATCGGGCGGCTGCTTCACGAGTTGGACGGCGTCGAACTGCGCGGCGTGATGACCCATGCCGGCGAGAGCTACCATTGCGACTCGGCCGAAGCATTGCTGGCCATGGCCCGGCTGGAACGCGACCGGACTGTCGCGGCCGCAAAGCGCCTGCGCGAAGCCAGCCTGCCCTGCCCCATTGTGTCCATCGGTTCCACACCGACGGCATTTGCCATCGACGATCTTGGCGGCGTGACGGAAGTTCGCGCTGGCGTTTACGCCATCTTCGACCTGGTGATGGCCAATATCGGTGTCTGTACGCCGGACGATATCGCCTTCAGCGTGCTGGTCACGGTGACCGGCCACCAGCGCAGCAAGAACTGGATCATCACCGACGGCGGCTGGATGGCCCTGTCACGAGATCGTGGCACAGCCTCGCAGCGCGTGGACTACGGCTATGGTGCGGTGATGGACGTTCGCGGAAACCGACTGCCACTGCTGATGACCGGAGCCAACCAGGAACACGGCATTATCAGCCCCGCCACGGCTGACGAGCGTATTGACTATTCCGCCTATCCGCTGGGAAGCCAGCTCCGCGTACTTCCCAACCACGCCTGCGCAACGGCTGCGCAATACGACACGATGACCGTCATTGAGCAGGGCACGCCAACAGGCGTGTGGAAGAAAATCAGCGGGTGGTAACAGACGACGCCAGCTTCAGGTGAACGGCAGCTCTCCCGCCATCAGCGGCCGCTACGCCGCATGGCGACGATGTCCTGCAATCTATAGCCCTCGATGACCGCCGGCATGAACCAGGGCCTGCCGTTATAAAGTGGTACCGATGCAGGTGGCGCGAAATCGAAGGCGGAACTCCCCAGTTTCTCGTCCCCAAGCAGCTTGTGGGCTGCGCGCGTACCAATCCAGGGCGCCCATACGGTACCGGAACCGCAGAACCCTGTTGCATAGAGCACACCATCGCGCTCGAACATACGCGGCAAAAGATCACGGTTCATGGCAACGTTGCCAAACCACGTGTGACTAAGTCGGGTACCTTGGAGCTCGGGAAACCGCTGCACCAGCCCTTTTTTGAGTGCCACGATCGGGCGCACCGGATCACCTTTGAACGAGCCGTCACGCCCGCCGAGCAGGATGCGTTTGCCCTCGGGGCAGGGTCGATAGTAGTAGCCCAGCTTGAGCCCCTCTCCCATCATCATGCCCCGCGGCAGAAGCTGAGCCATCAGCGCCGCTGGTAGCTCCTCGGTGGCGATCATGCGGCTTCGCACCGGCACCAGGCGCCGGCGCAGGAATGGCGTGGCACCGTCGGTGTAGCCGTTAGTACATACCAGCACCTGGCGCGCCGTTACCGCTCCCCTCGACGTTGCAACGGAAAACGAGTCATGGTCGCGTCGAATTGACTCAACGGGCGTGCGGGCATGCACGACCAAGCCTGCCGCAACTGCCACGCGTAGAAGCTCGCTGTGAAACTTCGCCGGGTGTAACCCACCGATGTCCATGCGCACCGTACCACCCCGATAGAAATCGGTACCCGCATACTGTCGTTGCTCTGCCTGTGGTACGGCGTAGGCGTCGATACCCAGGCGCTTGACGAGGCTGTCCGCTCCGCGCGCCATACTCTCGTACTGTTTAGTGCCGATAGCGCCTACGAACAGGCCAGTCTGCTGATAGTCGCAGGCCAGCTCCTCGCTGCGAATAAATTCGCCAAGAAACTCGCGGGCAAGCTTTCCCTCCGCCTCGATGGCAACGGCCTTGTCCTCGCCAAAGCGTTTGGCGATGGCAGCAAACGTCGGTCGAATATTGCCACTGGTGATACCGCCATTGCGCGTGGAGGCACCTTCGCCCGGATCCATGGCGTCAAAGGCAATTACGCTGCGCCCTGCCCGCGCGAGCGCCATGCCCGCCGCCAGCCCGGCATAGCCCGCACCCACCACCACGACATCCACCTTTCCGGTGATCGCCTGCTCGGGCTGTACGTTCGGCGGGGCATCGTCCCACCAGTAGGGCGCATTCTTGTCAGCGAGGTCCGTCACCTGCATCGTGATACTCCTAATACTCGCCAGCGATTGCAGTTCAGCCCAGGTGACGTCGCGCTAGCGCAACGTGCAGCCTGATCCCGGTAGCCAGCACCTCATCATTGAAATCGTAACCGGGGTGATGCAGCGGAATCTCCTCCGCCGCACCACCCTGGCCAAGCCAGATGTAAGCGCCCTCGCAGACCTGCAACATGAAACCGAAATCCTCGGATGTAAACGCCGGCTCTGCGGCGCGTTCCGTATCCGCCAACTGCGCTGCTGCCGCGAGGGCCTCCTCCGCAGCGCCGGGGTGATTGACCGTGGCGGGATAGTAGCGATCGTACTGGGCCGTGATCCGGGTGCCACTGGAGCGGGCAACGCCATCGACGATCTGGTGCAGGGCGGCCTCGATGGTGTCCTGCACCTTCGGGTCGAAGGTGCGTACGGTCCCAATCAGTCGCACCTGTGCAGGCAGCACGTTGTGGGAACTGCCTCCCTCAATACGGGTAACCGAGAGCACGGCCGTCCCGGTGGGCGGAATCCGCCGTGAAACTATCGTGTTGAGCTGGGTGACGAGATCGCTGGCGGCGAGTATCGCGTCCGGCGTGCTATGCGGCATGGCTGCGTGGCCGCCGCGTCCCTCTACGGTGATGGAAAACTTGTCTGCGGCGGCCATAATCGGGCCCGGCCGCGTCGACACCGTACCCAACGGCAGGCTGGGCCAATTGTGCAGCGCAAACACCCGATCACAGGGAAACCGTTCGAAGAGGCCGTCATCGATCATGGCCTTCGCGCCTCCCTCACCTTCTTCCGCTGGCTGAAAGATAAAGTGCACGCTGCCATCGATACCGCCGTCGCGGCACAGGTGTCGCGCGGCGCCCAACAGCATGGCGACATGTCCGTCGTGACCACAGCCGTGAAAGACACCCTCGTGGCGGCTTGCGTACGGCAGGCCGGTTTGCTCACGGATGGGCAGCGCATCCATGTCGGCACGCAGGCCGATGCTACGCGCTGAGCGGCCACGCTTGAGCGTGGCAACCACGCCGGTACCACCGATGTTTTCCTGCACCGGCAGGCCCAGTTCGCGCAACGCCTCGGCCACGAGGCCCGCCGTGCGATGTTCCTTGTAGGCAAGTTCCGGATGAGCGTGAATATCGCGTCGAATCGCCACGAGGTCCGGCACCAGGTCGTCAATGTCCAGGCTTGCGTTAGCCAATTCCTGTTCCCCCGGGAGCACCCCGGTAAGCTGTGAGCGCGAAAGTGTAAAGAGTCAGACTAGCGCGAAACAGCAGCCAATATCCTGCCAATTTCTGCGCATCTTTTGGATTTTTGTATCGAAGGGCCCGAGGCATTAGGGAATTGATGCTGCATCGGCTAGCCTATAATCATCACCCGATACCCCGACACCCTTACCGACAGGAGCGCAACCCATGTCAGGCCGTTTCGTCAGGATGGCCGAGCAGCATCGGCCTGCGGTCACGATCGTGATCGACGGTCGTTCGTACAGCGCAATGCAGGGTGACACGCTGCTCGTGGCGGTATTGAGTCACGTATCGACACTGCGTCAATCGGAATTTGGCGATGGCGCGCGCGCCGGATTCTGCCTGATGGGCGCCTGCCAGGACTGCTGGATGTGGACCCCCGAGGGCGAGCGCTTGCGTGCCTGCACCACAGAAGTGATATCCGGGATGCAGGTTCTCACGCAGGCGCCAACGGAGGATGCGTGGCCGAATTGCGGGTAGTCATCGTTGGCGCGGGCCCCGCGGGTGTGCGGGCGGCACAGGCCTGTGTCGAGGCCGGCGTCCGTCCAACCGTCATTGATGAGAGCGGCACCAGCGGCGGGCAGATTTACCGCCGTCAGCCGGCGCAGTTTACACGGCCATACAAGGCGCTCTATGGTTTTGAAGCGGGGAAGGCCAAAGCCATCCACTGCACCTTTGATGACCTTGTTCCCCACCTCGACTACCGGCCGAATACGCTGGCCTGGAATGTGTCCCCCGGTGTACTGCACTGTGTCCAGGGTGAAGTCGCCGAAGCCCTGCCCTTCGATGCGCTCATCCTGGCGACCGGTGCGACGGATCGCTTGCTACCGGTCCGGGGCTGGACGATGGCCGGCTGCTACAGTCTCGGGGCTGCGCAGATAGCCCTCAAAGCCCAGGCCTGCGCCATTGGGCGCAGAGTCGTTTTTCTCGGCACCGGGCCCCTCCTCTACCTCATCAGCTACCAGTACGCCGCGGCAGGTGTGGATGTGGCTGCGGTACTGGACACGTCACCCTTTCTCGGTCAGCTCAACGCATTGGGACCCATGGCTGCGCGCCCCACGCTGCTGGCCAAAGGTATCTACTACCGGGCACAGCTGCTCCTGCGGGGTGTTCCCGTGCATACCTCGGTAACTCCCCTTGCCATCGACGGCGACGATGGTGTCGCTGCGGTCCGTTTCCGCTCCGGCAGGGGTCAAGAGGAACAGCTCGCCTGCGACGCGGTGGGCATGGGATTTCATTTACGCAGCGAGACGCAATTGGCGGACCTGGCTCGCTGCGACTTTACATTTGATCCAGATCTGGGGCAGTGGGTGCCTCAGGTCGATGCCGATGGTCGCGGCAGCACATCCGGGGTCTACCTCGCCGGCGATGGTGCTCGCGTTCTCGGTGCCGACGCAGCGGAAATCTCGGGCGAACTGGCGGCATTGGCCGCACTGTCCGATCTTGGATTGGACGTTTCGACATCAAGGATCGACAAGCTGCGGCGGCGCCAGCGCCGCATGGAAACTTTCCGCCGGGGCCTCGCCACTGCGTTTCCCTGGCCGGCCGAACTGGCACGCGCGGTGGCGGACGACGTGCTGCTGTGTCGCTGTGAGGCCATCACCGCAGGGCAATTGCGTGAAGCCGCCGCGTCCCAGGGCGCACCGGAAGTGAATCGCGCCAAAGCACTGGTCCGGGTGGGCATGGGCCGCTGCCAGGGGCGCTTCTGCGGCGCTGCGGCGGCGGAGGTACTGGCCGAAGTTCGCGGCGATGCCCTGGAGCAGGTCGGGAGGCTGCGTGGCCAGGCACCGGTGAAACCGCTGGCGATGACAACGCGCCAGGAGGAAAAAGCGTGACAGCCGACACGGACGTCGACGTCATCGTGGTCGGCGGCGGTCTCATGGGTACTTCAGCAGCGTTCTTCCTGCGTCAGCGCGGTTACTCCGTCACCCTGCTGGAACGCGGCCTTGTGGGCCAGCAGGCCAGTGGCGTCAACTTCGGCAACGTACGCCGCCAGGGACGCCCGCTGGAGCAACTCCCCCTGGCGAACCGCTCCCGCGAGATCTGGAATCGTCTGCCCGCGTTACTCGGGGAAGATTGCGAGTTCTTGCCCTGTGGGCAATTGCGCATCTGCTACGACGCAGACGCTGCCCAGAATGTGGAACGCTACGCTCACGATGCTCGCGACTATGGCCTGGAGCTGGAACTACTGGGACCTACGGCCCTCAGGGCCCGTTATCCCTACATCGGTCACGATGCTCTACTCGGCTCCCTGGGTCCCCAGGACGGCCACGCCAATCCGCGGCTGCTGACACCCGCGTTCGCCCGCGCGGCGGTCCGCGAAGGCGCAGCGGTCATCGAAAACACCGAAGTCCTGGCTATCGAGCGCCAGGGGGATGGCTTCGAGGTTAACACCACCCGGCGCGCTGGCCCGCACAACAACTCCAGCACGACCTACCGTGGCGCGGCGATTCTCATCACCAGCGGCGCTTGGGCAGGTGCCATGGCGGCTCGCCTCGGCGAGCCGGTACCGCTGGTGGCGCGCGGACCGCAAATGGGGGTGACCGAACCACTGCCCTACCGCGTCGAACCCTCGATCGGCGTCAAGAGCGACCTACCCGGGCAAACGGTTTACCTGCGCCAGGTATCCCGAGGCAACATCGTCTTCGGCGGAGGCTATCGCAACGACGTGGACCTCGAAGCTATCCGTGCCTATCCGGCGCCAGAGTACACGCTCCATCAGTTACCACTGATGGCACGCGTGCTACCGGCGATGGCGAAGGCGCATATCATCCGCACCTGGAGCGGCATAGAGGGCTACCTGCCGGACAACCTGCCGATCATGGGAGAAAGCGCCAAGGTATCCGGCGTATTCTACGCCTTCGGGTTCAGCGGCGCCGGCTTCCAGATCGGCCCGGGCGTGGGTGACGTCATGGCGGAGCTGATAGCCACCGGGAGAACCTCAACGCCCATCGATAGCTTTCATATCCGTCGTTTCGCCACGACCGAGTGACGAAGCTGGCACAAATTTATTCTTCCGGTGCCGCCCGCACCGCATTGTTTCAGATAGCGAGGAAGCAGTAATGCCTGCGTTCAATCCCAATGACCTCGATGTGCCACAGGGACATTTCATCGACGGCGTAATCGTCAGCGAAGGCACCGAGTGGTTGCCGGTGCATCGACCCTCCGACGGCGCGTGGTACACGGACTTGCCCGTCGCTGGCCCCACCACCGTCGATCGTGCCGTCGCGAGCGCCCGCACCGCCTTCCAGTGCTCAGGATGGGCCACCGAGTCACCCCGCGCCCGCGCGGCGCTGCTGCGTCGCTGGGCGGAGTTCATCGACCGCGACAAGGACACATTGGCACGGCTGGAGGCGCTCGGCTCAACGCGACACATACAGGGGGTTTTGGATATCGATATCCCCTACTCCGTGGATTGCATCCGATTCTTCGCAGAGTGGGCCGACAAACTCGGAGGCGACGTCGCGGCCACGCGTACCGATCACCTCGGCATGGTCGTCACGGAACCCTACGGGGTAGTCGCAGCCATTGCACCGTGGAACTTTCCGATTACGCAGTCGATCACCAAGATCGCTGCACCGCTGGCAGCGGGTAATGCCGTTGTCCTGAAGCCATCGGAGCTGACTCCATTCAGCGCCATCCGCCTTGCTCAGCTGGCCGTTGAGGCGGGCTTCCCCGTCGGAATCCTGAACGTGGTTCAGGGCAATGGGACCGTGACCGGTGACGCCCTGTGCCGGCACCCGAGCGTCGGCAAGATTTCCTTCACCGGCTCCACCCGGACCGGCACCGAGATCATGAAGGCCAGTGCAGAGAGCGGCATCAAGCCCGTCACTCTCGAACTCGGCGGCAAGAGTCCCCAGGTAGTTTTCGCGGATGTTCCGGACCTGGACCGCGTCGCCGCCACCGTGGCACGGTCAATCCTCTACAACGCCGGACAAGTGTGCATTGCCGGCTCGCGTCTGTTGGTTGAGCGTTCCATCGAGGAGGAGCTGCTGGAGAAAGTGATCGCACTTGCCAGCGCCGAACGTCCCGGTGCCACCTGGACAAGCGATACGGGGTTTGCCCCCATAATTTCTGCCACCCAGCTGCAGCGCATCCATGACAGGGTCACGCGAACGCTCGACGACGGTGCCACGGCCCTCATCGGGGCTCAGCGTCTCGATGTCAGGGGGGACGGTGCGTTCTATGCTCCGACGATCCTCACCGATGTATCGTCGACGATGGAAGCCGTTCGCGAGGAAGTTTTCGGGCCTGTGCTAACCGTGCAGTCCTTCGATGACGAAGATGAGGGTTTTGCACTGGCCGGGCACGAACAGTATGGGCTCGCCGCCGGCGTCCATACCGGGAATGTAAACCGCGCACTGCGTGCCGTGCGCCGCATTCAGGCGGGCACCGTATGGGTCAATCGCTACGGGCGTACGCACGATTACATCATCCCGACCGGCGGCTACCACAGCTCCGGTATCGGCAAGGATCTGGGACGGCAGGCGGTGGAGGCCAGCTTACGCCAGAAAAGTGTGCTGATCGATTTTTCGGAGTAGCCCGCCGCGTCGTCAGCCACGAGGGCTTCGAGCGCCTTCGTCCATTGCGCGCTCCCCGGCCAGCGCATCCTGGGTATGGTGACACAGCACGCTGTTGCCGGCGGCAAGGTGGTGCCACGGAGGCGGCACGCGATCACACTGGCCGGGAATGATCACCGGGCAACGGTCCAGGAAGGGGCACAGGCCCGGAGCTATCTCTCCCCCTGATCCCTTCGATGGGGGATGGCCAGAGCGTTCCAGCCACCCCTGCGCCAGCTCCGGCACCGAACGGATCAGCAGGTCCGTGTAGGGATGGAACGGCGCAGCGGAGAAGGTCTCGCGGCTACCGAACTCCACGATGCGTCCCGCATAGAGCACAAGCACATCGTCACAGATGGCACGCACCGTCGAGATGTCATGACTGATGAACATATACGACACTTTGAGCTCCCGCTGGAGTTCCATCAGCAGGTCCAGGATGGCGGCCGCAACAACCGTATCGAGCGCCGAGGTCACCTCATCGCAGAGAATCAGATCAGGCTCGGCGGCAAGCGCCCGCGCAAGGTTGACCCGTTGCTTCTGGCCTCCGGACAGGCGCACGCAAGGCTGGTCAAGGATCGCTGCCGGCAGATGCACGAGATCCAGCAGTTCACGGACACGACGATCCCGTTGCGGGCCATCCATCTGATGGTAAAAGGCCAGCGGCCTGGCCAGAATGCGTGCTACCGTATGCGCCGGATTAAGTGCCGTATCGGCGTTCTGGAAGACGATCTGCACCTTGCGCAGCTGCTCCCGGTTGCGCTGCGCCATCTCGCCGGGCAAGGGCGCTTCGCTGAGTGTCATGGTGCCATCAGCGAGCGGCACCAGCCCGGCCACCGCCCGCGCCAGCGTCGACTTGCCCGATCCAGACTCGCCGATTACCCCCAGCGTGGTACCGCGCGGAATGCTAAAGTTGATCGCCTCAAGAATCGTGACCTTGGGTCTGCCATCCTTGCCCGGCTGGCCGTAACCTGCGGTCAAATCCTTCACCGACAATACCGGTGACTCACTTGCGACGCCCTCCCCTGCGCAGCCCAGTGCTGGCCGAGCAGCCGCCATCAGTTCGCGGGTGTAGTGGTCCTGCGGGTTCTGAAGCAGTTGCGCCGTGGGTCCGCTTTCGCGAATTTCTCCGGCGTTCAACACCACCACCCGATCTGCCATTTGCGCGACGACCGCCAGGTCGTGGGAGACATAGACTGCGGTGATTCCGCGCTCACGCACCACCCGCTTGAAAGCACGCAGCACGTCTATCTGCGTAGTGACATCCAGTGCAGTGGTGGGCTCGTCAAAGATAACCAGTTCCGGCTCGGTGATCAGGGCCATGGCGGCCATCAGGCGTTGCAATTGCCCGCCGGACACCTGGTGCGGGTACCGGGAACCGATGGATTCCGGCTCCGGTAACGCCAGGGCACGGAACAGTTCCACGGCTCTGGATTCCGCCTCTTTGCGCGGCAATGTCTTATGGATGCGCGTGGTTTCGAGTATCTGCCCCATGATCCTCATGGATGGATTGAAGGCGGAGGCCGCACTCTGGGCAACGTAGGATACGCGGCGTCCGCGCAGGGACCGCAACTCGCGCTCGCTCATCGCCATCACGTCGCTGTCACCCAGACGGATAGATCCTGACGCTATGTGGCAGCCTCTGCGCACGTAGCGTAGCAGCGACAGTGCAATGGTCGTCTTGCCCGAGCCGGACTCGCCAATCAGAGCAAGCACTTCCCCACGCGGTATGGAGAAACTGACGTCACTTACAATCGTCTTCCGGCCGCCGTCCCCGGTGCTGGCAACAATCCGGAGCCCGTCTACCTGTAGTTGATCAACCATGTCGCGCAGTTCCCGCTCTCATCGTCGGCCACGCAGGCTGTCGATGAACAGGTTGACCCCAATGGTCAGGCTGGCGATGGCCGCCGCAGGCGCGATGATGGCCGGGGCGGCTTCCCACAATCCGGACATGTTCTCACGCACCAGGGACCCGAGATCCGCGTTGGGTGGCTGCACACCCAGGCCCAGGAAACTCAGACTGCTGAGCAACAGCACGATGTAAACAAAGCGCAAGCCGAAGTCCGTGAGCATCGGGTGGACCATATTTGGGAGCACCTCGGACACGGCGAGGTACAGGCGCCCCTCTCCCCGGGCGCGTGCGACCTGAATGTAATCCACCTGATTGATATTTACAGCCAGGGCCCTGGCGATGCGGTAAACCCCCGGGGTGTAGGTGACACCCGTGATCAGCAACAGCAAGGGAATCGAGGATCCGAAGGCAGCGATCATTACCAGTGCAAATATCTTGTTCGGAATGGACAGCAGCGCGTCCATGAGGCGACTGACACTCTCGTCAACGGCCTTGCTACTAACCGCAGAGAAGAGACCCAGCCCAGTACCGAGCAACGCTGCCAGGGATGCGGCGGCGAGTGCGATACCCACCGTAAAGCGGGCGCCATCCATGATCCGACTCAGGACGCTACGACCCAGATAATCCGTGCCCAGCGGATGCTCGGCGCTCATGGGTAGAAAAACCTCGTAGTCGACGATTTCACCAGGACCGTGCGGTGCCAGTACCGGACCCAGAAGGCTCAGCAGAATCCATAGTACGGCGAGCGCAAGACCGAGGCACCCGGACAAGCCCAGACGGCGATACAGCTGTTTCACGAACATCTCACTTGCGCAGCCGCGGATTGGACAGGATAGCGGCGACATCTGCCAGCAGCACCAGGATCAGATAACCTGCACAGAACAGCATGGCGCACACCTGCAGCAAGGGGAAATCCCGGTTGGTCACCGAGTCCACCATCAGGCTGGCGATACCGGGGTAGTTGAAGATCACCTCGATGATGACCACCCCGCCCATGAGATAAGACAAGCTCAGGGCTACCGCGTTGGCGATAGGTCCCACGGCGTTGGGAAGCGCGTGTCTGAGGACCACCCGCGCCGGACTCGCACCCTTGAGCACAGCCATCTCGATGTAGGGTTGTTGCAACTGCTCGATGAGCGCGGCGCGAGTCATACGCGCCATCTGCCCCACCAGCACAAGGCTCAACGTCAGCACCGGCAACGCGTAGGTCTCCAGGAACTCGGCCAGCGTAGGGTCCGGAGGCGCATAGGACACCGCCGACAACCATCGCAATTTCACGGCAAAAATCAGCACCGCCACCGTAGCAACCAGGAACTCGGGCACAGCAACCACGAACATCACCAAGCCGCTGATGATACTGTCAGTGCGGGTACCGTGATGCATGGCCGCTACGATGCCAACCAGCAGCGCCAGCGGTACGGCGACCACCGTCGTGATACCCGCCAGCGTGAGCGACCTCGGCAGCCGATCGGCTACCAGCTCCGCCACCGGCATGTTGTTGGCAATGGAAACACCGGGGCTGCCGCTCAGCATGGAACCCAACCAGTGCAGATAGCGCAGGTACGCAGGTTCGTTAAGCCCGAGCTTGGCCCGCAGGGCCTCCACGACCTCCGGCGTCGCCGCCTGGCCGAGCATTTCCTGTACCGGGTCGCCAGGTAGCAGGTTGGTGATCAGGAAAACGACCGCAGACACCAATAGCAGCGTTGCCAAAGACGCGCCCAGACGTCTGAGGAGCAGTTCAACGATGGTCGTCATGACGTGAACGGCCGCCCGCTCATACCGCAAGGCACGACAACTCTGCTCACGCTGCCCACCACACGTGCTCGGCGAAGGAATAACCCATCAGTCCACCGATGGGTATCGGGGTCAGGCCGCGCAGACGGACGTCGTACCCATCGATGAGGCTCAGGAACACGGGGATCCCGATACCGCAGGAGTTGCTGACCAGTTCCTGCATGTCTACATACATCTGCCGACGCCTTGCAGGATCACCCTCGGAGCGCGCCGCCACCAGCAATTGATCAAATTTCGGACTGTTCCAGCGGCTGGTATTCCAGGCTGCATCCGACTTAAAGAACAGGCTGAACAGCATATCCAGCGTGGGTCGCGGATTGACGTTGCCAAAGGATAGCGGGTGCTTGCCCCAGTGATTCGACCAGTAGCCGTCCGACGGCACCCGGTTCACGCCTAGCTTGAGCCCGGCGGGAATCGCCGACAACTGCAACAGGGACGCCATATCCACCGAACCGTTTGCCGCGGGGGATGCGTAAGCCGGCAGACGTAAACCCTCGAGCCCCCCCTTCTTCAGGTGATACACAGCCCGCTCCGGATCATGCTGACGCTGCGGCAGATCGGCAGCATAAAACGGGTGCTTTGGGTGCACGGGATGGTCATTGGCAATAGTGGCAAAACCGCGGTACAACGCTCGCTTGATGGTGGGACGGTCCAGCAGGTACTTGAGCGCCAGCGTCAGGTCATTGCTGCTCGTCGGCGGAATATCCTGGCGGATAACGAGACTGGTATAGAGACTTGACGGTGTTTCCATGATCCGGGCACCGGGAGACTGTTCCAGTCGCCGGGTGGAACGGGGGTCGATGGCATTGACGAGCTGCACATCGCCGGACAGGAGTGCGTTTACCCGCGCGGTTTCGTCGGGGATACCCACCAGTTCGATTTCGTCCAGGTAGGGCTTGCCGGGTATCCAGTAGTTTTCGTTGCGCCTGCCGATGGTGCGCACACCGGGACGAAACTCCGCCAGCTTGTAAGGACCGGTGCCGGAAGCGTTACGGAAGTCAGTGGTGCCATCCTGAACGATCAGGAAATGCGAATCGGCGAGAATTTCGGGCAAGTCGGCATTTGGTTGTGTCAGTTGAATTCGTACCTGGCGGGGACCGACGACCTCAACGCGTTCGAACTGGTCTGCAATCGGCTTCACCCGCGAACCCGTGGCCGGATCCAGGTGGCGCATGAGGGAATACACAACGTCGGCGGGCGCCAGTGGTTTGCCGTCGTGGAACTGTATGCCCTGTCGCAGGGTGACCTGCCAGATACGCTGGTCCGACGTCTCGATTGCTTCGGCCAGCGATAGCTGCCCTTTCAGATTGCTGTCGTAACGCGTCAGCCCGTTGTAAAACATATAGTGCCGCGCGTAGTCTGTAGACAGGCTGCCGGCCGCGGGATCCATCGTGTCCGCCGTCGACGAGGCGATCGAAGCCACCCGAATGCGCCCACCGTAGCGCGGTGATTCAGCCACCGGCTGTTCAGCAGCCAGACGCAGCGGTGCCAGTAGCGTACTACCCATCCCCGTAGCCAGTCCGAATTCGGCCATGCCGCGCAGCAGCTGTCGGCGGGAGCACTGACTGCCGTCTTGGTTCATGAGGTCAATGCACCCGGGTGTCGGCTGGGCCAGACATCATTGCAGATAGTCCAGCATGCGGTAGTACACACCAACCATCGGAAGGAACCACGGCTTCCCAAAATGGCCAGGCACCGCCGGCCAGGACAGTTCTGCCCAGGGATTCGCGACACTCTTACCCTGGATCATGGTCGCCATCACCTGCCCCATCATGACCGCCATCTGTACTCCATGGCCGCTGAAACCCATGCAGTAGTACAGACCATCACGCTCTCCCGCCCGGGGAAGCCGATCGGCGGTGAGATCAACGGTGCCGCCCCAGCAGTAGTCTATGCGCGCCTGCGCAAGTGTAGGAAATGTTCTGGCGAGGGCACTCTGCAGCACGGTGCCGCTCTTGGCATCGGAGCGGGGATTGGACACCGCAAAGCGCGCCCGGCCACCGAACAGCAGACGGTGATCGGGTGTACGCCGAAAATAATTGCCGATATTCAAGGTATTGACATAGGAACGCCGCCCCGGCAGCAGGCTGTCGAGACGCGCCTCGCCCAGCGGTTCGGTGACTACGATAAAGCTTCCCACCGGTACAATGCGTCGGCGGAACCAGCTAAAAGGACCCGGGCCGCTGCCACCATTGGCCAATAGCACCTGAGACGCAGTCACGTCCCCCCGGGGCGTGACAACCCGCCACCGCGCCGACCCATCGCGTTCGAGACGGATCACCGGTGAGTCCGGGTAGATTCGGGCGCCGGCCTGTGCCGCGCGTTCCGCCAGCCCGATACCGAATTTACCTACGTGAAGCTGCGCACTGAGGGGCTGCAGGAAGCCGCCGTGGTAGGCGTCGGAGTTGATTTCTGCTGCCAGTGCAGCCTTGTCCAACAATCTTGTCTGCGGATCGACCCCCGCAGCGTGCAGGGCATCACAGGTACGTGCGAGTTTCTCGTAATGTGCGGGTTTCGCCGCGATTTTAAGCTTGCCACTGCGGTGAAAGTCGCATTCGATACGCTCCGACTCCGCAAGAGACTCGACGATATCCACCGCCCGGTTATAGGCACGGTAATACTCGCTCGCCTGATCGACTCCGAGCTTCGTGCAGAGGCCGGCGAAGTCCTGCAGCGTGCCGTTGTTGCACTGACCGCCGTTGCGCCCCGACGCCTCGCCAAGCACGGGCCCGGCTTCGAGCAGCGATACGGAGGCGCCGGCGCGAGCCAGAGACAACGCCGCTGCAAGGCCGCTGAAACCACCGCCGATCACCGCGACGTCCGTGCTTCCATGGGGTACACCCTCGGCGGGAGCACTGAAGTCCGGGGCGGAATCGAGCCAGTATGACGTTGGCTTCATGCAGTCGACACCGTTCGCCTAGAGACCCACCACGCCGGGCAGACCGCCGATGTCCTTGATAACGTGGTAATCGTAGTAGGGGCTTGACGGGCCGTGGCCGCGGTCGACGAACACGGTGTGCTTGATTCCCATATCTGCCGCTGACATGAGGTCATAGCGCAAGCTGGAGGACACGTGCAGCAGGTCCTCCGGGTTACAGTTGAGGCTATCGACCATGTACTCGAAGGCCTGGAGTCGGGGCTTGTAGGCCTGGGCCTGCTGAGCCGTAAACACGTGGGCGAAGGGAGCGCCCAGCTTTTCGACATTCTGGTGAATCTGCCGGTCGTCGGCGTTGGAGAGAATGACCAGCGGAAACTCCTTGGCCACCCTGGCCAGGGGTTCAGGCACATCCGGGTGAGGCCCCCAGGTGGGCACGGCGTCAAAGAAGCGTTTGGCTTCCTCGATATTGAATTCGACTTTCCATTTCTTGCAGGTACGACGCACCGCATCACGCAGCACCACCTCGTACGGCTTCCAGGCACCAAGGACTTCATCCAGGCGGTAGGCCGCAAAATCGGCGATAAAGTGCGGCATCTGTTCCGAAGTGATGCGGTCGGCGAACATTTTTTCGGCCATGTCCTTCATACGAAAACGCGTGAGTGTTCCGTAGCAGTCGAAGGTAATGTACTTGGGTTTAAACGTGCTCATGATAGGGCTTCCCGCGGTTGTCGTAGCTAAAATCGTTGCTAATGTCTTTGCTAAAGTCGTTGCTAGTGTCTTTGCTAAAGTCGTCGTCGAACAAGTCGTGGCAAAAGGCGTAGCGAAAACTGAGTATGGTTTGTAAGCCTGACATTAGAACACGCACACTCTGGAAGATGCTCGCCGATTAGCCCGCACCACACCGAAAAATTGTTCGTTTTGCTCCGTGCGATCAGCATAGTGTGCCGGGGGCAACGGGCGGCTCACGCCCCGGGTAGCCGCGCATGAAAGCACGACGGCATAAAATGCCAAGATGCCTTGAAAAACGACACAAAGCCGTCTCCACAGGACCCACTACAACAGTTCGCGCAAGCCTTATATGGCTACCATGCAGTTATTAAAAGTGCCTGATCTACAGGGAAGATGGCTGCACGCGTTCTTTCGCAGAAGCGCAGGTCTGAACGACAGGGTCAGGAGAGCCTGAAGAGTTACCGATCATTGAAGCGGATGGAAGTCATGTCATTTGATAAGCTCACAGCCTGGGACAGGCAGCACTTGATTCACCCCGTCACAAACTTTCGTGCCCACGAACGACGCGGAGCGACGATCCTTGAATCAGGCAACGGTTCCTGGTTGCGGGACATCCACGGCAACGAAGTACTCGACGCCTTTGCGGGACTGTGGTGTGTCAATGTCGGTTACGGGCAGCAGAGCGTTGTCGATGCTGCCGCAGCGCAGATGAGCAGGTTGCCGTACGCCACCGGCTATTTCAGCTTCGCAAGTGAACCCGCCATAGAACTGGCCCGACGCCTCGTCGAACTGTCGCCGAACTCGCTGCAGCATGTCTATTTCACCCTCGGTGGATCAGATGCGGTAGATGCCGCCATTCGCTACATTACCCATTACTACAATTCGATCGGTCAGCCGGAACGCAAGGAGTTCATTGCTCTTGAGCGCGGTTACCACGGCTCCAGCGGTACCGGTGCGGGACTCACTGGACTACCGGTCTTCCACCAGAACTTCGACCTGCCACGCCCGAACCAGCATCATATCCCCTGCCCCTACGCCTACCGCAATCCGCTGGGGGACGATCCGGAAGCGCTGATCGCCGAATCCGTCAGCCACCTTCGCGCCCGCGTAGAGGAGCTGGGTCCATCGCGTGTTGCCGCCTTCTTCTGCGAACCGATACTTGGATCGGGCGGAGTGCTGGTTCCGCCCGTCGGTTGGCTCAAGGCCATGCAGGATACCTGTCGCGACCTGGACATCTTGTTCGTCGTGGACGAGGTCATCACCGGCTTCGGCCGAACCGGCCCACTGTTTGCCTGCGAGGAGGAAGGGGTAGAACCGGACCTCATGACCCTCGCAAAGGGTCTGACTTCGGGGTACGCACCAATGGGTGCGGTCCTGATGTCCGACGCCGTTTACGCGGGAATCGCCGATGGCAACGCGAGCGAATTTATCGTAGGTCACGGACAGACCTACTCTGCGCACCCGGTCAGTGCGGCGGTGGCGCTGGAGTGCTTGCGTCTCTATCACGAGGGCGGCCTGCTATCGCACGGCCAGTCCGTGACCCCAAGTTTCACTGCGCACCTGCAGCGTATGCTGGAACATCCCCTCGTAGGTGACGCGCGATCCCGAGGCCTGCTGGGAGCGCTGGAGTTGGTTGCGGACAAGCAAACCCGAGAGCGCATCGATCCATCCGTCAAGCTGCATGAGCGCCTGGCAGCGATCGCATGGGAAAACGGCATCGTGTTTCGCACCTTTGGCGACAGTATCCTTGGTTTC
The DNA here is from genome assembly GCA_030433415.1 of Gammaproteobacteria bacterium. GTDB lineage: Bacteria > Pseudomonadota > Gammaproteobacteria > Pseudomonadales > Halieaceae > Congregibacter. Next base: position 5,758 of record JAUIMF010000003.1, on the reverse strand, counting down.
GCCCCCGCTCTGTGCTTCACCGAAGAGGAATTCGACATTCTCTTCTCGCGGCTGTGGCGCTCTCTGGATGCACTGCTGGAGCAGCCCGACGTGATGAAGGCTGTCGCGTAGCCATGAGCGGATCGAGTTTTACCGTGGCGGTCATTCCCGGAGACGGAATCGGCCACGAAGTGATGCCTGAGGGGTTGAAGGTACTCAATGCCGCAGCGGAGCGGTTTGGTATCGAACTGCATTACCGCCACATCGCGTGGGCGAGCTGCGATTACTACGCCGCCCACGGGAAGATGATGCCGGACGATTGGCAGGCACAGCTGGAAGGCGTTGACGCAGTGTTGTTCGGCGCGGTCGGCTGGCCGGAAAGCGTACCGGACCATATCTCCCTGTGGGGTTCGATATTGCGCTTTCGTCGCGAATATGACCAATACGTGAACCTGCGTCCAACCCGTACCTTCGCGGGTGTTCCCGGCCCCCTCGCCGCGGGCAACGATATCGACTTCATGGTTGTGCGCGAAAACACTGAGGGTGAATATTCCGCCATCGGCGGCATCCTCTACGAAGGCACCGAGCGCGAAGTCGTCATGCAGCAATCGGTGTTCACCCGCTACGGCACTGAGCGGGTCATGCGGTTTGCGTTCGAACTGGCCCAGAGTCGGGCGCGTCGCCATGTGACCGTAGCGACAAAGAGCAATGGCATGGCGATCAGCATGCCCTGGTGGGACGAACGTGCGGCGGACATCGCCTCTGCGTATCCCGATATCACCTGGGACAAGCAGCACATCGACATTCTCTGTGCACGCTTCGTTCTGCAGCCAGATCGTTTCGATGTGGTCGTGGCGTCAAACCTGTTCGGCGACATCCTTTCGGACCTCGGACCTGCCTGCACCGGCACCATTGGTCTGGCCCCTTCTGCAAACCTGAATCCGGAACGCAAGTTTCCATCGCTCTTCGAGCCCGTGCATGGTTCGGCGCCGGATATTTTCGGGCAGGGCATCGCCAACCCGGTCGCGATGATCTGGTCCTGCGCGATGATGCTCGACTTTCTTGGTCACGGAAATGGCCCCTGCGGCGAAGCGCACGATGCGATCATGCGCGCCATAGAGCAGGCGCTGGCCGCTGGTCCACACACGCCCGACCTCGGCGGAGCAGCAACCACTGAGGATGTCGGAAACGCGATTGCCAAACTCATCCGCGAGGCAACGCAGGAGACGGTCGCACCATGAGCGCAGTCATACAGGATATACAGGAGCCGTCCATGCTGACGCTTTCGCGGTCGGACCTGCTACGCACGCAAAACTATATTGGCGGCATCTGGTGCGACGCTGCCAGTGGCCGCTGGCACGACGTGAGTGACCCATCCACCGATACGGTATTCAGTCGCGTTCCCGACAGCGATCCGGAGGATGCGCAGGCGGCAACGAATGCGGCTTCCAGAGCTTTCGAGAGCTGGCGCAATGTCAGTGCGCGCGAACGGGCGAATCTGCTGAAGCGCTGGCACCGTCTGATTCTGGACAATAGCGAAGACCTGGCGCGCCTGATGTCCAGGGAGCAGGGCAAGTCGCTTGCGGAGGCGATGGGAGAAGCCCGCTACGGTGCGGCGTACGTTGAATGGTTCGCCGAACAGGCGACGCGCAGCCACGGCGACGCGCTGGTGCCTGGCATGCCAGGTCATATGCAGCTGGTACTGCGTGAACCTGTCGGGGTAGTGGCCGCGGTAACACCGTGGAATTTTCCGCTGGCCATGATTGCGCGCAAAATTGCTCCGGCGCTAGCCGCCGGCTGCACCGTGGTAGCGAAGCCGGCGGAGGATACACCGCTGACCGCGCTGGCACTGGCAGCGCTTGCCGAGGAAGCTGGACTCCCGCCGGGAACCATCAACATGGTGACAGCCTCGAGGGGCAACACCCCGGCCACCGTCGGCAGTTGGCTTGAGGACTCGCGAGTGCGCAAACTCACCTTCACTGGCTCGACGCCGGTAGGAAAGTACCTCGCGCGCGCTTCTGCCGATACGCTAAAGCGGCTCTCCCTGGAGCTGGGCGGCAATGCGCCATTTATCGTCTTTGAAGATGCGGATGTCGATGCGGCTGTGGACGGTCTCATGCGTGGTAAATTCAGAAACAGCGGACAGACCTGCGTAAGCCCGAACCGGGTTTACGTCCACGATGGCATATACTCGCAATTCGTTACCCAATTAAAAGCCGCCGTAGAAGCCCTGCGAATCGGGCCCGCTGAACATAAGGACTCGCAGATCGGCCCCATGATCAATGGCCGCGCCATCGAGAAAATCGAGCGGCACGTGTGCGACGCGCTTGATCAGGGTGCCACACTGATCACTGGCGGACACCGCGTTCGCAACGAAATAGCTGACGGCCCCTTCTACTACGCGCCGACGATCCTGGGGGATGCCAGCGCCAGCATGACCCTGCACTGCGAAGAGACCTTCGGTCCCCTCGTACCCCTGTTCCGCTTCAGCGATGAGCAACAGGTTATCTCGCAAGCCAACGATACAGCGTATGGGCTCGCGGCCTACTTCTACTCGCAGGATCCTGCGCGCATCTGGCGTGTATCCAGGCAGCTGGAGGCCGGTGTGATCGGTATCAACGAGGGTGTCGTTGCCAGTGAGATTGCACCCTTTGGGGGTATCAAGGAGTCAGGCTACGGTCGTGAGGGCTCACACTACGGTCTTGACGACTATCTCCAGCTCAAGTACCTCTGCCAGGGTAATCTGGAGTAGCGTTAATACCCCGCGCTTACGTTAACTTCGCCATACATCGGCAGACCCGCCCGATATCTGCGGAGGTTATCAAGCAGCACATCGCAACCCGTGTCCACCTGCGTAGCGGCAGCTACATGGGGAGTCAACAGGATACGCGGATGCCGCCAGAAAGGATGATCATCCGACGGCGGCTCCTTCTCGAGCACATCCAGCATCGCCGCGGACAGCTGCCCATCATCCAGCGCTGCCAGCAGGTCCGTTTCATTCAGGTGAGCCCCACGACCGATGTTTAGCAGCCGGGCACCCCGTGACAGCTGGCTGAAGACGTCCCGGCAGAGGATTCCGCGGGTAGCCTCTGTGAGTGGCAACAGACAGACGAGGATGTCGGTGTTGGCAAGGAATGCGCCAAGTTCCTCGTCACCCGCAAAACATTCGACTGCCCTGATCTCGCGACGGGAGCGACTCCAACCGGACACCATAAAGCCAAGGTTGCCCAGCGTTTCCGCAACCGCCGCGCCAAGGTTTCCAAGGCCCATGATACCGACTCGACGCCGCTGCGCCGGCAACGAGGGTAGTGCCTGCCAGCGAGCCTCACGCTGCGCGGCCATGTAGTGCGGCAGGTCCCGATGCAGGGCGAGCACCGCCAGGGTCGCGTACTCCCGCATCCCCTGGAGGATGCCAGGATCGAGCATACGCACCAGGCGCACGTGCCCCGGGAACGACGCCAGGTCGAACTGATCGACGCCCGCACCAATTGAAAAGACCACGCGCAGATTGGGGTAGCGCTGGAAGGGGTCCTCCGGAGGCTGCCATGCAACCAGGTATTCCACCTCCAACGGGTCGCCCTCTTCCGGCCAAACCCTGAAAGCAATCTCCGGCTCTTCGACGGCAAAGCGCTGCTGCCAATGACGCCCCCGCTCCAACTCCGATTTGTAGAGAACGACGATGGCAGCGACCTGCTCAGCGATCCGCTTTGAAAAGCGTGGTCAGCGGATAGTGAAGTTTCACAATGGGGGATTTCAGCACGACGTAACTGAAGTACTTGGTAATGCCGAAATCCTTTTCAAGAATCTCTTCGATCAGTTCCTGATAGTGAACGACTCCGCGGGTAACGAATTTGAGCAAATAGTCGTATCCTCCGCTGATCAGGTGACATTCGATCACCTCGTCAACTTCGCTGATGCGCTTCTCGAACTTCTGAAAGTCTTCTCGGTGATGGTCTTGCAGGGTAACCTCCGTGAAAACGATGGAGGTTTCACCCAGTTTCTCGAGTGCAATGTGCGCGTTGTAACTGACGATATAGCCGTTTTTTTCGAGGCGCTTGACCCGAGCCAGGCAGGGACTGGGGGACAAAGCGACCGCCTCCGAAAGACCCGTGTTGGTGATGCGACCGTTGCGCTGCAGCTCAGCCAGTATCTTGAGGTCGATACGGTCCAGCTTGAATTCAGACATCTCTTTCCCCAGCCTCATGCGGATACGGCTACCCAGAGAGACCCATGGCACAGCCGTGACTGCGATTCATCAAGCCGGCTAGCATACGTGCTGGTGTCGCGCAGTCAATGTCCGCGCTGCATGGCGGTGCTGCTCGGGGTGACCCACGAAACAGACACACGACTTTGCTGCCCGGGTGAAAAAACACCGGCAGGAGTTGCCCTGCCGGTGAGTCGTGGAACGGGTAAGGGATACGTCTGGCGCTAAAACGTATATTGTACTCCGAGTGTCCAGCTGAAGGGCGCCCCTGGCATCGTCCACCACTTGTGATAGGAGCTCACGAAATATTCCTCGTCAGTTATGTTGTCGAGGTTCACCGTCAGTTTCAGCTTGTCACTGAGATCGTAGGCTCCGAAGAGGTTGACGAGCGTATAGGATGGCAGCACGTAATCGGGGTCAATCGTCTCCCCGAGACGGTCATCCACGTAATTGACGCTAAAGCCAAGTGTTGCCGGCGAACCTCCGATATTGAGGTCCTTGATCAGGATGAGGTTCCCGCTGTTTTCAGGAATATTGATCAATGGGCTTCCAGAGGGAACGACAACTCCCCAATCGGCGTTCACGACTTCATTGGACGTTGCCGCATCAACGTACGCATAGTTGAAGACTACGCGAAGTGTGTCGGTGATCTGTCCCGTGATGTCGATCTCGATGCCCTCACTCTCGGCCTCGCCAAGAGCTGCCGAGAAGCCTTGGTTGATCGGATCGGCCGTAAGAATGTTCGACTTTTCCATGGAGAACAACGCGACGGTGGCGCTCAGTCGATCGTTCACGTACTTGATACCGGTCTCGAAGGACTTGCTCTCTTCCGGCTCAAAGGCGACATCGTTGGCGTCCGCACCGCTGTTCGGTCGAAAGCCTTCCGAGTAGCTGGCATACAGACTCACACGGTCCGTCGGTTCGTAGACAATACCCGCGCGGGGGCTGGTCTGTGTCTGGGATTGGGAGCTCTTGCTGCCATTCAAGCGATTGAGAATATCCTGGGAGAAATCGTCGAAACGGACGCCAAGGACGACGCGCCACTTCTCGGAGAGATCAATCTGATCCTGAAGGTAGACGCCCCAGGCCGCCTGCTCCTCCAATCTATCGATTTGCGGCGACGTCTGGGGTCGCGTTTGGCCATACACCGGATCGAACACGTTAATTGCGTAGGTCGTGTCGCCCGTACCAAACGCAACCCTGAAGCGACGCTGATCTGAATCCAGCTCGTAGTCATAGGTATCGGCACCAACCAGCATGTGGTGCGTCAGAGAGCCGGTTTCAAATGTGCCGCTCAGCTCAATCCGCCCCGACAGATCTTCCGCTGAGTAGTCGCGGTCACGAGGCTGTCGTACGAGCGTCTGTCCATCATCATCCAGCAGCTGTCGGCCACCGGATAGTTCCGCACCGGAAGAGCTGCCAACGAACTCGGACTCGCGGTACCCAACTCCTCCCAGGAGAGTCCAGTTGCTGTTGAGCTGATGCTCGAAGGTAAGCTGATGTCCCAGGGCATCAATCTCCGTAGGGCCATCGTTGGGCTCACCCAGGAAACGGCTGGGTGGCAGCGCGCCGGGG
>JAUIMF010000072.1 GCA_030433415.1 Gammaproteobacteria bacterium | reverse complement strand
ATCGTAGTACACCATTTGCGTGGTGTAGTCGTTGACCAGGTTCCGGGCGATCTTGACCACGTTGGTGGGGTATTCATCGTCCGGACGATTCCAGGTGCCATCGAGGCAGACAACCAGCTTCATGCCGCATCCTTGTTCGCAACTACACTACCACCTCGTTACGCTACCACATCACCTGACGATCACCGGCTCACCACTCCACGGCGTGATTTTTTCATCGCCACGCTGCTGATACGCCTCGGGCAGTTCCTCGACCATATCCATCACCGCGCCAAAGCGCCCGAAGCCCACGCAGAAAGCGATCCAGCTGCCAAGCTCTATGAGTTGCGGCTCCGAGAAGTGTCTGCGCATCTGCGCCAACACGTCGTCATCGATGCTCAGGTGATTCGTCGCGAAGCGATCGGCATACTCTATGGCGATTTTCTCGGCATCGGTGAGGTCCGACGCCTCGGGCGGAGCCTGTAGCGAGCACACGAGGTCTTCGCTGACACCCTCTTCCACTGCATCGCGATAGCGTATCGCCAGACAGCTTCGGCACTGGTTGTGGTACGCCACGCGCAGACGGACCAACTCCATCATGCGCGCCGACAGGGTCCAGTTCCCTTTGATGCCTGCACCCAGGGCAATGATTCCCTTGGCGATGCCGGGACGGTGCGCGAACATGCGCATGGTGCCCAGTTCCAACTGCGTCGCCGAATCGGCGGCAAACATCTCACGCAGCTCCGGGTCCCACTGATCCGGTGACAGTTTGCTGATTCGACTCATGGCGGACTCCGCTCAAGGGTTGGATAAACGAGTATAACGAAAGATAGTTTTATGACGGGCCTGCAAAGCCATCCGGGACGAATGCAGTTTCAGCAATGTAGTTGTCGTCGAGGGCTGCGCAGTGGATTAGACTTCGCAACAACCGCGGCTCCCGTCGCAACAACGACACACCCACATGACGCCCGAAACCCCTGACGCCATCGACGTTGGACTGCGCATCCTTTCGATCCTCGCCCCGATAGTGCTCATCGTGGGGGTGGGGTTTTGGTACGGACGCAAACACGATCCCGAGATGTCCAGCGCGAACCGCCTGAACATGGATGTGTTTGTGCCTGCCTTGATTCTGGGGGCCATGGCTGGCCGTAACTTCGAACCCACCGCATACGTCAACCTGGCCCTGGGCGCAGCAATACTGTTGCTGACCTGCGGGTTGATTGCCCGCCTGCTGTGCGGCGTCGTGCGCCTGCCCTGGCGCACCTTTGTGCCGCCGATGATGTTCAACAATTCGGCCAACATCGGCATTCCGCTCGCGGTGCTCACCTGGGGCGAAGCGGCGCTGCCTGCAGCCATCGTGCTTTACAGCGTTTCGAACGTACTGCACTTTTCGCTGGGCGTTCAGTTACTCGACCCCGACGCCCGCCTGGCGACGCTGTGGCGCAATCCCACGCTGGTGGCCATCAGCCTGGGCCTGGCGATAGCGCTGCTGGGCATTGAGCTTTGGGAACCCCTGGTGCAAGCACTGCAGATGCTGGGCAACATCGCGGTGCCACTGCTGCTTTTTGCGCTGGGTGTGCGCATGAAGCACGTGCAGCTCAACGATATCTCAGTGCCTGTGCTGAGCGCGCTGCTGCGTCCGGCGCTGGGCATGCTGATTGCCTGGGCATTGGCGCAGGCACTATCGCTCAACACCCAGGACAGCGCTATGCTGCTGGTGTTCGGCGCTCTACCCCCGGCCGTAATGAATTTTTTGTTTGCCGAGCGCTACCACCGCGACCCGAGCACCGTGGCTACACTGGTGCTCGTCGGCAATCTCGCCGCCGTCGTCATGCTACCCGTGGCGCTGGTGTTGGTACTTTGAAGGAATAGCCATGCGTAAATGGATGACCCGATTTCTTATTCTCATCGTCGCGTTGCTGGCGATCATCTACCTCAGCGCCGACCGGGATATGCGCCGTCTGTTTGCCAACCTTCCCACCGATACCGAGGTGCTGTTCTGGTCCATTGCGCAGCGCGACGCGGGATTTCGGGTCATGGACCGGATTCCGCTACTGATCAAAGCTAACGTCATCGAGAGCGGTGACCAATCCCTGCCCCTGACCGTGGGCCAACCGCTGGATATTGCCTTTGATATAGACGCTTACCTGCAGGATCAGCGCAGCGCCGCCGTGATCATTCTTCAAGATGGTGAGATCCGCCTGGAGCGCTACGGTCTGGAATTCGGACCCGAGGGGCGCTGGACCAGCTTCTCTGTTGCAAAATCCTTTACCTCGACCCTGGTCGGCGCCGCGATCCGGGACGGCTACATCACCAGTGTCGACGACAAAGTATCGGCCTATATCCCCGATCTTCAGGGATCGGTGTACGACGATGTGTCCATCCACCAACTGCTGACCATGACTTCGGGCGTTCAATGGAACGAGGACTACGAAGATCGCAACAGCGACGTCGCGCGCTTCAACAATCACCAGGCCGAGCCCGGCGTCGATGCCACCGTCAGCTATATGCGTACGCTGGCGCGTGAGGCACCACCCGGCAGCAAGTGGGTGTACAAGACCGGAGAAACCAACCTCATCGGTGTGCTGGTCAGTTCCGCCACCGGCAAATCCCTGGCGAGCTATCTGTCAGAAAAAGTCTGGAAGCCCTTCGGCATGGGTCAGGACGCGACCTGGCTGCTAGGTTCCACAGGACATGAAATCAGCGGGTGCTGTGTGCAGGCGGCAACACGGGATTTCGCCCGCTTCGGCCTGTTTATGCTCGGTGGCGGCGTCGTGAATGGCACCGCTGTTTTACCGGATGGCTGGATTGCCAGGGCCACCACGACCCAGGCGGAGATCGGTGTTGACGGTCACGGCTATGGTTACCAGTGGTGGACCTATGACGACGGCAGCTATGCAGCGCGGGGAATCTTTGGCCAGGGTATTTTCATCGACCCCGCACGCAAGCTGGTGATCGCTTCAAACAGCAACTGGCCGCGGGCGACGGAACGCGAAGCGCTGGATCCCCAGCGCATGGCGTTCTATCGGGCGGTACAGGCGGCGGTGGATGCCGAAGCGTCACCGCCGTGATTCATGCAGATCAACGCAATTCGGCAACGGCCTGCTGCACGTGCTCTGCAAACGCATCCACACTCATGGTACCGAGGTCTTCGCCACCCTGGGTGCGCACGGCAACTTCGCCATTCGCCATTTCGCGATCGCCAATCACCAGCAGATAGGGCACGGCCTGCAGCGTGTGCTCGCGGATCTTGAAACCGACCTTCTCATTGCGCAGGTCTGACTCGACGCGAACGCCGCGGCGCTTCAGGCGCTGCTGCACGTCCTTCACGTAGTCGTCCTGCTTGTCGGTAATCGTCAGCAGCACCGCCTGCACCGGCGACAGCCAGAGGGGGAACTTGCCTTCGTAGTGTTCGATCAGAATGCCGATAAAGCGTTCCAGGGAACCAAACAGGGCGCGGTGCAGCATCACCGGTCGCCGGTCGCGGCTGCCGTTCTCGTCGACATACGAAATATCAAACCGCTCGGGCAGGTTCATATCGACCTGCAGCGTGCCACATTGCCAGTCGCGGCCAATGGCATCGCGCAACACGAACTCCAGCTTGGGCCCATAGAACGCGCCTTCACCGGGATACAGCACATACTCCAGCCCCATGGACTCCAGAGCATTGCTCAACGCACCTTCGAGTTTGTCCCAGACCTCGTCACTACCAATACGCTTCTCGGGACGCGTAGACAGCTTGATCACGACATCATCAAAGCCAAAGTCCTTGTAGATATCCAGCACCAGGGCCACCACGTCGATGCACTCCTGCTCCATCTGCTCTTCGGTGCAGTAGATGTGCGCGTCATCCTGGGTAAAGTGCCGCACACGCATCAGGCCATGCAGCGCGCCCGAGGGCTCGTAGCGATGCACTTTGCCGAACTCCGCCATGCGCAAGGGAAGATCGCGATAGCTCTTGAGACCCTGGGCGAACATGGACACGGAGCCGGGACAGTTCATCGGTTTGAGGGCAAATATGCGCTCGTCCTCGGTCTGCGTTGAGAACATGTTCTCGCGGTAGTTGAACCAGTGGCCCGAGGTCTCCCACAGGCTGCGGTCCATCACATCGGGGGTGTTCACCTCGACATAGCCCGCGTCTTCCTGGCGCTGGCGCATGTAATCCAGCAACTCCAGGAAGAGTTTCCAGCCCTTGGGGTGCCAGAACACGGAACCGGGTGCTTCGTCGGTAAAGTGGAACAGGTCCAGCTTGCGACCCAGCTTGCGATGGTCGCGCTTCTCAGCCTCTTCCAGTCGATGCAGATAGTCCTTGAGTTCTTTTTTGTCGCGCCAGGCGGTGCCGTAGATACGCTGCAGCGTGTCGTTGCTCGAATCGCCGCGCCAGTACGAACCGGCGAGCTTGGTGAGCTTGAAGGCCTTGGGCAGTTTGCCGGTGCTGGGCAGGTGGGGACCCCGGCACACGTCAAACCAGTCACCCTGGCGATACACCGAGACGTCCTCGTCTTCGGCGATCAGGTCATTGATGATCTCGACCTTGTAGTGCTCGCCCAGATCGGCGAAGGCGCGCTTGGCGTCTTCGCGATCCCAGACTTCACGGGTAATGGGCAGATCGCGGCCCACGATTTCGCGCATGCGGTTTTCGATCTTCTCCAGATCTGCCGGCGTGAAAGGCTCATCCCTTGCGAAGTCGTAGTAAAAACCGTCTTCGATCGCAGGTCCAATGGTGACCTGGGTGCCGGGGTACAGTTCCTGCACCGCCTGGGCCATCACGTGCGCCGCGTCGTGGCGAATAAGTTCAAGGGCTTCGTCGCTTTTTGACGTGATGATGGAGACCTCCGCATCGTTCTCGATCACGAAGGACGCGTCGACCATCTGGCCATCGACCTTACCGGCCAGGGTGGCTTTCGCCAGACCGGCGCCGATATCGGCAGCAACATCCTGTACAGAAACGGGTTGAGCAAAGCTCCGGGAGGAGCCGTCGGGAAGAGTGACTTGGGGCATTGGGCAGACCTCTGTCAGTGGCGACCCCAACGAAAGGCCGCGTGGTTGGTGTAAAAAAACTGGTGCCAAACTGTGAGTCACAGTTTGGCAAGGGCGAGGAGTATAGGGGGAATCGGCGGTCAGCGCATCGCAAATAAGTCACTCAACCGGGTGCGGGGCTGCGACTCCAGGAGTGATAGTGAATACGCGACCCGACAGACGGTGTCAGACCAGTTTGAGCTTCACTCCTTAACAGACATTTGTAGTCACAGCCAGCGACGACCGCTGACGGCCAAAACCAGAGTTTCATTGCGATTCGTCAAAAGTGGCTATTCGTTCACATATGAGGGCAGCTGCTTGCATCAAGGACGAATAATGTGACAGGCCCTCAAAGCTAATCAGCTCCGCCTGCCTGGGTAGCGCTTCAACCAGATGCTCAGCCATTTCGAAAGGGGCCCAGTTGTCATCGAGCCCGTGCCATACATAAGTCTTGGGCGCGGAGCATTGGTTTAACCCATTCTGCCAATTGACGTAGTGGTGTATATCTCTGACGTATCCCTTACGTCTTTTTACAAAACACTCTCTCAGTACAGATTCAATGTAAGTGGAAAATTGAACGCTCTTGCTCAGCTCCTGATCTTTTCCATTCGTGTTGGAGAAAAGAATCTGTACCAGTGTAGCTGGTGCGAAGCGAGCCAGTATTACCTGAATAGTGGTCAATGCTGAAAACACCCGTGGATGTCCCTTGGCAAGGTTGAATACCCGGGCACCGGCCATATCATCAGTGTTCTTCAGGCTTGCTAGAGGTGCCGCAGCCGACACGAGGTGGAGTTGCCTTACCCGGCCGCTTAGCTGGGCACTTACCATCAAAGCGATATAGGCCCCTATTGAGAATCCGACCAAATCTATCTGTCCTTGTTCATTAATCGATTCAATTTCGTCGGCGATAGCAGAGAAATAGGAATTCGCATCTGACTCCCTATCAAGAGCGAAGCGGTCGAGGCACACTATTCGTAAATTATGCGTCTTCGCCGCCGCATCAAATATCGAGCCTTCAATGGGCGAGCCAGGCGCACCATGAAAATAAAAGACTGTGTGGCCAGTTGATACGCCGTACTCTTTATAAATAGCGAAGCCCCCTGAAAAAATCCAAAGTGTAGTTGTGTGTGGCTACCCGCGGGTGTCCGGTTGGGATCGAAATGAGTCGGCGAGCCCCTGGCTCGTAAATGCCCGCTTCCTGGCAGAATCTGACACTGTCAGTTAGATCAAGTCCAAGCTATTAAATTTCAGGCGTTACGCTTTACCCCACAGCTCCCAAAGGCGCCTTTGCCCACCCCTTCAAACGCTTTGACGACAACGGCGCCGGGGACATCCGCCGCAACGCACTCAGCCAGGTGCATGGCAATATTCTCGACGGTACTGACCGGCGGCATCACAAACACCTGATCCCGGGGAAGGCTGATCGCAAAATCACCCTGGGCTGCGGTGTAGGCAAGCTCGAGATGCTCAATGCCGTTGTGTTCAAACTCGCCAACAATATGTGCGGCGGTGGCGATGTAGCTATCGGCAAGGCGGGTGGCCCAGTGTTCTTCCAAGGCATTCCTGCGCTGCCCATCGATGCTGATCTCAAGGCGGGAGCGATGCCCGTGGGCAATGCGCTGGCACTGACCCTGGTGTTTCTGCAACCCATGGCTGTAGTGATAGTAAGCACCGTCGATGACCTCGGCGCGCAACTGAACAAGCACTTCCTGCACATTGTCCGGCAGAATGCTCTTCAACTGCACCTGTAGATCCGCGGCGATCTGGGCTGCATCGATGTGTTCCGCCGCCAGTAGTAGCACAGCGTCTCTCGGCGACTGGTGACGAATCACGGCGCCGGATCGCAAGGGGAACTCGACAAACAAGTCCTCCCCAGCAACGCGCGTGTTGCAGCCTGGCGCCGCAGCGGGCACCAGCAGGCAATGGTCCGCCTGGGCATCGATGAACTGTTTGATCTGCTTTTTGACATGGCCGAAGTCAAAGACCATGCCCTGCTCGTCCAGTTCACCGACCAGCTCTATATCGACGATCCAGGACTCGCCCACCACGCCGCGCTCCTGGTCCAGATACGAGAAGTCCATCACCGTCAGGTTGTCTACAAACAGCCTTGCCAACTCGCTTCTCCGCTCAGCCTTCGATCATGCCGTCTACGCGTGCCTGGGATAGCCCAACGCTATTCTTCGCCCACGCCGTAACAGTAGGGCGGCGCGGCAAATTCATCGAGCTTGAGCTTCTGAAAATACCCCGAGCTGTCTTCTGTGAGATACCGGCAGCGCTTGGGCAGCAGGCAGCCACCACCGGATGCGCTCAACACGCAGTCCTTACCCCGCGCCAGTTTCCATTTGCTCTTTGAATAGAGGCTGTTTGCGATAAAACCGACGCGCTTGCCACCCTCGTAACCCTTGCCGCCGGTGACTTCATAGATCACAAAGATGTTGTCACCCGTGGAGTAGAAGCTGTGCAGGGAGTAGGTGCTGCGCGAGCGCACCTTGTAGCGACCACATTTCTTACCCATGCCCTTCAGAAACTTGTAGTCATCTCCGTGGGTGAAACCCTTGTTGCGCTCCAGTGATGACAGCGCTTTTTTCAGATCGGCAATCTTCTCGCATTGCGGCAGACGCACGTTGTCGACGCTGCGCTCACTTTGGGCGAGGGATACCAGGGGAAACAGAAACAGTATGGCGATCAATAAAGCTCTCATAGGGAATCCGTAGTTCGGGTGGGTTGGGGAAGCTGCCATTTCACCAGATTTCGCGACGGATTTCGCTCCCGACTTCGAGCCGCCTAGCGAACACCCCGGCGCCAGTCTTCCGGAGCGATCGCGCGGGAGTCCTGCCAGAGCCCCACGCCCGCTTCCATGGCGGCGTAGTGCGCGCGAATCAACGAGACATTGGCGGGTGCATAGCGGCTGTACCACCAGGCACAGCCCTGCTCGACCAGCGACACGTCCACTCTTGCCCCGTCGACGAACAGATCCCCTATGAGTCGACCGTATTTGTCGGTTTTGTGGATCACCGCCGTGAGTTGGCCCTGATCCAGAATGGATCGAAGGCAATTTCTGGATTCATGCCCGTAGGGTTGGTCGTGCTCCGGGGCGTCTACCGTCGCGAGGCGGAACTTGGCGGGACTGCCGTCGACGCTAAGGCGCACGCTATCGCCATCACTCACGCTCAGCAGGCGCACCGGTTGTGGCGCGGGCGCCTGGTACCGCCAGCCGGAGTTGCCGGTCGTATACCAGGCCAGCAGCACGATCAGTGCGATACCCAATAACCCCATCGGCCAGGCAAATCCCGAGCTGTCTCTCATTGTGAGCCTGACCCTGTCAGCACATCGGTTTCTCAAGCTTCTGGATCGTAGCATCGCGGCAGACTACCATTGACCGCCACGCCCCAATAACACCAAAAAACGGAGGCACCATGTTGTTAAGTTCGTCGTCGCTAGAATCATCGTTGACACCCCTTCTCACCCTGACACTGGCCATCATGCTCAGCGGGTCCACCTTCTCGCAGGCAAGTCCCAGCGAAAGTACTGGCGAATCGGCGGCAATGGCCAAGCACGCCGGTCAAGATGACAAAGTGTTCTCACCCTACGTGGGCAGGACTTCCCCGACGATGCCGCTATGGGGTGACACTCATCTGCACACGGCAAACTCCCTGGATGCTCGCGCCTTCGGGGTGATTTTGACCCCGGAGGATGCTTTCCGATTCGCGCGCGGTGAAGAAATCACCGCCTCGCGAGGCGTGCGCGCCCGACTGTCCCGCCCCCTCGACTGGCTGGTCGTATCGGACCACTCCGACGGCATGGGCACCATGAACGAAATCATTGCGGGCAACGAGGCGCTCATGGCCGATCCGCAGCTCAAAAAATGGAATGCGCGCCTGAACCAGGGCGGTAAGGACGCGCTGGCAGCGACCATGGAGATCATTACGGCGTTCACCGGTATGGGCAACATCCCCATGCCCGCCGCTGCGCTGGACCCCGCCTTTGTGCAAACGATCTGGGATCAATACGTAGATACCGCCGAATCCTTCAACGAACCCGGCAAATTCACCACGATCATCGGCTACGAATGGACCTCTACCGAGGGCGGCAACAATCTGCACCGTAACGTGCTGTATCGCGATGGCGCTGCCCAGGCCAAGCGCATGCTGCCCTACACCACCGAAAGCAGCTTCAATCCCGAAGACCTGTGGAAGTGGATGCAGCGCTACGAAGATGAAACCGGCGGCCAGGTGCTGGCCCTGGCCCACAACGGCAACCTTTCCAACGGAGTAATGTTTCCGGTCGAAACCAATCCGGCCACCGGCAAACCCCTGACCGGGAGCTACGCTGCCACCCGCGCCCGCTGGGAGCCGCTGTACGAAATCACCCAGATCAAAGGTGATGGTGAGACTCACCCCCTGTTGAGTACGGAAGACGAATTTGCGGATTACGAAACCTGGGACCGGGCGAACCTGGGCCCCGTGCTCAAGCAGGACTGGATGCTGCAGTACGAGTATGCCCGCGAAGCCCTGAAGAACGGGCTGAAGCTTGAGGCCATGCTGGGTACCAACCCTTACAAGTTCGGCCTGCTGGGCTCCACCGACAGTCACACCGCATTGGCCACGGCACAGGAAGATAACTTTTTTGGCAAGCACTCCGGTGTAGAACCCGAAGCCGATCGCTGGAAGCACGTAGTCGGCGAATTCGGCCCCAATCGGGTGCTGGGCTGGGAGATGGTGTCGTCGGGCCTCGCCGCGGTCTGGGCAGAATCCAATACCCGCGAGGCGATCTTTGACGCCATGATGCGTAAAGAGGTTTACGCGACCACGGGCTCACGCATGACGGTGCGCTTTTTTGGCGGCTGGCAGTTCAACGAAGCCGATGCCAGAACCCGCCTGCAGGCCGATGTGGGCTACGCCAAGGGCGTGCCGATGGGCGGGGAACTCTCAGCGGCGCCCCAGGGTGCATCGCCCTCGTTTCTTGTCGCCGCTTTGCGGGATGCCTACTCCGGCAACCTTGACCGCATTCAAATCGTGAAGGGATGGCTGGATACCGATGGCAACACCCACGAACGCGTCTACGACGCGGTCTGGGCCGGCGATCGCCAACCCGATGCCAAAGGTCAACTACCGGCGGTGGGCAACACCGTGGATGTGGCGACAGCGACCTTTTCCAACAGCATTGGCGCTCCCGAGCTGAGCACCGTATGGCGCGACCCCGACTTCGATCCGTCGGTACCCGCGTTTTACTACGCTCGCGTACTCGAGATTCCGACGCCGCGCTGGACCGCCTATGAGGCGGTGCGCTACGGCGTCGCTATGGATGACGAGGTTCCGATGACCACGCAGGAACGCGCCTACACCTCGCCCATCTGGTACAGCCCGCCTTATCCCTCGCGGTGAATACCGCAGATCTTGTGTCCATCGGGGTCGAGGAAGTAACACAGGTGCATCACACCCATGCTGCCCTCGCGAGGCCCAGGCGGATCTTCAATGTCCGTAGCACCCGCGGCGATGGCGGCAGCGTGGAGCTCCTTGACTTGCTCGGGTGAGTTGCAGGCGAAGCCGATGGTGGCCCCGTTGGCCGTGCCCGCAGGCTCGCCGTTGATCGGCTGCGTGATGGCCAGAATAGATCCATCGTGGATGTAGAAGAGGCGGGTCTGACCCGTGGCATTGACATCAACCAGAGGCTCCCCCGCGCCGAGCACACCCAGAACCTGGGTGTAAAAGGCCTGCGCCCGATCGACGTCGTTGGTACCGATCATGATGTGACTGAACATGCGTTTCTCCTTTTAGCGTTGCATGGTGAGACCGGAGTGTATACGCAACTCACACGGATTGGTGTGGAATGCTTACTCCTTCTTTCAGATAGCGGCCGGCCGCTCATACCGTAACGTCAGACGCGGACGCGCTGTGGCGTCCTCGCCAGATAAGCCATTCGGTGCACTACTGGCTTCACTCCTTCAAAGGTCAGCCCTGTACACTAGGCGACGGAGTATGCCTGTTCCCGTCGGCCGGCGCTCGCCAACAACAAAAGGAGGGATTGGATATCACGCCCTGCCCCTGCGGTTCCGGCCGTCCTCTGGATCAGTGCTGCGGCCCGGTCATTCAGCATCGCTCTGCCGAGTCCGCCGAGCAGCTCATGCGCTCGCGCTACACGGCCTTCGTGTTGCTTGACAGAAATTACCTGCGTGACACCTGGCACCCCTCGACTCGACCCCTCGAATTACAGCTGGACCCGGATCAGCGCTGGCTGGGTCTGAAGGTCAAAGCCACGGAAGCAGGCAAGGCCAGTGATAAAACCGGTATCGTTGAGTTCGTTGCACGCTACAAGATTGCCGGCCGAGGCCACAGGCTCCATGAAATCAGCCGTTTCGTGCACGAGAACGGACACTGGTTTTACGTCGATGGCGATTTTCCCGCCCGTTAACGAGGGAGCAACGCGAGCAACCGATGATCCAACATAAGTCACTGCCGCGAACCGTCGGCTTTCTGGGCACCGCCCTCATCCCCGTCAACGGCATGATCGGTGCCGGCATTTTTGCACTGCCGGCGATCATGGTTGCCGCCGTCGGCAACTTTGCCCCCTGGATGATGCTCGTGGGTGCACTGCTTATGTTGCCCCTGACCAGCGCCTTCGCGCTACTGGCGACGCGCTTTGACCGTCACGGTGGTCCCGTCCTCTACACCCATGCAGCCTTCGGGCCCTTCATCGGTTTTCAGACCGGCTGGTCCCGCTACGCCTCGGGCGTCGTGGCCGTCGCCGCCAACACCAAGGTTGCCGTCGCCTATCTGGCGGTGCTGCTCCCGGGTCTGGCATCGCCCCAGGCGCAGACGCTGGCCGCCGTGGGCTTCATCGCCCTGATTACAGGACTGAACCTGATCGGTATGCGCGCCTCGGTGGGCACCCTCGGCCTGATGACCGTGATCAAGCTCGCCCCGCTGGCGGTCCTAGTGGTTGTAGGTCTTGCCACACGCGATGCTGCCGTTGGCTTTACGCTGCCCGAATTCTCGGCGGTCGAAAGCGTGGTGTTGCTGAGCTTTTATGCCTACATGGCGGTTGAGAACGGCACCTTTGCGGCGGGGGAGCTGCGCAATCCCCGCAGAGATATACCTCTGGCGCTGATCACCACGCTGTTCGCAACGGCGCTGTTTTACATGCTGATTATCTGGGCCTACATCGCCATCGCACCGGCCCCGCAAGGCAATGAAAGTGCGCTGGCGGCAGCGGCTGGCGAACTGCTGGGAGACCTCGGTGTGATTGCGGTCTCCATCGCCGCGGCCTGCTCCATCGCTGCGAACACCCTTGGCGGCGGTATCGTCACACCCCGCATGACCTTTGCAATGGCAGAACAGGGAACACTGCCACCGATCTTTGCCCACGTGTCAGACCGGTTTAAGACACCGGATTTTTCCATCGTCTTCTACGGCGGTATGGCCATGCTGTTCAGCCTGTGGGGAGGGTTTGCGGTACTGGCGGTGGCGAGCACACTCGCGCGCCTGGTGATGTACCTGCTGACCTCCATTGCATTACCGGTGCTCGAGTACCGCGAGCAGGGCTGGGCGATACCGTGGTGGCATATTCCCCTGGCCCTGCTGGCGGCCGCCTCGTCACTGTGGGTGGCCAGTCAAGCCAGCGCCGAGGCATTCCGTATGTTTGCCCTGATCGTGGGCGCGGGGACCGTGCTGTATTTTGTTGCGGGGCGTGGGCAGGCTGATGCCGAATCCCAAGTCGATCAGAATCGTTGATGTGACAGAAAACTGATATCTGTAAAGGTAGTCCCCCGCGTCGCCAGATCCACCAGCGCTTCACCAATCGCCGGCGCAAACTTGAAGCCATGCCCCGACAAACCCGCCACGAAGGCCACGCGGTCACAACCGGGGTACCGATCGAGAATGAAATGCTCGTCGGGTGTACGGGTATAGAAACAGGTTTTGTGCTCCAGCCGCTCGCTCTGCACACCCGGCAAATACTCCGCCACAAAGTCTGCGACCCGCTCGGCGTCCACCGGACACATATCCCTGGGCGCGTTGAGGGGATCGACGACCGCGTCGCCGCCCGTGTGCTCAGCCAGTTTCAAACGCCCATTGGATGCGGGAAACCCATAAAAAAGACCCTGGGGTAGCTCGTAAAAAAAGCCGTAGCGATACCGCTCATCGTCGCAGCGATACCAGTGCAGATGTTTTCTGACGACGGTCAGCGGCAGTGACAGTTCCGGCAACAGATCGCCTGCCCAGGCACCACCGGCAATCACCAGCGCCTTTGCCGTAAAGCTGCACGATGACGTAATCACGCGCACGCCCTCTGACTCAGGCTCCCAGCGCTGCACCGTCTGACCCCACCGGTGCTCCGCGCCCAGGGCAACGGCTGCATCCAGATACCGCTGCACACACTGCTCTACCGGCAACCATCCCGCATCGGCTTCAAAGACTGCCTCGGCGTCTTCTGCGCGACGGTACTGAACGTGTTCTTCTGCGCTCACCGCGCGCACATCCAGACCGTGAACCTGCGCCGAGCGCAGTACTCCGCTCACCATGACACCATCCGCTGGCCCACAGTAAATCGCACCACTGCGCTGCAACAGGTTTGCATCGAGTGCATCCCAGAGTTCATAACTTCGGCGCAAAAGGGGCACGTAATCGGGATGTTCAAAATACGACAGGCGAATCAGCCGCGACTCGCCATGGGAACTACCCCGATCATGCGCGGGTGGAAAACGATCAAGGCCAAGGCATTTGAGGCCTCGCTGCGCGCCATAGTAGAGCGCCGCGCTGCCCATGCCGCCGGTGCCGACAACGATCAGGTCGTAGTCCATTTTCATTTGTCCGTCGTTCCCAGGCTTACTCGTGGGCCGCTTCGGCCATGGCCAGGCCTTCGCGCCACTCCTTCAGGCGGGCCTCAGTGGCGGGCTCGATCACCTTGAAGGCCATACGACCCAGCATCAGCCGCAGCGGAGGCTTGGGCATAGCCAGCAACTCCATGATGACCGCTCCGGTGGCATCAGGATTACCACGATCAAAGGTTTTCGCCTGCGCCGCAAAGCCGGCGCGCACAGGATCATAGTCTGCAATGGGTTCGCTGCGCACCGCAGAACTCTGCGACCACTCGGTGGTGAACGGGCCGGGCTCGATGATGGTCACGTGAATACCAAAGTCCGCCACTTCCTGCGCCAGGGATTCACATAAGCCCTCCATCGCCCACTTTGACGCGTGGTAGATGCTCAGGTTTGGAAACGCCATTGCGCCGCCAATGCTCGACACCTGACAGATATGTCCTGAGCGCTGCTCGCGCATACCCGGCAATACCGCCTGGATGATCCACACGGAGCCGAACACATTCGTTTCGATCTGCCCGCGCGCCTCGTCCTCGGATATCTCTTCGAGCATCCCGAAGTGGCCGTAGCCCGCATTCGACAACAGTACATCGATCGTGCCGAAATGCTCGCGCGCCTGGGCGACGACATCAAAACAGCGCTGACGGTCGGTTACGTCCAACTGCAGCGTCAGCACGGCGTCGCCATATCGGTCGGCAAGCTCCGACAGGCTGTCGAGACGCCGCGCCGTGGCGACAACGCGATGCCCCGCCTGTAGCGCGACCTCGGCCCAATTGCGGCCAAACCCCTGAGAGGCACCGGTAACAAGAATGACTTTGGACATGGAGGCTTCCTAGAGAAGAAAATTAATCGCAGGACGGACGACTATCGGCCAACCCGGAGGCCATTGATACGAGGCGCGCCAATTGTATTGCCTGGGGCATGGCCTCGCGACAGGCTGGCGTCAGCAGTACGGCACCCGCGGCGCCATCCTGAATCTGCCAGCTAATGCGCTCAATGGACCCGCTGGCCGAACCGTCCTCACAGGCCTGCGGTACAGGACCTTCAGGGAGAGCAGCCCCCACGCGACGCTGGACTTCGGCGCGAAGCCTACCGTGACACGACCGTCCGTCGGGCAACTGGGTGCGCCACGCGCGTTCGATCGCATTGACCTCTACACGCGGCGAGAGGTAGGGATCGTTCTCAGCATCGCGTTCCAGCACCGCCACAAACACCGGTAGACCCGCATAGGCTGACTCCGGGTCGCGTGTCTGCTGATCCACGAGCCATGCCACGCGAATCGCTGCCAACAACAGCACCAGTGCTGGCAGCCCCAGCACCCAGGTTGCGCGCCGCAACTGTCTGGGATTCAATTTCCACGCAGCGAGACCGCCGACGATCAGTCCCAAAATCGAACCGCCCAGCATCGCCATCACGATGGTCGCGCCGCCAACAAGCGCATCACCGCCCTGCGCTGCCTGAATACCCAGCCAGGCTCCAAGGGCCGCACCAACGATTGTGGCGCTGGCAATCAGCAGCACACGATACATAACAGACATAAGGTTGCTCTCAGCACGAACAAGGCTCGAATCCGTCTGCAGTGTACACGTTGCCCAGATCCGAACGACGGCGCACGAAGTATGGCCTACGTACCCGCAGGCTTTGGGCCGCCTGCTCGTGGCTGCCTGCTTTAGCCCGGCTGCTTTAGATCTGCTGCTTTAGATCGGCTTGTTCGACTGCGCCTTACCCTGTAGCGTCTACCGCTGGCACCCCCCGTTGCAGACCCGTCTTGTCACCCTTCTACATCTTTGTACACCTACCCAAAACCGGCGGCACCAGCCTGCGCCTTGCTGCGGCCAAGCAGCTCGGCTGGAGTCGTATTCTTTACGACTACGGCCGTCGCGAGGAGCTGACGTCTCCGCTGGTGGTTGAGTGGATCTACGAGCGCAAGGACCCGCAGGGTTTTGCCGCTGCAGCACGTGCCGGCGGCTACCAAATTCTTTCAGGCCATTTTCCCGTGGACCGGTACCGTGAGGTCTTTTCAGACGCCAGCTTTCTCACCTGGATGCGCGAACCGTCGCAGCGCGTCTGGTCCGCCTATCGCCACTTCAAGCGCCGGGGTAACTTTGACGGTACGCTGATGGAGTTTTGTCACACTGACGAGCATCGCAACGTGCAGGCACGCTTTATGGGCGAACTTCAGGTATTCGACTTTATCGGTGTGCAGGAGCACTACACGCTATCGTTGCAGATGCTGGCGATGGACACTGGCCTGAAGCTGGAAGAGCGACGGGCAAACCAGACACCGGTCGATCACATCGCGCCGCCGACACCTGAGGAGTGGCAGGTCATTGCCAGCCTGAATGAAGCGGACTATGCACTGTACAGAAGGGTGCTACCGCGGTTTGCAGACTAGCAAAGCCGAGTCTTCGCCCCGAGCACCCGAATCCGTCACGGCCGGAACTGCTTCAGCTGCAACTCCTTCACGCATTTGAAGTGCTTTGTATTTGCACTGAACAGGATGCTGGCATCTTCCACCGCTGTAGCTGCAACCAGTGCATCTGCCATACCCATACCGTTCGACAGCGCATATTCCTCGACATAGATCGACGCACGGTGGCCGATATTTTCTGAGAGCGGCAATGTCGCGAATCCAAAGTCCTTCAGAAAGCCTTTGATCGCATGGGCCTCCTGCTTGTTCTTTGCCCCCTGCAACAACTCCATGTAGGTCACCAGAGATATCGCCCTGCCCTCAGCCGCATCTATGGCCCGAGCCGCTTTGACACTTCCCCTCAGGTACCAGATCAGAATGTCGGTATCAAAGATCATCGTATCGTCTTCGCCTGAGGTTTCGAACCTGCTCCTCGACACTGGGGGAACCGGACCGTTCTGCCCAAAGGCCAAATGCGCTGTGTTCAGCCGCCGGAACACGCGTATCGGAGCGGTCGACTCCGATCGGTTCCATGATGGCTGCGGGCTTACCGCGATACAACACCGTGACGCGCTCTTTTCTGCTCAGCGCTTTGATGATTTCAGCCGACTTTTTTCTCAAATCGACAAAAGAGGCCTCCATACCACACTCCATTGATGTACACATTATGTGTACATTGTTTCACAAAAGAGACGCGTGTAGTCAAGGGCGCGGAATTGTCGCGACCATTGATCGCCGCCACTTTAATGCCCTGCTGCATGTGCGGCAGGGTATTCATGTCTTCATCACTAGCAAAGCCCGGGCATAGGCCCGGGCTTTGTCCTGAACACTTTACTGGTTTTTGATCGCAGATCCCCGTGTGCGCAGCTCACCAATCTGCTCGCGCATGGTTTCCCAGTTGGCCTGTTCAGATGCGCTCGCGGAACTGGAGCGCCCTTTGTCGATCCTTCTTTGCACCAGGGTTCGTTTGTTCAAGGTGCGATTCACACAGGAACTGTGTCCGCTGGACAGTGCGGCGCAGCCATCGAGTTCCTGCTCCATCCAGTCCAGGGCATTCTGAACTTCATCCCGCGTAAACTCGTTCAGTCGCGTCCAGTCTGGTGGTGTAGCAGGATCACCGGACCC
>JAUIMF010000148.1 GCA_030433415.1 Gammaproteobacteria bacterium | reverse complement strand
CAGTACCGTTGTGGCCCATGTCATTTTCGTCTCCAGTTGGGAGTTTGTCAGATCCGTATTTTTCGTGCGCTCGTCCAGATAGAATATATTCAGCGGCCAATTCGACTCTCTGCAATTCAGTAATCGATGGATTCAACAGTTCTATCGGAATCTCGTTCGAATGATCTCCCTCGGCACTAGATTTAAAGTGAGGTGTTTTGTCCGTGTTTTGGTTCATTGAGCTAATGTTCCCAGTCCGACGTTTCCCAACGGGCGTGCCGTTTGATGTGAAAATTGTCTGAATCTGAATCAGTGACAAGCGTTTTTCGCGTTCAGTGGCGTCTACGGAGGTAGCTGTGGAAATCTGAAAAGTTGGGATAAGTGGGTTTTCCGCGCAACAGCGGAATAATGCTGCCAGCGAGGAGAAGGCCATGGAAAGACGCGGGTGGGGTGGGCCTTGACGCGCTGGTGATCGCGGCGGATGCTCGAATAGAGAGGGCCGGGCCGCGCCTGAAGTGTCTCAATTGCCTCTGGTTGCTCGGCATTGCTAAAATCCAGCGCAGGCACCTGAGGAGAGCAAAATGGTTTCTGTCAAGGGCTGCGAGTTTCCGACGGACCGTCATTGCGATGTCGGTAACCATCGGACGGACCACCCAGCATCTTGGCTACGCCTTGTCTCAGCGGCGCCGGAAGAAGATTGAGGAACCCTTCGGATGGGCCAAGACCGTGGGCGGCATGGCTCAAACGGTTCACCGCGGCCTCGACAGGGTCCGCGCGCAGTTCACGATGACTATGGCGGCCTGCAATCTGGCCAGATTGCCGAAACTCCTGGCAGCGTGAGAAACGGAGCATTCCAGACCCAGCGTCCGCCGGCGATGCCACAGAGAACCGCCTTCAAATCGTGGCGGCAGGAACAACGTCCTTCAAGCCCGACTTCTTCAGCAGCCTGCTCTCATGATCGCTGTCAAGGGTCTGTTTCATGGCAATTATTCCGGCGGTACCGGGTGCTGCGTGATGTGGACGCGCAAGGTAGGAGACGGAACTGAGACGACGGTTGAGCAAGCTCTCATACGCGGGTTGGTTACCGCATGACCGTGGTTTCGTCCTGGGGCTGCCTCGCTCTAAATGGCGAGCGTCGGCTTTGCCGGCTCATAACAGGGCACGAGGGTTCCCCACCGCGTTCCGCCCCCAACCTTGCGCATCGGCATGTTCGGGCGCGTCTTCTCTTCTCAGCCTTGGGCGTGCGTCTCACAGACTGGAGGAGACGTCACCGCTCGGGCGATGGCCGAAATGAACCCAACCATTTCACGGGCGATGGCCGTGGTGACGACCACCTTCGCCTTTCCGGCCGCGACCAGATGGCGGTAGCGCTGGCACATTCGCAGTTGCCCTTTCCAAGCGATGTCGCGCACTGCCTTGGGCAAGCCCTCGATCCTGTCGTGAAGCTTGCGACTGACGCGGGCCTGCATCCGGTAACTCCACGCGCCCTCGATCAGAGCCCGTCGCGCCAATCCGCTGCCGGCCTTGGTGATTCCGCCCCGGCGCACAGTATTGCCGCTGGAATGTTCGGATGGTGTCAGCCCGAGATAGGCCATCAACTGACGCGGGTTGTCGAAACGATGAAAATCTCCGACCTCAGCCACCACCGTAACGGCGACGATGAACGCGACCCCACGCATGGCCTGGACCGCTTCGACCACCGGCGCCAGTGACCAACTCGGGAGAAAATCCGCGATCTGGCCCGTCAATCGCTCGACCCGGGCTTCGGTGTCACTCACCGCGTCGACGTAGTCCTGGAACACAATCTGCTGCGCAGGATGCTGGAACCCCACCGTCGTCAGCCAGCGCCGATAGGCGACCGTCCAGCCTTTCTTGCCCGGATAGATACGACCATGGCGCAGCAAAAACCCTTGAAGATGTTGTCGCGCTTTGCCCAGAACCCGCATCGCTGTCGCCCGTGCCCGGACCAGATCGCGCATCGCTTCATGCGCCGCGTCCGGCACCCAGACTGCTGTCAATTCACCGGCCCGGTGCAGCTTCGCCAGCATTACCGCGTCGCGACGATCCGTCTTCACCCGGTCCCCAGCCTTCACCGGAATGAGCGAGGGCGCCACCACGATGCAATCATGGCCCATTTCGACAAGCTGGCGATACAGGCCATAACCGCACGGGCCAGCCTCGTAACAGAAACGCAATCGGCCTTCCCCTGCTGCGAGTTTCTCAACCAACTTTCGAACATGATCTGGTCGATGCGAAACCGTGCCCCAGTGGCGGACCTCACCGCCACGTTGCCCTCGCGCAACCGCGACCGATATCGTCGCCTTATGGACATCCAACCCGATGAAAGTGCTATCCTGCATTTGGTCTCTCCCCCATTCTTGAGGCTCGGCACCGGCCAATCCGGAGCAACCCTCGAACGGAGAATGCCGCGGGAGAGGCCGCCGATCCAGTCAGCTCACACCGCGATCATGAGGTCTAAAGAGGCTGGATGCGTCATCGGACGATGCTCTTACCAGCCATTTTTGATACTTGGCTCTTGGCTAAAGAACGCTAGACACATAGAAAAGCACTTTAATCTGGCTATGAGGGCGTCCAATGAGCAGGCGGAAGCCGCCTCGGCGCGTAGTTCCCGAGCGCACACGCAACAATCCAAAACGCCGCTTGCTTGCAGATGTCCCAGAGTCACGCGAGCGTGTCGCGATGGGAAAACGAGCCACCTACGGCCCGTACTCGAAACACAAGCGTCATCCCCATGCGTACGGCTTAAAGCCATACGCGGGTCAGGATGAAGAACGTACCTTTTGCGATGCGCATGCTCAATTCAAGCCTGAGGACTGTACGCGCATACGATTTCTTCTGCGCCGTGGTATAGGTCTTGGTTTATGGTCAGATCGCGGCGGCGAAGATGGTCCTGCGCTCTTGTGGACCATAGATGACACAGGATGGATCTTCGAGATGCGCGTAACCAACGGTGGCCTTGCACAATACCACGGCTACCCAATCCTTCCTGGCGATGCATTCGCACAGCACGTGCTGACAAGAGCACGCGAGATCGCTTTCGTAGGTTACGATTCTCAGCTACAAGATGATCCAAATCTGTCTGCCGCCATCGCCAAGGCTGAGGCTTTCTATAGATGACCGAGAAAAAATACTTTGAAATGTCCGCCGCTTGGCCCGCAAGGAGTTACGAT
>JAUIMF010000071.1 GCA_030433415.1 Gammaproteobacteria bacterium | reverse complement strand
CGCGCCACCGGCAATCTTGTCGTACTCGCCAGCGCGCAGGCGCACCTTGCCGGAGGTCTCACCCAGTTGCGGCTTCGTGCGGTGTATGTTGATCAGGCCGCCAACCACGTTCTTGCCGAACAGTGTGCCCTGGGGGCCGCGCAGGATCTCGATACGATCGATATCAATCAGATCAAAGACCTGACCCGTACCCGTTGCAAGGGGCACATCATCGACCGCTACCAGTACCGTGGGGTCAAAGGCCTTGTCCACGTCCTGGTACGAGATACCGCGAATAGAGAAACCACCGCCACCGGGGGTACCCATCTCGACGGTGTCGAAGACCACGTTAGGCGCAAACGCCTGCAGTGAACTCGTGTCCAGGGTGAACGCCATTTCGACGTCGTCGCCGGCGATGGCCGTGACGGCCACCGGTACGTCCTGGATGCTTTCCTGTTTCTTACGGGCGGTAACCACGACCTCTTC
The DNA here is from genome assembly GCA_030433415.1 of Gammaproteobacteria bacterium. Lineage (GTDB taxonomy): Bacteria > Pseudomonadota > Gammaproteobacteria > Pseudomonadales > Halieaceae > Congregibacter. The sequence continues at coordinate 17,250 of JAUIMF010000071.1, read as the reverse complement.
AAGGGTCTGGGCGTAGACGCCGCTGGATACCGCGCTAGCCCCAACCAACAGGGCGATGGCGCGAGAGAGACGATGTTGCTTCATACGGATACTCCGTTTTTTTGTGTTTAACCTAGGTTTTGATAGTTGGGAGAACTGCCTTGCCCTCTCCCGGGATATCAGCCCAAACTGCCCCACAGTGAAAACACCGGGTCTTGCATACCCCGCTGCCCCTTCACCATGGCTTCAAACATGCCTGAGTCCATCAGATCGCCTGCGGGACTCGCGCTGGACCAGTCCATCACAAAGGTGCGCTGCGCAATCTTCCACACACCGCTGCGACGCTCATAGCTGTCGACGTAACGTCCGCCCGTGAGCACATCCTGGGGGTCGTCACCCAACAGGCCCTGGTACGCGAGCACGTAGCTTTCACCGACGGCGCGATCGCCATCGATTTCGATCCAGTGATTGGTGACGGTGTGAGCGACTCGCGGCGAGATCTGATCAAGCACCTTGCCGATTTCCACGGCGAAATCTTTGGCCGGGCCGTTGAAGGCACCAGACACAATGGACGCGTCGTCGTGGAAGGCCTCCATAATCGTTGCGGGGTCACCGCGATCCACACCGCGAGCATACTTGCTTCCCAGCTCTACGATCGCCTGATGGGAGATAACGCGGTCAAGCGCGGCTTCGGTATCCATGGGAGCGTTTTCCTTCAGCGGTTTCTTGTGCGCGGCGTAGGCCAGCAGCAAGGCGTTGCCGGCATCCCTGAGATTGTGGCCACCAGAGGGCACGGAATTCTGTAGCGTAAAGGTCGGTGCTGGCATTTCGGGCACATCGGGAAGACCTACCACCCAGTCCAGCACATATTGACGATGTTGCATCCGCCATTCGTCGTTGCGCCGGCTATGGCGGTCCAGATAGCGCCCACCGACCAGATGGGGCCGGGGATCACCGTCTGTAGGCATCACGGCATAGGCGATGACGTAACTTTCGCTGACCGCTTCGTCCCCACGAACCTTGCACCAGACGTTGCTGGGTCGATGGAGCGATACGGGGGATGCAGCCTGAACCGGTGTGAGGAATGCGGAAAATTCGGCAGCGCTACCAACGAACGCACCATAATCGACGGTGCCATCATCGTGATAAGCGCTTCGCAGCAGGCTTTCGTCGGCACGATCAATACCGCGGGCATGCTGCGCTAGGCGCTGCCCGATCTCGATACCGTCGAGTAACTCCTGGACTGTTTCCTGGACCTTGTCCCGGACTACAGTGGTAGCCATAAAGCTGCTTCAGCCGTTTCTTATGTGTTATGGGCCAGGCAACAAAATTTACAAACAACTGTGCCTGTTTTTTTCGAGCATAGTTGTTTGCTTCCGCAACTGTCAACAACGAATTGAGTGAAATTACCCTCTTTTGCCCCGCCATCTATGCTGGCGGTGAGCGGCAGCAGACACGCGCCGAAATAACAAACCGTCTTGTTTGTTTTGTGAGTTATTACTGTTATATTGCCATGCTGCGAGCAGAGACCATCCTGCCGCCACCAGAATAAAAAGTTTCACTCAGGAGAACACCCAGCGTGGCCCACGAGTTCGACAGTTATTCCTATCGCCAAACCACCCTCGCCGCCCAGGCCAGGCGCTGTGCCGCCGAGAAGCCTGACGCGACCGCTCTGCTGTTCGACAACGGCCAGTCGCTGACCTTCGCCCAGGCGTGGAGCGAAGGCCAACGCCTGGCCAGCGCCCTTCAGTCTGCGGGCCTCAAGCCGGGTGACACACTGAGCTTTCAATTGCCGAATTGCGTTGAAGCGGTCTACGTCGCCGTTGCCGCATCGATCTGCGGCCTGGTGATCAACCCGGTGGTGCCTATTTACCGTGATCGCGAGCTGTCCTTTATTCTGGGCGACGCCCGCAGCCGTGCGATTTTCATCCCCGGCGTGTATCGCCGTTTTAATTTTCCCGCCATGCTCGACGAACTGCGCACCCGGCTCCCGGATCTCGAGCACGTGATCTGCGTGGGTGCCGATGGTGAGTTGCCCGGTGGATTTCACCACTGGCAGGACTTTATCGATTCAGGTAATGGCGAGCCCGACGTGGCTCAGGTAGATCCCGACGACACTAAAATTCTGTTGTACACCTCGGGAACGACCGGAAATCCGAAGGCCGTGCGCCACAGTCACAACACGCTCGCGGCAGCGCTGGACAACGGTGTCAGCGGTTGGAGCCTGGGTCCCGACGATCTGATGTTGATGCCATCGCCCGTCACGCACATCACGGGTTACGTCAACGGCATTGAGCTGCCCTTCTTTGCTGACACCCACGCGTTGCTAATGGAGGCGTGGAATGTGGACCGGGCGGTAGAGATCATCGAAGAGCAGTCCGCCACGGTCTGTGTCAGCGCGACCCCCTTTCTTCAGGAACTGGTGGACAAGTGTGCCGCCGAGGGCAAGACCCTGGCCGGTTTCCGCCTGTTTGCCTGCGGTGGCGCTTCGGTACCCCCGGACCTGATCTATCGAGCCGGCGACACACTAAAGGACTGTACGGCAGTGCGCGTATACGGCTCGACGGAAACTCCCCTGGTAACCGTCGGTTTTCCCGAACCCGAAAACCGCCAACTGGCCGCCGAGACCGATGGGCGCATCCACAACTACGATGTGCGTATCTGTGACGATGACGGCAATGAACTGGGACTGGACTGCGACGGCGAGATCCTCGTGCGCGGTCCCGCCATGATGCTGGGTTATGTGGACCCCGAGCAGAATGCATCGGCCTTCAGCGACGGGTATTTCTGTACTGGCGATATCGGCCGCAAGCTGGAATCCGGGGCCATTGTCATTACGGATCGCAAAAAAGACATCATTATTCGCGGTGGAGAGAACCTCTCGGCGCGGGATATCGAAGAGGCCTTGCTACAACATCCGGATATTGCCGATACCGCCGTTGTCGCCGCGCCCCACGAACGCCTGGGCGAAGGCGTGGCCGCCTTTGTGATCCCGCGCGAGGGATCGTCGGTGACCCTGGAGTCCGTGCTTGCGCACTTCGCGGAACTCAAAATCGCCAAGCAGAAATGGCCCCAGCACCTGGAACTCACCGACACGCTGCCGCGCACGGCATCGGGTAAAGTGCAAAAAGAAATACTGCGCCGACAGCTCCGCGAGGCCGGGGTCAGTCTCTGACCGTCTACCACTCACTACTAACTGACATAGCGTATCCATGACAGATTACGAAGCATTTCGCAGCGAAGTCCGGGAGTTCCTTGCCGAGGCCCTGACACCAGAACTCGTCCGCGCCGGCAAGCGCACCACGTCGGTATTTTCAGATTTTCACAGCGCCATGGCCTGGCAAAAGATTCTGCACGCCAAGGGCTGGGTAGCGCCGGACTGGCCCGAAGAGTACGGTGGCACCGGCTGGGACATCAACGAGCGCTACATCTTTCAGGAAGAATGCAAGCTGGCGAATGCCCCGGGCCTGGTCATGATGGGCCTGCAGATGCTGGGTCCCATGCTCATGCACTACGGAACCGACGAACAGAAGGAACAGTACCTCCCCCGCATTCTCTCTGGTGAGGACCTGTGGTGCCAGGGCTATTCGGAGCCCGGCGCAGGATCCGACCTCGCCTCGTTGAAAACCACGGCGCGCCGTGACGGAGACGAGTATGTCGTCGATGGCACCAAGATCTGGACGTCGATGGCGCAGCACTCCAACAAGATTTTCTGCCTGGTACGCACCGACAAAGAGGCCAAGCCGCAGGCGGGCATCAGCTTTCTGCTGATGGATCTGGATACGCCGGGAATCACCGTTGAAGAGATCGTCAGCCTCGATGGCCACGTCGAGCAGTGCCAGGTGTTCTTTGACAACGTTCGGGTCCCCGTCGCCAATCTGGTAGGCAAAGAAAACGACGGCTGGTCCGTTGCCAAATACCTGCTGGAGTTCGAGCGCGGCGGCCACAACTTCACCATCGACCTGAAGAAGCAGCTTGCCAAGCTGCGCAGCCAGGCGCAGACGGTCAAGGCTCGCAACGGTCTGCCCAAGCTCAAGGACCCCGTGTTTCGCCACAACCTGGCCGAGGCCGAGATCGAAGCGCTGGCGCTGGAACACACGGAGCTGCGTATCAAGGGCGCCCTCAACAGCGGTGGCAACCCCGGCGCCCTGTCTTCCCTCGTTAAATGCGTGGGTACGGAGCTTGGTCAGCGCTTTAACGAACTCAGCATCGATGCCGTAGGCCAGGCCATTGCGCCCAACATTCCCGAAGCCCTTGACCCGGCCTTTGAGGGCAATGCGGCGGTACCGGACTACGCCCTGACCACCATGGCGGAATACATCAACAATCGGGCTGCGACGATCTACGGCGGGACCGCCGAAATTCAGCGGACCATCATCGCCAAGCAGATCCTCAAGCTGTAACGCCCAGGAGACTCATCAGCAATGACCGAAGAGCAGCAAATGCTGCGGGATGCCGCGGAACGGTATCTTCGCGACAACTACGATTTCAACGAACGCCGTGAGCGCGTGAATCGTGGCGAAACCCTGAGCCAGACACACTGGGAGGCCATGGCCGAGATGGGCTGGATGGCCATGCCGTTCAGCGAAGACCTGGGCGGCCTCGGGTTCGGCATGCAGGAGTGCGCCGCCATCGCCGAGCAGTTCGGCCGCTTTCTGGTCACCGAACCACTGATCGACTCGGTCGTTGTCGCCGGCAGCCTGCTGACGAGCGAGGGGGTTAAGAGTCCCACCTCTCTCGTGGAACAGATGATCACCGGCGAGGCCATCGCCGTGGTCGCCAACGCCGAAAAAGATGCCGCCCCCTCCTTCGTCAACACCCGCTCTACACTCGAGGAGACGCCCGACGGCTACCGCTTACGCGGTGCCAAGGTATTCGTCGCCAGTGGCGCACGCGCAACGCACTTTATTATCACCGCACGTCTTGCCAACGAATTCGCCTACGTGCTGGTAGAGCGCGACGCGCCGGGCCTGTCCATCGACGGATACGGCACCTATGATGGCCGCAACGGCGCCAATCTCTCCTTCGACATCAACCTGCCCGACACCGCTCTGCTCGCCAAAGGTGATGCAGCAATTGAGGCCTTTGCCTTCGCCCGCGATCGAGTCATGCTGATGGCCAGCGCCGAGGCGCTGGGCGCTATGGAAGCCGCGATGAACGCGACGGTGGAATACACCCGTCAACGCGAGCAGTTTGGCCAGCCCCTTTCATCATTCCAGGCGCTGCAGCACCGCATGGCCGACATGCTCATTCAGGTCGAAATCACGCGTTCCCTCGTCGAAGCCGCCTGCCGGGCGCACGACACCCAGAGTCCCGACGCTGCGCAACTGGTGCTCGCCGCCAAGGTAAAAGCCGCCCGGGCCGCCCGACGCATCACGCAGGAGGCGATTCAGTTGCACGGTGGTATCGCCACCACCGACGAGTACATTGTGGGACACTACTTCAAGCGTGTAACACTGCTCGAAAGCTGGATCGTGTCCCGCGACGAAGCGCTGGAAAAATTTATCGCCGTATCGGACGCTGCCTGATACGGACTTACAAACCACACCCGCTCAAACAATCACTGGAGAATAATTATGGATCTTGGACTGCAAGGAAAAGTAGCGCTCATCACCGGTTCCACCAAGGGCATTGGCCGCGGCATTGCCGAAGCTTTCGCCGCCGAGGGCTGCAACCTGGGCATCTGTGCCCGCAACGCCGATGAAGTCGCCAAGGCCGTCGAAGAACTTCAGGCAACCGGCGTCAAGGTCGTTGGCGGCATCGTGGACGTTGCCGACGCTGATTCACTCACAAACTGGGTCAACAAATGCGCTGAGGAACTCGGGGGCGTCGATATCTTTGTCCCGAACGTATCTGCCGGCGGCGCCGACGCTTCAGAAGACGGTTGGCGCGCAAACTTCGAAGCCGACATGCTCTCAACCTGGCGCGGTGTCCAGCTCACCCAACCCTGGCTGGAGAAATCCGACAGCGGTGCGATCGTCGTGATTTCATCGACGGCGGCACTCGAAGCCTTCGCCGGTGCCGTGCCCTACGGCGCGGTCAAGGCCGCGCTGCTGAACTACGCGGGCAACCTGGCTCAAGACCTGGCGCCCAGCGGCATCCGGGTCAACTCCGTCAGCCCCGGCCCGGTGTTCATCGAAGGCGGTGCATGGGACCAGATCAAGACGGCCATGCCCGAAGTCTATGAAGGCACGGTAGCGGCGATCCCCATGGGTCGCATGGGCTCTGCACAGGAGATTGCCGATACGGTCACGTTCCTGGCCAGCCCCCGCTCGGGCTTCACCACGGGCACGAACGTCGTACTCGACGGTGGTTTCACCAAGCGGCTGCAGTACTGAGGTAAAACGCCCGTGCGACTACAGGACAAGGTTATTCTCATCACCGGCGCCGCCGGTGCCATTGGCAGCAACGCCGCCCGGCAATTTGTTGCTGAAGGTGCCCAGGTCATGCTCGCTGACCTGGACGCCGACGCCCTGGCGCAACTCGCCGCAGAACTGCCTGCGGACCGCGTCGGTACCGTCACCGTCGACGTCACGGACGCCGCCAGCAATGAAGCGATGGTGCAGGCCTGCGTCGATCGCTTCGGAGCGCTGCACGGTTTTGTTGCCAACGCCGGTACCGAAGGTCGCGTCAGCCCGATTGAAGAGCTGGACATCGACGCCTTTGACCGTGTGATGGCCATCAACGTGCGGGGACCTGTGCTCGGCATCAAGTACGCCGTACCGGCCATGAAAGCCGCCGGCGGTGGCAGCATCGTCATTACCTCATCGGGCGCTGGTGTGAAGGGAGCTGCACAGATGACGCCTTACAACACGAGCAAGCACGCCGTCATCGGCACGATGCGTTGTCTGGCGTTGGAGCTTGGCGCTGCGGGCATCCGGGTTAATACGGTGAACCCCGGCCCCATCAAGTCGCGCATGATGAGCTCGATCTCGGAGGATTTTGGTCCCGAGGTCAGTGCAAACTTTGAGGCAGCGGTCACCGCGGCCACGCCGGTGGGGCGTTTCGGTGGTCCAGAAGAAGTCGGTCCACTCATGACATTTCTGCTGAGCGATGAAGCAAGCTACTGCACCGGTGGCGTGTATATGGTCGATGGGGGCAACTCCGCCGGCTGATTTGCTCACAAGGAGAGCAGCCTATGGTCTCGAAAGAACGCCTGGACATCAGCGAATTCGCCTGGACGGCAATGGAGCGCCCAGAGCGCCCGATGCATGTGGCTACGCTGCTCATCTACTCCCTGCCGGAGGACGCCGGTGACGACTATCTGTCCTCCCTGGTCGCTCGCCTACGTGATTCTTCGGAGTTCGTAACGCCGTTCAACAAGGTACTGCGTCCCGCAGGCGTCATGAATCCGTTGCCGTCCTGGGACCGGGATTATGATCTGGACATGGAGTACCACGTGCGCCACCTCGCCCTTCCGCGACCCGGCGGCGAGCGCGAACTCGGCATGCTGATCGCACGGCTGCACTCCAACCCCCTCGACTTCAAACGACCCCTGTGGGAATACCACATCATCGAGGGACTTGAAGGCGGGCGCTTTGCGATCTACTTCAAGATGCATCACGCCATCGTCGACGGTATCGCCGGAGTACGCATGCTGCAGCGCTCCATGTCGCCGGATCCCGATGACCGCTCCAGCCCGGCGCTCTGGTCGGCACCCGTGCCCGATGAGCTGCTGGAAGCCCAGAGTTCACGTAAACGCATCCGCCGGGCCATCTCTGGCATGGGCAAATCCCTGGCGTCCTTCCGCCAGGTGGTGCGCCAGCTCAATGAAGCCCTGCGAGCCGGCAGTGACGAAGACGATCCCCTGAAGATGCCCTATCAGGCACCGAAAACGATTTTTAACGGTCGCATCGGCAGCCAACGGCGCTTCGCTACCCAGCAATACGAATTCGCGCGAATTCGCCAGTTGTCCAAGGCCGCTGGCTGTACCGTCAACGATATTTTTGTCGCCATCAGCGCCGGTGCAGTGCGCCGTTTTCTGCGTGACCAGAACGCCCTGCCCGGCCGTCCCCTGATTGCGGGCATTCCCGTGTCACTACGCCCCAAGGATGACCAGGGGGCGGGTTCCGCTGTGAGCTTTATCATGGCCAACATGGGCACGCACATCGCCGACCCCCGACGCCGGCTTAAAACGATCGGTGAGTCCACCAAGCGCGCGAAAGGCGTGATGAACAATATGTCCCGCGAAGAGATCGAGAATTTCACGGCCGTATTGCTCTCACCCAGCTCCCTGCAGGGCACCCTGAATCTGGAGGGCTATGGCCGACCGGTTTTCAATGTCACCGTGTCGAACGTGCCAGGACCGAGCGAGAAATTGTACCTGCACGGTGCCTGCCTCGAGGCCATGTATCCCGTCTCTGCGGTCACCCACGGCCAGGCCCTGAACATCACCTGCTACAGCTATGCGGGTAGCCTGAACTTTGGCTTTGCCGGCTGCCGCGACAGCGTGCCAAGCCTGCAGAAACTCGCCGTCTATGCCGGTGGGGCACTGGAGGAACTCGAAGAGGCCTTCGCCCCCGAACTGACCGCCGCTGCAGCCGCGGCCGCGGCCCTCACGCCGCCACCCGCGCCTAAACGCAAAGCCACGCCGCGACGTAAACGCTCGTGAAACCTCGCAAGCCCATCACGCCACCCCACTGGATGCTATCCAGCATTGATGGCACCCGGGCAATGGCTGAAGCCTATACGCTGCTTGCTACACCCTCGTGGTTTTCCCTACTACCTCGGGGTGACGAACATCCGGTCATGATTCTGCCGGGCTTTGCCGGCAGTGATCGCTACAACGTGCCCCTGCGGCTGTTTCTCAAGCGCCTGGGTTATCACGCCGTGGGCTGGAAACAGGGCGTTAACCTGGGCCACAGCACCCTTGACCCTCTGCACCTGGGACAACGGGTTGCGAAGCTGCACGAGCACGAGGGCCGCAAGATCACCCTGATCGGGCACAGTCTGGGCGGCGTCTTTGCCCGCGAGGCCGCCCGGCGTCATCCCGAGCGAATCCGGCAGGTTATTTCTCTGGGCAGCCCCATCGGCGCCGAACGGCGTGGAGCCTCGATGCTGGATGACGTGTATCACGTTCTCAACCGCAACCCCAACCAGACCGACGAGTCGCAGTGGCACCACGCACCACCAGTGCCGACCACAGCGGTGTACTCGCGCAGCGACGGCATTCTGGATTGGCGCGTCTGCCTGCAGAGCAACGGTCACGAGCAGAGTGAGAATGTCGAGGTCATCGGCAGCCATAACGGTCTGACGCTCAACCCCATGGTCTGGGCTCTGCTGGCCAATCGTCTGGCAAATCCGCTGGATGACTGGCGCCCGTTTCGCAGCCGAGGCTATCTGCGCTGGACCTACCCCCAGGCGGCCTGGCGAGCCACCGAGTCCGAAGAGACCGGCAAACGCTGCGCAATCGCCCTCCCGCGCAGGCAACGTCTGGCATAAAAAAAACCCCGCGACAAAGCGCGGGGTTTCGGTCAGCAGCGGTCCTTCAACCGCCCTTCATCATATCGTTCAGTTGCTCATGGAACGCCTGCACGCGTCGCTCCTGCTCGGGTAACCAGTACCCCTGATAACCCGCCGATGCCAGACCCGACTGCTGCATTTCGGCGATGCTGAGGTCCTGGTCCGCCGTCGTGCCCAGGGACTTCTCACCGTAGCGCACGTGTTCATGCAGCGCATCTTCCACGGGCAGGTCAGGCCCCCCCGCCGGAGACGGCGTCATTGTCTGACCCTCGACGCGATTGACCAGCCACCAGTGATCGAACAGGCACTGTGCCGGATCCGTGGGGTGCGGGCGTGGGCGCAGCAACTGCACACCATCGGGACCCACGGTAATCACGTTGTTGGGGAACAGGTTATAAATGATGTAATCCGTCATCTGGTAATCGGCACGATAGGTGTAGTGCTCGTAACCCTTCGCGGGCCCGGTTTCACGCTTGGCCTTCTGGATATCCAGGCGCAGCTGTTTCCAGGAATCACGGCCAACATAGTTATCGCTGTCGATGTCCCAGGCCGCCGCCATGCTCTTCAGCGGTTCACCGATCACATCGCTGCCGTACTGCTTTGACGGCATGAAGGACGGGAACCAGCCCCGGTTGTGGCCATTGGGGAAACAGTCGAACTGGCAGTCCTGATAATCCGCAGCAATGTACGGGATCAACTCGGGGTGAAGCACTTTGACGTGGTAGGCCTCGTTGAAGTTGTCCGTGATGATCTTCCAGTTACAGCGGGTTTCTGCGGTCATGTCCATAACGCGCAGCATGTCTTCCATGCGATGGGAATCGAGTTCACGGGTGATTGCCTCACCCAGGAATTCCTCTAGCGTCGGCGCGTTCTCGTCAAAGTTGAACCAGATGAGCCCGAAGCGCTCCTGTACCCGCATCTCTTTAAGACGCGCCTTGCCGCAGGGAGACTCCTTGAAGTCCTCTTCATCGGGAACACTGGTGACGACGCCGGCCTGATCGAACTCCCAGCCGTGGTAGGGGCAAGAGAACTTCTCGGCATAGCCGTCAGTTGTATCGACGATGCGCGTTCCGCGGTGAGGGCAGGAATTGAAGAACGCGCGGACGCTGCCATCTTCCTGACGCACCATCAACACGGAATCAATGCCAATCTCGGCGGTCAGGTAATCGCCGGCGTCGGGCATCTGATACGCCACACCGCCGATCTGCCACACGCGGTGCCAGACGTTTTTGTATTCCTCTTTCAGGTAATCCGCGCAGATGTAACGATCGGCGCTCACGGAATCGCCGCGCAGCGCGGGTTCAGATTCTTTGGGGGGACGCGTCAGGTCCTGCTCGAGTACCACGGGATTGATTGCGTTCATGACTACCTCGGCTATTCGTTATTTAGGGTTTATCACCTTGTGAGTTTAGGCAGGGGTCAAAATTAAATCAAGCATGTATGTTTTTTATTTGGCCGCGCCTTGCAGCCGACACATCTCGGTTAGATCACACCTCGTTAATTGAGCCTGTCAGGGACTTGATAAAGAATCAAGCTGCGCAACAAAAGCCGCCCAGGACTGCCGATCAGCCTCTTCATGGTAACGCCTGCCTCCAAGTACCGAGAAAGCGTGAGGCGCACCGCTGTAGGTCGTCATTTCGTGGTCAACGCCAGCCGCCTCGAGATCGACCGCCAGCGAGGCAAATTCCTGCATGGACACGGCCTGGTCGGCGCTACCGTGATAGACCAGCACCTTGCCGTGGGTCAGGGAATAGTCCTGCCCTTCTGGCAGCGCGAGTCCGCCGTGGAATGAGGCGAAACCTTTAAGCGACTCGCCGCTTCTTGCCAGTTCAAGTACGGCAGAACCACCGAAACAGTAACCCGCGGCAACAACAGGTTTTTGTGCTCCCGTAGCAATACGAGCCTGCTCAAGCCCCGCCCGTAGCAGGCGGCGCATGGTTGCCCGATCCTGATACAACGCGCCGATGAGGCGACGCTTATCGGCGGTTTCTGTCGGGCGCACACCGGCCCCGAAAAGATCGACGGCAAATACGTCGTACCCCAGCTCAGCGAGCATCGCGGCACGTTTTTGTTCATATTCGGTGAGGCCGTCCCAATCGTGCACGATCAGGACCAGGGCCCGCCCGGCATCGCTCGCCTGGAAATACCCCTCGTATTGCACGCCATCCACATCGTAAACAATGGACTCACCGCCGCGCGCGTGAGCACAGGCCAACATCACGATCAAACTCAAAACCGACGAAATTACGCGCATCATTACACCCCTCAAAAGCGGACGTATATCATGGCGCTTACGACACGGCCGAGGCAACTTCGTTGGGCGCCACAGACTGGTGGGTAGTAGGGACTTATCTTAGCGCGATGCTGGCGCTGGCCGCATGGCTTGGGCGAAGGAACCACAGCCGCGGCGACTATTACCTGGCCGGAGGTGACCTGCCCCCCGCGGCCCTGGCGACTTCGATTCTCGCCACCCAATGCTCTACCAACAGTCTGCTGGGCGCACCGGCATTCGTGGGCTTCAGCATTGCCGGCGGACTCATCTGGCTGCAATACGAACTGGCCGTGCCCCTGGCAATGCTTGCCCTGACGCTGCTGTTCCCGGCGATTCACCGTAGCGGCGTCATATCGGTCTACGCCTTTCTTGAGCAGCGGCTGGGTCGGGAAGTCCGCCTGACTGCCAGCGCCTGCTTCCTGTTTTTTCGAGGGGTCGCTACGGGTGTCACGGTCTATGGCGTCGCATCGGTGCTGGCCCTGATCACGGGGCTTGATTACGTCTGGGCGGTGCTGCTCTTTATGGGCGTAACCATTGCCTACGATGTGATGGGCGGTATGCGCGCGGTGGTCATCTCTGACGTGGTGCAGATGCTATTGCTGGTCTGCGCCGTGGCCGTTGCGCTGGTAGCCCTCTGGCCCCTGCTTGTGGACTACAGCACTGCCCTCGCACCGCGGCGAGAGACGGTCCTTTTGGACTGGGGGGTAACCGGCAGCGGCGACTTCGGCCTTTGGCCCATGCTGTGCGGTGGGTTTTTTCTTTATGTGGCCTACTACGGCTGCGATCAGAGTCAGGCGCAGCGCCTGCTGGCCGCCCGCGACGAAGGGGCGCTGAATCGCATTCTGCTGCTGAACGGCGTACTGCGCTTTCCCCTGGTGCTGGCCTACTGCCTGCTCGGCCTGGGTCTGGCGGCGTACGCCATGGAGCACGCTGATTTTCTGCCATCGCTGCCGCGCACGGACGGCGGCAATCCCAACGTGAACCTCGCCTTTCCTGTCTACGTTCTGCGGGAATTCGCACCCGGCCTTGCGGGTCTGGCGATTGTGGGACTCTTCGCCGCGGCCATGTCCTCGGTGGATTCAGCCTTGAACAGCCTGTCGGCGGCAACGGTTGAGGACTATCTGCCGGTCGGGAGCCAGGAACATCCCGTGCGTCTGTCCCGCCTGATAACGTTTGGCTGGGGGACGTTTGCGGTGCTGTTTTCGTTTACCGTGGAACACATTGCCGACACGATCCTCGAGGCCATCAACAAAATCGGTAGCGTCGCCAACGGTCCCCTGCTTGCCCTGTTTCTCATCGCCATTCTGCGCCCTGGCCTATCAGCAACCGCCGTACTGGTGGGCTTTGCCACAGGACTGGGTGTAAATCTGGGCCTCTGGCTCGGCGCACCCGCCGTCTCGTGGCTGTGGTGGAACCCCACGGGTTGTCTTGCGGCCATTGCCGGAACCCTGATGTTCAATGCGCTGCGTACAATGCACCCAATCCCTGCGCCCACAACCATGACCGTGCCCTTCGCGGCGGATACTCCGCTGACGTATAAGCGAGGTGGCGTCCAGATCACCCTGCTGATCGCATTTATTGCCATGGTGTTGGTCCTGGTGCTGATCCGATGATTTTCGGCGTAACAAAGCGTCGGTTTGTCGCATCACTGCAGCCCGGTATACTTCACCGGTAACGGAACCCTGCTAAGCTTTCGCAGGTCAAAGGTGTATCCGCGGCTGCACTGTGCACCGCACAAATACTGATTTTTTAATTGATTCAACGAGGTACGAAAATGGCAAACCCCCGAGTGTATGACGTCGACACGGCGCTCGGCGCCGTCGTCAATACCAACAAAGTCCTGCGCAATACCTACATGCTGCTGGGCATGACGCTGCTGTTCAGTGCGCTTTGCGCGGGCGTTTCCATGGCGATGAATTTTCCGCCTCTGCCCTGGTTTGTTTCCCTGGCCCTGATGTTCGGTCTGCTGTTTTTGGTCAATGCCACAGCGAACAGCGCCTGGGGCATTCTTACGGTCTTTTTGTTCACCGGTTTCTTCGGTGCAATGCTCGGCCCCATGCTCAACTACTACTTGGCTATGCCGGGTGGACCGGGCCTGGTGTTACAGGCCCTCGCCGGTACCGCGGTTGTGTTCTTTGGACTGTCGGCCTACGCCCTGACCACACGTAAGGATTTTTCCTTCATGGGCGGCTTCCTGATGGTCGGCCTTATCGTGGTCATCGTCGCGATGATCGCGAATATTTTCCTGGCGATTCCGGCCCTGTCCCTGACCATCTCTGCCGCCGTGGTGATGATCATGTCGGCGTTGATCCTGTTTGACACCAGCCGCATCATCAACGGTGGCGAAACCAACTACATTCGCGCCACGGTCAGCCTGTACCTGAACATCTACAACCTGTTCGTGCATCTGCTGCACCTGATGTCGGTGTTGACCGGCGACGACTGAAACCCATCGCTCACGCCGAAAGCCCCGGTCTCACCGGGGCTTTTTGTTTATACTCCGCGCCCATGCGCTTCACCCTGCTTGTTCTCTCACCCCCAGACCTTGGGCACAGCAATGCCCATGCGCTGAACTTTGCCCGCACGCTGGTCGCTACGGGTCACGAGATAGCCTGCGTGTTCTTTTACGATGCCGGCGCTCTCACGGGACTGGCGAGTGCCGAAGCACCACAGGATGAGCGCGACCTGCGCGCCGCCTGGTCGGCTTTGGCGCATCAGAATGACGTGCCTCTCGTCGCCTGTATTGCCTCGGCGGCACGTTTCGGTCTGGGCGAGGCACCATCGCCAGAGCGGCTTCAGGACGGTTTCACCATCGCCGGGCTCGGCGATCTGGCTGAGGCTCGCAGCACGTCAGAACGCCTGCTCACATTCGGTGGATGAATCGATGAATGAAGCCGCGCAAAACGATTACCCCCTGGTGGTGATACAGACCGGCCCCTACGCCGGGTCCGTAGCGCGGGGCGCGGTCGACGTCGCCCTGAGTCTGGCGGTATTCAATCAGCAACCGCTCGTACTCTTCAGTGGCCCTGGTGTGCGCTGCCTTGCTCAAAGCCAGAATCCATCGGCCATCGACCGCAAATCGCTGGCGAAAATCATCGATTCGTTCGGCCTGTACGACATCGAAAGCGTCTTTGTGGATCAGGCCTCGCTGACAGTCCACGGAATGACGCCGGACGAATTGCCCGCCTACACCCAACTGCTGGACAACCATGGTGTGCAGCAGCTTTGTAGCGCCGCGGCGCAGATCCTGAGCTTCTGAGCATGACGCTGCATTGTCTTTACGCCGGTGCGCCATCGCAGGTTGCCCAACAACTGCTGAACCAGGCGACACCGGGAGACGCCATCGTTCTGCTTGGCGACGCGGTAGAGCTGGCTGCGTCAAACCAGGACTGGAATACCCAACCCGAGCAACACGGCATCGCGCTCTACGCGCTTAAACCCGATCTGCAGGCCGCCGGCGTCGCCACCGTTGCCTCGTCGGTCACACCGATCGACTACACCCAATGGGTCGATCTGTCGGTTGCCCACCGCAATCAGCGGCTGTGGCGATGAACGCCGTATTACCCCCGGTAAATGAGGAAGGGTTTTTGCTGGACTGGCAGAGCTGGAACCAGGACGTCGCCTGCACGCTGGCTACGATAGAGGGTATTCAGCTGGACGAGCGCCACTGGGAACTGCTGCACCTGCTGCGCGATTACTATCAGGCCTTCGACTCATCACCCGCCATGCGGGCGCTGGTGAAGTACGTCCGCCAGCGCCTGGGCGATGACAAGGGGCGCAGCATTTATCTGCTGAAGCTCTTCCCGGGTTCTCCCGCAAAAATCGGCAGCAAGATCGCCGGCCTGCCCAAACCCGCCAATTGTCTGTGACCATGAAACCCTGGCAGACCGATCCCGCGCAGTACGATGCGCTTTTCGCCGCGAAAGCCGATGCGGTAGAGGCCAGGTTTCGGGAATTCGCGGCTCCTGCTG
This sequence comes from Gammaproteobacteria bacterium, assembly GCA_030433415.1. GTDB lineage: Bacteria > Pseudomonadota > Gammaproteobacteria > Pseudomonadales > Halieaceae > Congregibacter. The sequence goes on along the minus strand of JAUIMF010000071.1, from coordinate 1,566 downwards.
CGCAGCGTTTTTCGTCACCGGTGGAGGGCTACCGCGTACGCGCCGAGTTTCGTGTGTGGCACGACGGCGACGAACTCAACTACGTGATGTTCGACCCCCAGTCCCCGCGGGACCCCGTCGCCATCACCGAGTTTTCACCCGCCCTGGACAGCATTCAGACGCTGATGCCGATATTGCAGGCACGACTACGCGTCGAGCCGGTGCTGCGACGCAAGCTGTTTCAGGTGGAGTTCATGGGCTCGACCGATGGTGACATGCTGGTGACGCTCATCTACCACCGCGCTCTTGATGAACTCTGGGAGGCGACGGCGAGCGGACTGGCAAAGGACCTGTCCATAGCGATTGTCGGACGCAGCCGCCGACAAAAACTGGTCATAGGCCGCGACTATATCCACGACAGCTTTACCGTAGGTGGGCAGCGCTTTCGCTATCGCCAGTACGAGCAGTCCTTTGTACAGCCCAATGGCCCGGTGAACGAACAGATGCTGAACTGGGCCCAGGCCCAATCCGCTGACGCCACCGGCGACCTACTGGAGCTGTACTGTGGTAACGGCAACTTCACCCTGCCCCTGGCAACCCACTTTGAACAGGTGATCGCCACCGAGCTGTCCAAGAGCGGCACCAGGGCCGCACAGGCGAACATCGCCGACAACAACGTCGGCAATGTGCAGGTCATTCGCCTCAGTGCCGAAGAGGTCAGCCAGGCGCTGGACGGCGTACGTCCCTTCCGCCGTCTGGCCGTGTTGCCAAAGCCACTGGGCGACTACGACCTGCAGACCGTGTTTGTCGATCCGCCCCGCGCCGGCCTGGATGAACTGACGCTGCAATGCGTTCAGCGCTTCGACCGGATTCTGTATATTTCATGCAATCCAGAGACGTTGCTTGCCAATCTGTCGGCGCTGCATCCCCACTACGAGATCAAGGCCCTGGCGTTTTTCGACCAGTTCCCCTACACGCCGCACCTTGAAACCGGCGTGCTGCTGCAACGCCCTGTCGACTGACGGCGGACACTGATCAGCAGCGTATGCCCAGGTCCGCGAGGCAGCGCGTAAGCAATTCATCGATTCGCTCGATGTCCGTGGCCGCCACTTCCTGATAAGGCAGTTCGAGTTCACGGCACACCTCGCGTACGCGCAGGCGCCGCGTCAGCACATCGGTGGGTACATCGCGTTCCCAGCATTCGATGAACAGGCCCGCCTGGGGTACATAAAAATCTGCCGTCAGATTTTCGAGCACAGGCAATCGTCGATTACGGGCATGAGCCAGGCGCGCCTCGTATAACCAGTCGCAGACGCGAAGCTGCAGCAGGCTGTCGACGCCGTGCCCATCGAGGGCGTAACGCTGGGGTGGCGTGGCCGACGTGGCCGCTGAATCCCGAGAGCCCTCAGCGCTTTCGGCACTTTCGGCGAACAGATCACCCGTGGGATCGTCAGTGTCTGCGTCTGCAGGCCTCTCTACCGCCTCGACCGCCTCGACCTGCACCTCCTCGGGTTCATGAACCGCCACGCCATCGCCCACGAGACGAGTCAGCTCCCGATGAATGACGGCGTTGTCCACGATCTCGTG
>JAUIMF010000070.1 GCA_030433415.1 Gammaproteobacteria bacterium | reverse complement strand
GATCTCAGCCCTGGTGGTCATCATCCTGAGCTACGCCCAGATCCCCGCAGCCATCGGCATGATTCTGTCGGGCGCATTCACGGTGGAGGGGGCTTCCGGCGGTATGATCGGTGCGATGATCGTTGGTTTTCAGCGTGCGCTGTTCTCCAACGAGGCCGGCCTCGGGTCCGCGTCGATAGCCCATTCAGCAGTGCAGACCGAGCACCCCGCCTCTGAGGGCGTGGTGTCGCTGCTAGAACCATTCATCGACACGGTGGTGATCTGCACCCTCAGCTCCCTGGTGATCGTGGTGACCGCCTACCCCGCGGGACTGATGGATACGGGCCTTGAAGGTATTGCGCTGACCTCAGCCGCCTTCGCCCACCACGCGAGCTGGGCACCTTACCCCCTGGCGGTGGCGGCGCTGCTGTTTGCGTTCTCGAGCGCCGTTTCGTGGAGCTACTACGGACTGAAAGCCAGCACCTACGTGCTCGGTGAAACTCCGCTCGTTGAGAATGGTTTCAAGGCCGTCTTCTGCGCCTTTCTGGCCCTGGGGTGCATGGTGCAATTGAACTCGGTGCTGGCATTCTCGGATGCCATGGTCTTTCTGATTGCAGTGCCGAATATTCTCGGCCTCTACCTTTTTGCGCCCGAGGTAAAGGCTGACGTGCGTCGCTATCGGCAGTCCATCGCCAACGATACGATCCCCGTTTACGACCCGGCCTGACGTATCAGCACCTGTCGGCTGATCATCACCAGCACGAGTACCGCAACGGCAGGCAAGGCCATCGCGGCGACAAAGCCTACCCGATCGGCCAGGGTGCCCAGCAGCACCGCCCCCACCGCGGGCGTCCCCATGGCCACCACGGTCCACAGGCTCATGACCCGCCCCCGGTAGGATTCATCGATCATCAGTTGCGTCAGGGCCTGGTTACCGGTACCGACCACGGTCGTCGCCAGACTCACGCAGCCCACGGCCACTGCAACGACCGGCAGCGCTCCCCAAAGGCTCATGCTAAGCAATACCAGCGCCGCCAGACTCAGACCCGAGAGCACAAGGCGGTAGAGCTGGCCTGTCCGGCCACCCTGGCGCGACACAATCAATCCACCCAGGATTGACCCCGCACCGGCACCGGCGGTGAGTATGGCCAGCGTTGTGGCGTCGCCATCGAGCAACGCTCCGGATACCGCGGGCAGCAACTCGATGAAGGTACGCCCCAGCAATCCACTGGCCAGGGTCAAGGTGAATACCAGACGCAAATCTGTGTGGCCTACAGCGTATCGCACGCCCTCACGGAGCTGCGCCAGCAGCGCCGGCGATTCCTGCGAACCGGCGACCTCGGTCAACCCGCTCACACGCAAAAGCAGTAGCACCGCCAGCCCCATAAAGGTGGCGGATGCGGCAAACACCATCGTCACGGAACTCACCGTGAGCATCCAGGCTCCCAGCGCCGGCCCGAGAATACGAGAGCTGTTGAACACCATGGCGGAATAGCCGATGGCACTGGGCAGCGCCCCGCGCTCAACCAGGCGTGGCAGCATGGCCAGGCGGATCGGGGTGTGGGCCGACGTTACGACACCGAACGCCAGCGCCAGCACCGCCAGGGACTGAAGGGTCAGCACATCCAGCGCGTGGATCAGGGCGGTGATGGCCGCCAGCATGCCCTGAAGCCCCACGGTGGCGAGCAATCCATTGCGGGGGTTTATCTGGTCTGCGAGTACCCCAAACAGCGGTGAGAGCACGAGCGCGGGCATCAGCATAAGTCCGGCGATGGTGCCGACCCAGAAGGCAGATGCGGTCAGCTCCCAGGCGAACCAGCCAAACAGAAAGCGCAGCAACCAACTGCCGAGCGTCGACAGTACCGTGGACGGAAAATACCGGCGGAACGCATCGCAGGAGAACGCCGAGCGATGCGCCGCGTCATCGGCAGGCGGGCTGATGCGCGGCTTACTCCGGCTTGCGGAACAACAGCGTCATGCGCGTGGACTCACCGATCGCCTGAAAACCCTCGGCCAATTCGGGATTCTCGCGACTTGAGAACAGCGTGGGCGGCAGCCGCCAGACGATGTCTTCGGGCGTGGGCTGATCCAAAGGATTGAGGTTCACAGCGGACTCTGCCACCAACTCGAATCCGGCGGCCGCAAAGGCTTCTACCACGCGACTTTTCTTGACGTATCCCGCCGAGCCGTCGGCCCAGTCATCCGGCGCGGAATCGGCCGCCAGGTGCTGCACCACGCCAACCACGCCTCCGGGTTTGAGTGCGCGATGGCTTTCTTGAAGTGCTTTGGTCAGAAAACCGCCCTGCTCCTCAAAGCGAAACAGATTGTGCAAGGCGCGTATAAACAGTACCGCATCGGCTTGCCCGCTCAGCTCCTCGGGCATGCTACCAAACTGAAACGCCTCGATCGCCGCCACTTCGTCCTCGAACCAGCCATCGAACCAGCCCCGCGCCTCCAAGGTCCAGTCGGCGACCCAGGTCTGCTTGGCCGCGAGTTGCTCATCGGTCATGAAGCCAAACAGGGGGAACAGCTCGGTGTCGTAATCCGCACCGATGAGCTCCCCGTCGCCACCGAGATAGGGCACCAGTATTTTGGTATACCAACCGCCGCCGGGCAGCGCCTCGATGACGGTCATGCCGGGGGCGATACCGAAAAACTCCAGGGTTTCGCGAGGATGGCGCGCCGCGTAACGCGACTGGACATCCGTGGGTTGATGGCTCAGGACTTCCGTCAGTCGGACGTCATCAACGGCGGGTTTCTCCGGCACCGCCGTCACGGGTTCGCTCTCATTCCCGTGCTGGCAGCCAACCAGGTACAGCATTGCGGCAGACAACGCCATCAAGCAGAATCGATGGAAGAGAGTCATGGGCGTTTCCAAATCAGGATACAAGGTACGTCGAGCGTACCGCGCTACCAGAAAAATTTGAACCGTAGCAGTGAACTGGTAACGGGAGAGTCCTAGAGGTCGTGCGTTCCTCCGTCGGCGAGTTGCATCACTCCGTTCGGACTCACCACGTTGTGGATCTCACGCCGCCGGCGAGTGCGCCGTCGATCCGCAAACCAGCGCACAGAAAACGAGAACGCCTGGCCGCCGAGTTCACTACTGCCGAAGCGACAGGAGCGAGAAATAAGCTGACAATGACGGATCAGGGGATCATTGACGTTGCGCCAGCAGACGCGCCAGCGAGGGTGGCCGAACAAGCCAAGAAACGGTCCGCGATAACTCACGGAATCCACCACCACATCCCTGCAGTTGACGGTAATCTCGGGCACTTCACGCATGATTACCTCTCCCTTGCTGCCCAGAAACCCTACCTGATTTGTACTCACTCAGGACGCAATAAGATGACTGCAACAACTTTTAGCTATTTTTTTAACAGATTTTTCAACACAAATATAATATTTTTTTCTCCCGGCAACCGAAATAATCCAATTGGGTCAAAGCGCTGCTCCCGCTAAAGCGCCCGGACGAGGATCACCCATTGGCTCGCATTCATCGCATTGGTAGCTGGACCATCATCGGTGTCGCCGTGGCCTTCGGTGCCCTGGGCCTGTGGAATCAGCACCGAGGCGCCCCGGCGGGCTCGCTGAAAGGCCTGGACAAGCTCCCCGGAGATCTCTTCGAAGTCCTGCGCCAGCAGGTCGCTACGCTGAAACTACCGGACGCATCTCCGCGCGATATCCGGGGCGACAACAGTCTGGAAGCCATTCAGGAAGCCATTGGCTGCGGCCGGCCCAGCGGCGTGGGTGATCCCGGGTATGTACTCACGGCCTGGACCTGGCGGGACGATGAGGGCGTGGCAAATTTTGGCGATGCACTGCCCGAAGGCGTAGACGGCACGTCGACCCTGCTGCGCGCTGGCAACGCCGAGTACTATGTGACGTTGGATGCGGTGGACACGGTGCTGCCGGCTTACTTCGAAGGCACCCTCAACGCGGCCGCCAAGCGCATCTACGACCAGTGGCGCGACTGGCTGGGTGATGAGGCACTGGTCCGCTCCCACGTGAACCTGCGGTTCTTTGGGGACCAGCAGGACTTTCTGAAGCTGTGGGGTAAACCCGGCGGTGAATGGTCACCCCTGGGCTTCTATCGGATTCGCAATAACGAAGCGGTGATCCTCACATTACCTGATCGCCACCGCTCGACCCTGAGCACCGCTTTTCATGAGATGTCACACCTGATCACAGCCTGGCACCTCGGTCCCAGCGCGCCGTGGCTGAACGAGGGACTGGCCGAGTACTTCGAAACCATGGATGTACGCTGGCAGGAGGGGCACTTTTCACGCAATACCGCGCACCTGGATTTGCTGAAAAATGTCGGCCCGTTACCAATCGCCACCTTGACTACCATTGCCAGCGGCGACTGGACTGAGACCGACGCCGAGCATCGCTATGCCAGCGCCTGGGCACTGGTGGCTTTCCTGCAGGACAGCGCTCACGGACGTGAGGTGCTCACGGACATCCTGCGACAGACGCACAACCAGCGCTGCGCCGTACCGGTGGACGCTGCGCCGTTGCTGGCGGGTTACCGCGGCGGTGTCGCAGGGCTCGAGGAGGATCTTCACACGTGGATCAGTTCGCTTTGATGCGTTAGCCCTTCGCCCTGTGCCCTGTGCCCTGTGCCCTGTGCCCTGTGCCCTATGCCCTATGCCCTATGCCCTGTGCCCTGTGCCCTGTGCCCTGTGCCCTGTGCCCTGTGCCCAGAAGCTTGCGACCTAGTCAAACTCACCAAACACCAGGCGCCCGTCCAACAAGGTAGCGCGCACGGGTATACCGTAGATTTCATCGCTGGATACGGTGAGGGGATTGCGCGCCAGCAGCACCAGGTCAGCGCGCTTACCGCGAGCGATGCTTCCCACGAGTCCATCGAGATCCAGGGCTCGCGCCGCGTCGATGGTGTAGGCGCGCAGCATGGACTCCAGGCCGACGCGGCCTCCGGGCATCGGCTTTTGCACGCCCACGTCGCCGCCATCAAAATACGGTACCGCTTCGCCGGTTACCGCCACCTGAATCGATGCGAGGGGATTGGCCTGCCCCACGGGGGCATCGGAGCCACCGATCACGGGCAAACCGGCGGCGATGAGTTGCTCGGCGGGCATCAGGTCCGCGTACTGTCGGTCGGTCAGGTAGGGACGATTCAGATGCACCATCGAGTCGTTCTGCTGATCCCAGAGCATCGTCAACTGTAGATACGCGCCCGCATCACGCAGGTCGTCGTAGTCCTCAGGCCGAACAAGATAATCATGGGCAAACACCGGGCGATGGTTCGCCGCACCGCGGGCCTCTCGGCTGGCGGCGAGCACGCGCAGGCCCTGGCTGATCGCCGCATCGCCCACGGTGTGAAAATGCAGTTGATACCCCATGGTCTCAAACGCCGTTGCCCAGCGAACAAGGCGTGACTCGTCCTCGAAGAACCGCGTGCCGTGGTGATGCAGGCCAGGATAGGCGAAGCTCAGATGGGCGGTCTGGTTCTCCATGACACCGTCGAGCATGAGCTTGATCTGGGCCACGCGAAACAGGGGATCGTCCACGCTGTACAGCGATTCCAGCTGCGCCATGTTCCCGTCCCAGTCCGGCCCGATCCACAGCGCCAGAAGGCTTCGCGCCGACAAAGCGCCCTGCTCATGTAGCTGCCGATACTGCGCTGCTCGCGCGGCATCCACGCCAGCATCGACTACAGTTGTAATGCCATAGCCGTTGAACTGCCGCAGCGCCGCGACCAACGCCGCTTTCTGCTGCGCTTCGGTCACCTCGGGCAGCTGCGCCGCGACCAGTTCCATGGCGCGCTCGCGCAACGTGCCCTGGGGACGGCTATCAGCCAGGCGCTCGATATGCCCGCCAACGGGATCGGCAGTGTGCTCATCGATGCCTGCGCGTTTCAGGGCCTCGCTGCTCGCCCACGCGTTGTGACCATCTTCTGCGGTGAGAAATGCGGCCATGCCATCGGGCAGCACAGCATCAAGGGCCGCTGCCGTGGGCTTGCTTTGGGGGAATGCACCTAAAGCCCATCCCCTGCCGACCAGCCACGCCTGCCCCTGCCGCTCGGCGGCGCAGTCAGCGACGCGCTCGAGGATTGCTGACGCCGAGCCAATACCACTCACATCACAGTGAATGGTCAATCCCAGACCGACGCCAACCGGGTGTACATGGGCGTCGATGAAGCCCGGTAGCAGCAGGCCATCGCCGATCACTACCGCCTTCGTCTCGTCACCGCGAAAGGCGGCCACACCCTGCTCATCTCCGGTGTAGACAATGACGCCGTCGCGGATCGCAACGGCCTGTGGCGTCGTGCCCTCGGCCGAGTAAATCGCCCCTCCCGAGAAAATTATGTCGGCCGGCGCTTCGGTTCTGTTTGGCATCGGGTTTTCGGCCAGCGCAACCGGCGCAACACCGGCGACCAGAACCAATATAAGAATTCGGGCAAAACCTGGGATTACACGCATGGGAACAGCCCTCCCGGGACTGCGAAAAACAGGTGTTGATGCTAAGGCTAACCGCGCAGGGCTGACAGCAAACCGTCGCTGGCATTCTCCACCAGATCCAGCACGCGCTGAAAGCCATCGCCATCCCCGTAGTAGGGGTCAGGTACTTCGCGCTCCGCCGCCTCGCCGGCGTAATCCAGCAGCAGTCGGATTTTGTGTTGATATTCCACAGGGCAGAGCGACTGAAGATCCTGCAGATTGCTCTGGTCCATGGCCAGAATGAGGTCAAAGTCCTCGAAGTCGTGTGAGCAAACTTGCCGGGCGCGCAGTGGCGACAGGTCATAGCCGCGGCCAGCGGCGGCTTGGCGAGCACGTTCGTCCGGCGCCTTACCCACGTGCCAGGCGCCGGTGCCTGCGGAATCCACGCGGACCTGATCTGCCAATCCCGCCTGCTGCAGTCGATGACGAAAAACGCCCTCTGCCGTTGGCGAACGGCAGATATTGCCCAGGCAAACGAACAACACAGACGTTGGTACTGCCAGTTCCGATTGATGTTTATGCACCGCCGATCCCCCGATAGAGCGTCACACGATTGAATTCCAGGGACTCGCCCAGATCCGGCAACGTACCGCTCTCGACTTCGCCGATAGTGACGTAACCGGGTTCCGCAAAGTCCCGCACGCGGCTGTCGGCCACCAGCACCTCATCGGCGCGCCGCAGAAACCGCGCCAGCCAGCCCAGATTGGCCCGATCGTAGAGCACATCCGCCACCAGTATCAGATCGAGGATGCCCGAGACATCGTTGAAGTCGGCGCTCGAGACAAGGCTGACGTCATTGCGCTGGGCGTTGAAGGCTGTGGCGGCCCGGGCCAGGGGATCGGTATCACAGGCAATCACCTGCTTCGCGCCTGCTTTGGCCGCCGCGATTGCGGCCACGCCGGAACCGGCACCGAAATCCAGCACGCGTCGCCCACGTACGAGCTCGGGGTTCGCCGCAATGTGATCCGCGAGCACACGCCCCGAGGCCCAGCAGAAAATCCAGTACAACGGGTTGTCCATCACCCGCCGTGCCGTTTCACTGTCCAGCCCCCGATTTGCCGCGCTGTCATCCAGCAGCAACAGGGGTAGTTCCCCGCGGGCATCAACAAACTGCTCGCGTAGTCCAGCGCCTGGCAGAATTGCCTCGAGGGCGGCCGCCAGCTCCGTTGGTGTTGCGTGTGCGTCACCCTGCATCATGAGTTCGCGGCTCTGTTAAAGCGCCACGCCTTGACTCCCGTACCATGGCAACGCATGTTACCCCGACCCCAGCGCAAACTGACGCCGTGAATTCCCAGCCCTTCGAAACCGTACGTCGCACCGCCGAGCAGCTACCCATCGGCACCGTTCTCGACACGCTGCGTACGGAGCTTGCGAACAACGACAACGTGATCGTCGAAGCACCACCGGGTGCCGGCAAGACCACGATCATTCCCCTCGCGCTGCTCACCGAGCCCTGGCTCGAAAAGCGGCGCATTGTGATGCTGCAACCACGGCGAGTGGCAGCAAAAGCGGCTGCCACACGAATGGCCTCGCTGCTCGGTGAGGAGCCCGGCCAGACCGTAGGTTACCGAATGCGCCTGGAATCGCGCACGAGCCGCAGTACCCGGATTGAGGTGGTTACCGAAGGTGTTCTGCTGCGCATGCTCACAGAGGACCCTTCGCTGGACGACGTCGGTCTGCTGATATTCGATGAGTTTCATGAGCGGTCCCTGGATGGCGATCTCGGCCTGGCCCTGGCTCGCTACGCGCGTGCAACCTTCGAGCGCGACACGCCGCTCAAGCTGCTGGTGATGTCGGCAACGCTGGATATGGAAAGCCTGGCCGGCTATCTCGACGCACCGACGGTGCGCAGCGAAGGACGCAGCTATGCGGTCGATATTCAGTACCAGGCGCCAAAACCGCGGGAACGGCTGGACGATCAGGTCCAGCGCACGGTCGAGCGTGCGCTGCATCGACACCCCGACAGCAGCCTGCTGGTTTTTCTGCCGGGCCAGGGTGAAATTCAGCGCATCGCGAAGGCACTGCCGGTGCCGCCCAACACGCAGATCCATCCTCTGCTGGGCAGTCTTTCACTGGCGGAACAACAGCAGGCCATTGCACCGGCGCCCACCGGACAGCGCAAAGTCGTACTGGCCACCAATATCGCCGAGACAAGCCTGACCATTGATGGCGTACACGTGGTGATCGATAGCGGTCTGGAACGCCGGCCGGTCTTCGACCCCACCTCTGGCATGAGCCGCCTGCATACCGTGGCGATATCCCAGGCCTCGGCGACGCAGCGCGCGGGTCGTGCGGGACGCCTGGCACCGGGCACGGCATACCGCCTGTGGTCCGAGCACCAGCAACAGCAACGGCCAGCTCAGCTGGCCCCCGAAATCGACGAGGCGGACCTGGCGCCGCTGGTACTGCAGCTCTTTGCCTGGGGTATCTACGATCCAGCGGAGCTGGACTGGCTCTCGCCTCCACCAGCGGGGGCCTATGCCCAGGCCCGGGATCTGCTTGAACGCCTGGGAGCCATCGACGCTACCGGCAACACCCTGACGCTCAGCGACGAGGGGTTTGCCATGGCGGGCATTGCCACGCACCCGCGCCTGGCGCACATGCTGCTGGCCGGCGGACGCGTCGGCGCGCTCCGCGAGGCCAGCCTCATCGCCGCTGTGCTGTCGGATCGAGACCCGGTAGATCGAGAGAGTCCCGACATGAGTCTGCGCCTGGACTATCTCAACGATGCCCGACACTGCCCTGCACCCTATCGCGGCTGGCGCCAGCGCACACTCAAGCTGGCCGAGCAGCTGCGCCGGCGGGTTCCGCAAAACAGCGTTGCCAGCCTGCGGCGACCGAACACCGACCAACTGCCAGCGTATCTACTGGCCTGCGCGTTCCCCGAGCGCATCGCCCGACGCCGTCACAACGGTGGATTTCAGCTCGCGAATGGGCGCAGCGCCCGCTTTGCCGACAGCTCCAGCCTGGACCGCGAAACCTGGCTCGCGGTTGCCGAGGTGGGTGGACTGGCCGGAGGCGCGGGCGCAACGATCCGCAGCGCCGCTGCCCTCGATCCCACGTTGTTTGATGGGCCGCTGAAAAACCTGCTTCGCGAAGAGATAAAACTGGACTGGGACAAAGATTCCGGCCGTTTTATCGCCGAGCGACGAGCGCGCTGCGGCGCTCTGGTAGTGCAGCGCCAATCGCTGCAGGACATACCGGATGAGCTGCGTATCAATGGGCTGCTTGAGCTGATCCGCGACGCGCAGATGAGCCAACTGAACTGGAATGCCGGTGCCCGCAGCATTGTCGCGCGTGCGCAGCTGATGGAACGCCTGGATCCGTCCTGGCCAGGCTTTGACGAGACCACCCTCATGGCGACGCTGCAAGACTGGCTTGGCCCGTTCCTCAGTGGCGTGAAGCGCCTGGGTGACCTCAAGAAAATCGATCTTCGGGATGCCCTGAAAGCGCGCCTGAGCTGGGACCAGCAACAAGCACTGGATCGCCTGCTGCCAACGCACCTGACCGTGCCATCGGGGTCCTGTATCGCCATCGATTACGCGGAGGACCCGCCCGTGCTGGCAGTGAAACTTCAGGAGATGTTTGGCGCGACCGAGACCCCCGTGATCGGCGGGGGGCGTATCGCCCTGAAAATCCATCTGCTGTCGCCGGCGGGGCGCCCCCTTCAGGTGACCCAGAACCTCGAGACGTTCTGGGACGAGGGCTACGGCGAGGTGCGCAAGGAGATGCGCGGGCGCTATCCCAAGCACCCCTGGCCCGAGAACCCCCGGGAGGCCGAGCCGACCCGACACACCAAGCGTCGCCAGTCACAGCGCACTACCTAGTGCCCGCCCCCGTGCCGCCCTTCCAGGCCGGCTATCTGCTCATCCGCGTTATTTTTACCGATTTCAGCCTCTTAGCCCTGTTCTTGCCGACCCAATCTGTGGTGGAATAGCGCCGCTGCGGCACAACATCTGGTGTCCAGATACGAACCACTCTCAATAATACGAATTATTCTCAACAGCGGCCTGGCCGCCAGAGAAGTGACCAGACCATAGGGGGCGCCCATGCAGTCCGACGACACCATCGTCGATCAATCCCTTCAATCCAACGACGTTTGCGAAAACCATCACGATGACCTTCGCGACGATCAGCGCGACGATCAGCGCGACGACGTTTACGACGACAGCGCCGAAAATCAGGCCGACGAACAGGCCAACGGCGTTGCCATGCAGGAAGCGTCGCTGGACATCTGGGACAAGAAATACCGCCTGAAGAACAATCAGGGTGACGCGGTCGATAGCGACCTCGACGCCACCTACCAGCGCGTCGCCAAGGCGCTGGCCGGTGTCGAGCCCAAAAAGAAGAAACACTGGTACCGGGAATTTCTTTGGGCCCTGCGCAATGGTGCCATCCCCGCCGGGCGCATCATCTCCAACGCCGGCGCACTGGATTACAAGCCCGCCACGTCCACGATCAACTGCACCGTATCGGGCACCATCGAGGATTCGATGCACGACATCCTCGAGAAGAACCTCGAGGCGGGCCTGACGCTCAAGGCCGGCTGCGGTATCGGCTATGAATTCTCTACGCTGCGGCCCAAGGGCGCCTATGTCAGCGGTGCCGGTGCCCTGACCTCGGGTCCGCTGTCGTTCATGGATATCTTCGACAAGATGTGCTTCACCGTGTCGTCCGCCGGCGGTCGCCGGGGCGCGCAGATGGCCACCTTCGACGTGCACCACCCCGACGTGATGGACTTTATTCGCGCCAAGCGCGAAGACGGGCGCCTGCGCCAGTTCAACCTGTCGCTGCTGATCACCGAGGACTTTATTCGCGCGGTGAAAGCCGATGAGGACTGGACCCTGTCCTTCCCCCTGTCTGAGAAAGACCAGCAGCACAACCCGCTCGACCTTAACGACCCCGCCCAGGTGGTCTGGCGCGATGTACCCAACGCCGAGCAATACATCCGCAATGACCAGGGCCTGGTGGCCTGCAAGGTCTACCGCACCATTCGCGCCCAGCGCCTGTGGGACGTGATCATGGCGTCGACCTATGACTATGCCGAACCGGGCTTCATTCTCATCGATCAGGTAAATGAGCTGAACAACAACTGGTTCTGCGAGCGTATTCGCGCAACCAATCCCTGCGGTGAACAGCCCCTACCCCCCTACGGCTCCTGCCTGCTGGGCTCGGTGAACCTGACAGGCTTCGTCGAAAACCCCTTCACCGACGAAGCGCGCTTCGACTGGGACCGCTATCGCCGCGTTGTAAGCATCTTTACGCGCATGCTCGACAACGTCGTAGAGATCAATGGCCTGGCACTGGAACAGCAGCGCGAAGAAATCGCCGCCAAGCGTCGCCACGGCATGGGCTTTCTGGGCCTGGGCTCCACCCTGAGCCTGCTCGGTATTCCCTATGGCGGTGCTGAGTCCGTGGCATTCACCGAGGAAGTATCCAAGGTGCTGGCGATCACGGGCTGGGAGACGGGACTGGATCTCGCGGACGAAAAAGGCGTGGCCCCCGCATTGGAGAAGACCTATACCGTGGATGCCACGATGCTGCGCCTGCGGCCCGAGATGGCTGAGGACGGCTTCAAGGTCGGCGATGAGGTAGCAGGTCGCGTACTGATGGCACGTTACAGTCGCTACATGCAGCGCGTCGCCGAAGAGGCACCAGAGCTGGTCGAAGCCCTCGCCGAAAAAGGCTGCCGCTTCACGCATCACAGCTCCATCGCGCCCACGGGGACGATCTCGCTGTCGCTGGCCAACAACGCCAGCAACGGCATCGAGCCGAGCTTCGCCCACCACTACTCCCGCAACATCATTCGCGAGGGCCGCAAGACCAAAGAAAAGGTGGACGTGTACTCCTACGAGCTGCTGGCCTACCGCGAACTGGTGGATGCGGATGCGGGCCCCGCCGATGTTCCGGACTACTTTGTGGTCAGTGACGCCATCACGCCGATGCAGCACGTGGACGTACAGGCCGCCGCCCAGAAGTGGGTGGACTCCTCGATTTCAAAAACCATTAACGTGCCCACGAACATCGATTACCAGGCGTTCAAGGGCGTGTATCTCTACGCCCACGATCGCGGACTGAAAGGCTGCACCACCTTCCGCTTCAACCCCGAGAACTTCCAGGGCGTGCTGGTGCGCGACGAAGATCTGGAGAACACGACCTATCGCTTTGAACTCGACGACGGCAGCACCGTGGAGTTCAAGGGCAATGAAGAGGTGGAGTACGACGGCGAAATCCACAGCGCCGCCAACCTCTACGATGCGCTCAAAGAAGGCTACTACGGAAAGCTCTGAGCCCGTCGATACACAGCAGGAATTCAACATGGCTAAAAAGATCGAGAAAAAAATAACCGGCTTCTCCGTCGCCAAACCGCAGGACGCGGCAACCGAGGTCGTTACCGCCGAGGAGACCGAAGCGGCCAACATCGAGCACATGAACGAGCATGTGAGCCGTCCAGAAATGCTCGTGGGCGCCACCTACAAGATCAAACCGCCGATGGCAGACCACGCGCTGTACATCACGGTGAATGACATTGTGCTCAACCCCGACACGGATCACGAAATCCGCCGCCCCTACGAGGTGTTCATCAACTCCAAGAACATGGATCACTACCAGTGGGTGGTGGCCCTGACGCGGGTTGTGTCGGCGGTGTTCCGCAAAGGTGGTGACGTGACCTTTTTGGTTGAAGAGCTGAAGGCGGTATTCGATCCCAAAGGGGGCTACTTCAAGGGCGGCGGCAGATTCATGCCCTCACTTGTAGCCGAAATCGGCGAGGCGATCGAAACCCACATGATCACCATCGGCCTGCTGCAACCCGAAGTGCTCGGCGAAGCCCAGCGCGAGATTCTGCACGAGAAGCAAAAGGACTATGAGGCCCGTAAGGGTGAAACGTCCCGCGATGGCGAGTTCCCGCCCTCGGCGCAACTGTGCATGAAGTGCCACACCAAGGCGGTCATTCTGATGGATGGGTGTGTGACGTGCCTGAACTGCGGGGATTCGAAGTGCGGGTAGAGGTAGTCAGCTTAGGTGTAATAGCTTGGACTTGATCTGACAGACAGTGTCAGATTCTGCAGAATGCAGACATTGACGAATTGAACTGCTAAAGACTCATATCGACCCTGGGCAATCGCAGCGTCTGAGTGCTCGATGGTAAACGGCCCGCCGAAGCTATTGATGCGTCACCCTCATATCGTTCAAGTAGTGGAAAACCTTTTCCACATCAGAAGTTTCGTAAATATCGTCAAAGTACTGCAGATACCCGTTAAGCTGATTCAGAGGCAAAACCTTCACATGCTTGAAATCGCTTTTTGGCACCGCGTTAGTCATTACGATTACGTTCCTTATCGATATCTTCTTGACTCCCCAATGGTTGGCAATCAACTTTCGGCTTTGCTTACCGTTCAAGAACACGAAAAGTGCAAAGCTAGCCCTTTTGATCTGATCAACGGGAGACCGTAGATCGAGCTTGTCCAGCGATGTCCTACTCCAGTGCTTTGTCTCGAGCACGAAAATACCTGCTCGACTCACCACAAGATGATCAACTTGAATGCTGCGGATTCTGTCCTTCGTGCGTTTGTTGAAGATCGGCGGATCGAATCTCAACGAAAAATCGTTAATCAAGTAGAACTTGTCAGAAAGCTGCTTGATCTCATTGTCAACGGCATTTTCACCGATAGCGCCAGCGATGTATGGATTCAGCTTTTCTACGGCTCGCTTGATGAACGCGAGCCTTCTGTATGATTGCTCGCATCTTCTGGTAAGAATGGACTCATAGCTGGCTATGAACTTGGCGAGATTTCTTGCGCGTCTCTTAGCCGGAAAGTGGTAGATGACTTTGTTGAGAAAACTCTTGTCGCGCCGTTCTGAGGCGACTCTGGATGCCGTCTCCAGGTTATGTAGCTCCTCATCCATCGCAGACTTTACGGCTGCCGGGACGCCCTTTCTCTCAGTTTCGTAGCTTTTGAGAAATTCGTTTAGGTCGGCTACAGAGTTAAATCTGTCTATACCCAAGCTCGCTAAACGCTCCCTCAGCTCCCGCGCAGCTCCTATCTTTCCAGTAACGATCGTCATATCAGTCCAGCTATCCGGGGTTCCCGCACCTGCGCCTTACGCCACTTCAACGGCGATACCCCCGACCACTGCGTAAAAGCCCGCGTAAACGCGGCAGGTTCCGCATAGCCCAGTCGGTAGGACACTTCAGCAACGGTCAGGCTCTCATTGCGCAGATAGTTCATCGCACGCTCGGCCTGGACCTGCGCCAACAGGCTGGCATAGCTGGTGCCGAGGGCGCCCAGTTGCCGGGTGAGGCTGCGCTCAGACATCGCCAACAGATCCGCCACCTCTCCCCGGCGCAACGGTGGGGAATACGCCCATAGCCAGCGAATCACCCGCTCCTCAAGTCCGACCTCGTCGGAGAGCATGCGGGACATTTTTGTCGCCAGGGAGCGATACATACGAAATAGCATCGGGTTCGCCGCTGGCAGGGCCGTGCCGTCAAATGCCTGGGGATAGGCAATGCACGCTTCGTCTGCGTCGAAGTGCACCGGGAATTCCAGCGTATCCTTTACAGCCTCCCAGTCCGCCGGTTTTGCGTAGGGCAGCGACACCCAGGTGGGAGGCTGTCCGGACCCGGCCACATCCTCGATATTGCGCAGCGACGTATTCAGATCGAGCACCGTGCAGTATTGCACCAGCCGGTCGATGGTCCGCTCATCGTGCCCACGCAGGCGTGGGCGGTCCATGAAAAATGAAAACAGCGATAAGTCACCGTCACGGCGCACGACCATCCGGCAGTGCCCCATGGTGAGTTCGGGGTAGTCCAGGCAGACCTGCAATGCATCCAGCGCCGTGGCGGCATGCTTCATGGCCATGCCGATCACACCGAGGTTTTCGATGCCCATCTGCGAACGCGCACCAAACAGCACTCGAATGAGCGAGACGTCGTTCGACAGGCTTGCGACCAGCGAGGCGCATACATCGAGTTCCTGGGCCATCGAGATGGGAAAGTCCGGTTCGGACCGCACCCGCGGTGGCAGACCCGCACCTGCCAGCAAGCGACGACTGCGGTCATCGGGACAATCCAGAAAGCTCAGCTGCGCCAGCAGTCCTGCGGCGATGCGTCTTGAACTTGCCAGGTTGCCGCTGGCAATGACGTCTGAGCCAATGATCATACATGCCTCACTGAGACTATTTGGCGCAAATTATCAATTTTTGGGCGCGCTCGGCAATGGTTGAAGCCCGGGCTCCCGCCTACGATGCAGTCATAACGAATAAACATCCGAGAGGACCGAGTCATGCAAAACGTAACCCCGATCAGCAACACCACTGCCGAAAACGTGGACGTACTCATCGTCGGTGCCGGCATTTCGGGCGTGGGCGCCGCCCATCACCTGCTGGAAAAATGCCCGGGCAAGCGCTTCGTCATGCTCGAGAACAAAGAGAGCTTTGGCGGAACCTGGCGCCAGCACACCTACCCGGGCATCCGCTCCGACAGCGACCTGTATACCTTTGGCTACGGCTTCAAACCCTGGGGCGGCAACCCCATCGCCGAAGCCAGCGCGATCCTGAACTACATGGGCGAAGCGATAGAAGAGGAACACATCGACGAGCACATTCGCTATTCCCATCAGGTGCGCAAGGCGTCCTGGGACTCCCAGGCCCAGCGCTGGCTGGTCGAAGTCGAGCAATTGGACAGCGGCAACACGGTGTTCTTTTCAACGCAGTTCCTCTGGATGTGCCAGGGCTACTATCGCCACGAAAAAGGCTACACCCCGACCTGGCAGGGCATGGATGACTTCACGGGCCCCATCGTGCATCCGCAAACCTGGCCCGAAGACCTGGACTACAAGGGCAAGCGCGTGCTGGTGATTGGCTCGGGTGCTACCGCGGCCACGCTGGTACCGGCGATGGCGGGAGATTGTGAACACGTCACCATGCTCCAGCGCTCGCCCACCTACTTCTGGACCGGCGAGAATCGGAATGAACTGGCGGATCGCCTGCGCGCCCTGAATGTCGACGAAGCGACGGTTCACGACATCGTGCGCCGGGACATTCTGAAAATGCACGAAGAAATACAGCATCTGGCGATGCACGAACCCGAGCTTGTGAAGCAGGAGCTGTTCTCGGTCATTCGCGAACACCTGGGTGACGACTTCGATATGACCCATTTCACGCCCAGCTACCGCCCCTGGCAGCAACGCCTCGCCTTTGTGCCCGACGGCGACCTGTTCGAGGGAATCAAGTCGGGCAAGGTCTCGGTGGTGACCGATCACATCGACCGATTTACTGACAAGGGTGTGCTGACCAAGTCCGGAGAGCTTCTGGAAGCCGATATCATCATCACCGCCACAGGCTTTGATATCTCCATCATGGGCGGCATCGAATTCGACGTGGATGGCGAGGCCGTGGACTTTGCGAAGACCTATACCTATCGCGGCTTCATGAATTCCGGCGTACCCAACATGTCCTACATGTTTGGCTATTTACGTGCGAGCTGGACCATGCGCGTGGATATGGTCTGCGACGTCGTCTGTCGCCTGCTGAACCATATGGATGAGCAGGGTGCCAGCAGCGTCACACCGCTGCCGCTGGAGAGCGAAAAAGACATGGGCATGCACCCGTGGATCGCCGAAGAAGAGTTCAACCCCGGATACCTCAAGCGCAGCCTGCACCTGATGCCCAAGCAGGGCGACCACGCACCGTGGACCTACATCGCCGACTACTACGTGGAGCGTGACATACTGCCGAAGCTGGATCTTGATGAGCCGCAGCTCTGTTACACAACCACCCGAACCCGCGCGATGACTGGCTGATCGAACGCCTTACCCTCATTGCGGTAGTCAGTACATTGACGGTGCTCAGGGCACTTTCAGACGCCGGATAAATCGCTGCCAAAGGCGATAAAGCCGATCCCGCAAGTTGGCGCAACCGTGCCCAACATCGCGTCTGGTATACATATCCACTGCCGTGACTTCGTTGCGCAGCTCCCGACCGCTGCAAAAACGCTCGATGTTATCCAGGGTAAGGGCGAGCATCCGCTCTTCGCGATCAGACATCCTGGGTGCGCAATGCGGCGTGATAAGCAGGTTCGGAGCCGACCACAGGGGACTGGAAGGCGGCAGCGGCTCCCGGGTTGCCACATCGGTGGCAGCTCCGGCAATGACGCGCCCGCGCAAGGCCTGCACCAGGGCGTTTTCGTCCACTAGACCACCCCTTGCGACGTTCACCAGAAACGCCGACGGTTTCATCAGTGCAAACTCCTGAGCACCAATGAGCTGGTGACTCTGATCGTTCAGGGAGGCGGTAAGCA
>JAUIMF010000147.1 GCA_030433415.1 Gammaproteobacteria bacterium | reverse complement strand
CCCGGGCCGGGTTGTCAGACCCCAATCGTCCCAACGGATCGTTTCTGTTCCTGGGCCCGACGGGTGTGGGCAAGACAGAGCTGTGCAAGGCGCTGGCCAACTTCCTGTTCGACAGTGAGCAGGCCATGGTGCGCATTGATATGTCGGAGTTCATGGAGAAGCACTCCGTGGCGCGACTCATCGGCGCGCCTCCGGGCTACGTGGGCTACGAAGAGGGCGGATATCTCACCGAGGCGGTGCGTCGTCGGCCCTATTCGTTGTTGCTGCTGGACGAGGTGGAGAAGGCTCATCCCGATGTATTCAATATTCTGCTGCAGGTGCTTGAAGATGGGCGTCTGACCGACGGTCAGGGGCGCACCGTGGACTTCAGGAACACGGTGATCGTGATGACTTCGAACCTGGGTTCGGATCTGATTCAGGAGTTGGCGGGAGACGAGAACTACGACGCGATGAAGGCGGCCGTGATGGGAGTGGTGTCATCACACTTCCGGCCCGAATTCATCAACCGGGTCGACGAGGCGGTGGTATTCCATCCGCTGCTGCAGTCGCAGATTCGCGGTATCGCGGGTATTCAGCTCGAGGGCCTGAAGGCTCGTCTGGCGGATCGTGAGATGACGTTGACGGTGACCGATGCGTTCCTGGATCAACTGGTCGAGGCGGGCTTTGACCCGGTGTACGGAGCGCGTCCCCTCAAGCGTGCAATCCAGCAACAACTGGAGAACGCGCTGGCCCAGCGCCTGCTGGCGGGAGAGTTTGCGCCCGGCGATGCCATAGTGGCGGACTGGCAGGACGGTGAGGCGGTGTTCAGCGCAGCGTCCTGAATGGGCGAGGCAGCTGCCTCAACCGGGGTAGTGAAGTAGCGAGGCCCGGGCTTATTCGCAGTGAACGCGAATAATGTCCCGGGCTTTTTGTCGCTGGGTTTCTTTCTCGTCTTCAGACAGAAAACGCAGCTCCCCTGTGTCCTGGTCCCGAATCCGAATGCGGGCCGAGGTATTCAGGGTGTCGAGGTTGTCCTTCGCTCGATTGCAGCTCTCGGGGTTGCGAGCCACGGCCTCGAGTTGCTCTTGCCGAGTGTCGGTCTGCTCAAACTCATTGCCGGGGCGGGGTTTGACCTCGGCGGGTACCGCGCCTTCACCGGGTTTGACCCGGCGGACCAGCGATGAGCGCTGGGACACGACTTCGTACTCGATATCTTGTGTCGGCGGACGGTCACTGACCACGAGCTTGCCCTGCTCGTCCTTCCAGCGGTAGTAGGTGCTGCTGGCCTCGGCAGCGGGAATTGCGATGGCAAGCGAGGCCGCAACGACGATCGCCAGCGCCAGTGGTGAGCCCACCGACGCCAGCCGATTGATCAGGAATGCCGGGGAGCTGACTTTGCTGGCTTTTTTACGCAGTGTCTTCACGGAACGCTCCGTCAGTTCATTGCGCAAACCATACCCAAGCCCCGCTTACAGCGCAATTCATCAAGTGCGTACAAGTACGCAAAAATACTCAGCTTTTTGCCTGATCCCAAAACGGTATTCTCACCGTTGACTTTGCGCGCGTCGCTGCTCACACTGCGCGCGTCGTAATCATGGCAACGGCCATGCAGAGTACCCTCTGCCTCTGACCCACCTTGGCGGTGCGATTATCCGTCCAGGCTGTGCTTGCGTCCCGTCGGCAATGGGTGCCGGCTTCCCTTGGGAACCCGCCCGTTGCAGTCCACACTGCGTTACCGCGCAGGCGACAACGACACGGGGCCTCTTCGTGCTTGTTCTCCCTGTTTGTCTGCGGTTGACGCATCGTGTTGTCGACGGCCTGGTGGCGCCCGCCCGGCGGAGCGCGAACTGTTTGTGCCATTGAGGGTAAGCGGCGGCACGAGCGGGAGATGACAACTGTGAATGCAGAAGCAGAACAGATCGGCGCAGAAATGCTGTCCGGGGGCGAGATGATCGCCCGGGCCCTCGAAGATGAGGGCGTTGAATATATCTTTGGCTACCCCGGTGGTGCCGTACTCCATATTTACGATGCCCTGTTCAAAGCGGCGAAGGTGCCTCACGTGCTGGTGCGCCATGAGCAGGCGGCCACCCATGCGGCGGACGCTTATGCGCGCGCTACGGGGCGCCCCGGCGTGGTGCTGGTGACCTCGGGTCCCGGGGCGACCAACGCGGTGACGGGCATCGCCACGGCCTACATGGATTCCATCCCCATGGTCGTGCTGTCGGGTCAGGTGCAGAGCCACCTCATCGGCGAAGATGCGTTCCAGGAAACCGACATGATCGGTATCTCGCGTCCCATCGTGAAGCACAGTTTTCAGGTCCGTCACGCGACGCAGTTGCCCGAGATGATCAAGAAGGCGTTCCACATCGCCGCGTCCGGTCGTCCCGGCCCAGTCGTGCTCGATATTCCCAAGGACATCACTCGCCCTGACGAGCTGTTCCCCTATGCCTATCCCGATGCGGTGAAAATGCGTTCTTACTCGCCGGCGGTGCGGGGGCATTCCGGGCAGATTCGCAAGGCCGCCAAACTGTTGCTGTCGGCCAAACGTCCCATCATCTACGCCGGTGGTGGCGTAGTGCAGGGCGAGGGCAGCGAACTGCTGACGGAGCTGGCGAAGCATCTGAACTTTCCGGTCACCAATACCTTGATGGGGCTGGGTGCCTACCCGGGCTCTGACCGGCAGTTTCTCGGCATGCTTGGTATGCACGGTTTCTACGAGGCCAATATGGCCATGCATAACTCCGACGTGATTCTTGCCGTGGGTGCGCGCTTTGATGATCGCGTGACAAACACCGTGAGCAAGTTCTGCCCCGGCGCCAAGGTGATTCACATCGACGTGGATCCGGCGGCCATATCCAAGACGGTCACCGCCGATATTCCCATCGTCGGTCCGGTGCAGACCGTGTTGACGGACATGCTGGCCACAATCCGCTCCATTCAGGAAGCCTCAGAAGACACGCTGCCTGACGATGGCGCACTGAGTCGCTGGTGGACGCAGATCGAGGAATGGCGCAGCAAGCACGGCCTGCTCACGGGGCGTCGCTTCGCCGAGAGCGAACAGATCATGCCTCAGGAGGTGATCCAGAGCCTGTATCGCGCGACTGCTGGCGATGCCTATGTGACCTCGGATGTGGGGCAGCACCAGATGTTTGCCGCCCAGTACTACCCCTTCGACAAGCCGCGTCGCTGGATCAACTCCGGTGGCCTGGGAACCATGGGCTTTGGCCTGCCCGCTGCCATGGGTGTGAAGCTGGCGTTCCCCGATGCTGCCGTCGCCTGTGTGACGGGCGAGGGCAGCATCCAGATGAACATTCAGGAGCT
>JAUIMF010000069.1 GCA_030433415.1 Gammaproteobacteria bacterium | reverse complement strand
ACGCATCGTTAAAACGGCCCAGCGCGATGGCGTACTTATACAACGCCGAAACCAGGTTTCGCCAGGACCAGCGAGGAGCGCCAAGAAATAGCCTGTCGCCACCCTGCTGATGGGGCCACAGTTGGCCATCGCCGTAACCTACACGCCAGCGCCGGTGTTTGGCGAAACTCTCGGAACAATGAGACGCCGGAACGGAATGGCGAACGGCGGCATCGTATAGATACAGTCCCTTGTGACCAGCCTGTAACAGGCGTTCCTGCAGGCGGGTTTCTTCACCAACTCCCCCGCCCTGCGTGCCCGTTGCACAGGGTCCCTCAAAACGACCAAAGGCTTCGAGTGCGGCTCGTTCAATGGCGAAATTTCCGCCCAGTAATCTGGGCTTGTCGAGAAGCGTGTCGCGCGCTGCGAGCTCGAACCCTCGAGCAGAGTACGGCAGGAACTCCAGCAGCCAGTCAGGTGGCGGAACTTCGTAATCCGGAAGAACGGGGCCACCGAAAAACGAAACGTCCTCATGTTCCTGAAATGCCCTGGCGTAACGGTTGAGTGACTGTGGTAGTGGGCGAATATCATCATCAAAAAAAACCAGATATTCCGCGTCTGACCGGTCGACACCCAAGTTTCTTGCGCCACCAAGGCCTGCCTGCGGCAGGTAGTGATACCTGATTGGCATACGGTCCATGAACTGAGCACACACACTTTCTGCGCCGCAGGCCTCGCCGTTTTCCACGATATGTATTCCCCGAAGCGTTTCGGGGATTGCCACATCACAGTAGGCATTCAACGTGCGTTCCAGCGTTCCAGAGCGCCCGTAGGTCGGAATGATGAGATCAAAAGACATGCTAGCGCCCGCCACCCAGGCCGATGCGTCCCAGGCCCCAGCTCAAGGCGTCACCCATATGCTGATGAAGCGGATGTTTCGTCAGAAAAACCATTGCCGTCCAGGTTGTAAATCCAACGACAGATGCCAGAACAAACGCCACGATTTGCGCGAGTTGAAAGACATCAAACAACAGATGCATGGTCAGCATCGTACCGGCAGCGCCAATGACGCACGGCACCAGCGTGCTTGTCACAAGCGTGAAAAATTCAGCGGCGGTAAACGAAAAGACCTGCCGCAATTGTGGGTAATAGATGACGGTTCGAATACTCGCCACAACGAAAAGACCCCAGACGATGTACTCAAGCCCTTTAACGCAGGCAGCACCGACCACCAGAATCCGTATGGGCTGCATGATTATGGTCATGCGCACTACCCGCTTCACTTCGCCCACATTGGTAAGCAGCCGCTCACTCAGCATGGTGAAAGAGCCAATCACCGATACAAGGGCCCAGGGCCTGATCAACTCAATGGCCTGGGTCCACTGATCGCCATAGACAATAAGAACGAAGGGTTCCGCCAGTACAAACAGGTTCAGATAAAACAAGCACGCCAGACAACTGACACACGCCACAACGTGCAGGTACGCTCGGTGCATGTCTTCGTTCTCGCGCCGGATCATCGCAAACTTTGCGCCCAGCACCGCCGACAATCCCCCGAGAATCAGACGCTGAAACAACCTCACTACGCCGTAGGCACGCGAGTACATGCCGACCTCACTGAATCCATGAGCCTTGCCCAGCACGAACTCCGGCAGTAGCCGCGACACCTCGGTTATCACATTGATAAAACCGACTCGGCCACCGAAAGCGAAGACGCGACCTACTTCGGCAAAGCCGGGGAGCCAGGGAAGCTCCTTTGGCCTGAAGAACATGCCGATAACAATCATTGTGGCCGTCCCCGCCACGGCACCCCATGCCAGGCTGAGAAAAGAAAAACCAGCAAAGGCCAGTGTGACAGCGACGACAGCCTCAATCACCGCGGAGCTGACCCCCGCAACGGCGGATGGAAAGAAGTTCATCTCACGGCGAAGGTAGGCATAGTTCACCGTGCTGAAGGGCAAGAGAAAAAAGTTCAATGACAGCAACCTCAGCACTTTCTCTGTTGCCTCGTTCTCATAGAACGCGGCGACGTAGGGAGCGCCCAGGTAGATCGTCAACGCTACGGCCCAACCCAACCCAAGAGTCACAGCCAGGGCGGCACGTATTCGATCGGTGGTTAATTCGGCCTCCTGAACAACGTACTGGGCAGAGCCAAAATCGCGCAGAAGATGAGCCAGGGATACGAAGGCAGCACCAAGGGAAAAAATGCCGATCTCTTCGGGGGTCAGAAGCCGCGCGATGATTACGACGGAAAAAAACTGAACCGTAAGAGTGAGGTATTTTGAAACAAATACCTCAACGAGCGCTTTGCGTGTGCTGGCCATACTGGGAAGCCAATCTCTATTAAGTGACGTTGAGCACACTTTCCCGCGACCCATGGTTGCCGCAGCGAAGGTCTGAAGCGATACTCAAAAAAATTATACGTCAACGCTACCATCGAGGTACGCGTTACGGGGTCGGAGACTTCTCAAGGAATGAACCAGGTCACATTCAGCTGCGTTATCCCCTGCTATAACGCCGGCGAAGGCATTATCCATACCCTGGATTCGCTCGCAGCCCAGTCACAACGGCCGGACGAAGTCATAGTGGTAGATGATGGCTCAAAGGATAACTCTCCGGAGCTGGCGGCAAATCACGCGATTCAACCCCGGGTCATTCGACAGCCTAATCAGGGCGCGGCCAGGGCGCGGTTCAATGGCGCAACGTCAGCCACCGGTGATGTTGTGGTGTTTACGGACGCCGGTGATGAGAGCGATGCAAACCGACTCAGTGTTTTTGCCGATCTTTTTCAGCGGTATCCCGAGGCGATAGCGGCAACAGCGCGGGTTTATCTGCCGCAGGAGGACCGCCCTTCCAAATGGTATGGAAACGAGAGCGAAACGACCGCCTTACTGCCAGACCCCCTGAAGCTCATGCTCGGCCAGTCCTGGCCCATGGCTATCGCCATGAACCTGGCGATTCGTCGCCCCCAGGCCTGCATCGCTGCCGACGTAAAACCGGAGTTTCGTGCAGGCAACGACTACGCATTGCAGGTGCGCTGTGCCGCCTTGGGTCCTGTTGCGATAGCCAGTGAAACCACCTTGTCCTATGAGATGACTGCGGGCGGAATATCGCAGCTCACTGGACTGCAACGTCAGAATGCTTTCGCACTGCTGGCCGCTGCCGAGGTCGTTAGCGAGGCTGAAAACGTGACCGACGAACACCGCGCCATATTCAGGCAACGTCTGCGCTCTGAATTGGGAGAACTCCTGGTGAATGCGCTCAGGCACAAGGATCAGTATCTGATCTCGTCGCTGGTCAAGCTAGGAGGATTGCGCGTCCTCCATCCATCCACCTTGCGGCGCATGTGGTGGGAGCTGGCTCGCTGACATCGGCCACGCACTTGGTTCATTATTCCAGCAACGTCCGGAACGCGGCGCAGCGCGACAAACGGGTAGCCCTTTAATGAACGATACTAAATCCCTTGCCAAAGGCACCGGCCTGGCCTGGCTGGCAACGATTGTGATCGGGGCCCTGGCAGCTGTTCTGCTGGGTGAAGGCATCGACATCAATCTGTCGGCCGATGTGCAATCGGTAGCGACGGCAATGCTTGATGCGGAACCCCGCCTGCGAGCCCTGTCCTGGGTAGGACTTTTCATCTTCGCCCTGGATCTGTTCGTGAGTGTGGGCCTGTATCAGCTACTCAAAGCCAGCGGCCCGGTGCTGGCGGCCTGGAGCCTCGCCCTGCGGATTACCGCGGGACTGCTCAGCGCCCTTGGCAGTGTATTCCTCATGAATGCCGCAGAAATTGCGAGCCGACCGGCCTATCAAGTGCTGGCCGAGCACAGCGATCAGCTTTTGCTCAATGGCCTACAAGCCACTTCCAGCTATACGTCCTTTCACCTATCTCTGGTGTTGTCATCGGTCGCGCTGGCCGGCTTTTACGGACTGTTTCTGACTTCAGGACGCATTCCAAAACCCATCGCCGCCTGGGGAGTGTTCGCCTCGCTGTTTGTTGCGATTGCCATCGTGCTGCGAGACTTCGTTCCCGTGGTGGGCCACAGCGGCGTGACAGCTGCATTCATGGTAAGCAATCTGATCGCGCTATTATCCACCAGTGTTTATTTGGCGACGCGGGGAGTCCGCACCGATCCATAGCACCGAACAGTATTTCGCAAATCGTTAGTACGAATCGGTAGATTGTGAAACACTACGATCCACTCGGTAAGTTATGCATTCGTTCTGCCCCATTCGATTTTATTTAGCGCCTCCCGGCAAAGTGACCCAAGGATCAATTCGGCAGCAATGAAAGCGCAAAAAGTTCTCTATGTGTTGATTTCCTTTCCGGAAACGTCCGAGACCTTCATAGTCGAAGAGATTGCGGCACTGAAAAGGGAGGGGTGCGATATCAGTGTTCTCTGCTTACAACCCCCTGCGACCCAGGCAAATCACGCTATCGTCGAGCAGATACTCGAAACGACGCCGGTCAGGGTTATGAAATCCCCGGAAAAACTGCAGCTATGCAAAGTCCTATGGGCAGCGCTCTCAAGACGACCAGGTAGTTTCCTCCATAGCCTCACCCGCTGGCTTCGCCTGGGCCCAGAAAGATGGATCGGAACCAAAGCCCTGGCTGAACTTCCCAATATTCTCGAGGAGCGTTACACCGGTATTTGTGTCCATTTTGCGGCGCGGAACCTGATCGCGGCGACAACGCTTTCTGGTTTCACGGGTATTCCTGTCAGCGTCACCACCCATCGATTCGATATTATCGATGATCCCATCGGTATCGATACGGCGCGCAGGGAGTTCGGGAAGTGCGCGAACATCATCACAATCAGCGAAGCCAACCGCGACCTTATGCAGAAAAAGTATGGGCTCGGTGCCGATCAAATACAGGTTCTGCGCTGCGGAATTCGTACTGGGTTTTTCTCACACGGTGACGATAGCCCCCCGAAAGACTTTGATCGCAATACGCAGTGTCTGCATCTCGCCACCATCGGCAGGCTGCAGAAGGTCAAAGCGCAACACCATCTCGTCATCGCCATGCGCCATCTTGTCGACAACGGCCTACGCGTGCACCTGACCGTTATTGGCGAAGGACCAGAGAGAGCGAGACTGGAGCAGCTCATTGAGGAACATGAGCTGGAGTCAATCGTTACCCTGGCCGGCAGCCTGCCCCAGAATCAGGTGCAACAGGTTCTTGGCAAGTCTCACTTGTATCTGTCGACCAGCGAAAGCGAAGGCATACCCATCTCTTGCATGGAGGCCATGGCGATGCAACTTCCCATTGTTGCCTTCACACTGCCAGGCCTTGAAGAACTACTGAACCCGCGCAACTGCGGCATACTCGTAGAGCAGAACGATGTTCAAGGACTGGCGAATGCCATAAGTTCGCTGGCAGCTAACCCCCCGCTAATGCAATCAATGGGGTACGCCGCCCGGGAAGAAATACTGCAAAACTACGACCGAACAAAAAATGCCAAGAAGCTGAAGCAACTTCTGGCCAATGCTGGCGTGTCACCATCCATGTCCCAGCGCGGCTGACAACAGGAAGCGTAATGCCTCGCCATCGACACCTTGTTCAAAAAGCCGCGCGACGCATCGGAATACACCCCAATACGCGCGCGATCATACTGGGACACCAGAAAACAGGCACCTCCGCCATCGCTTCGCTATTAGCGTTGATGACCGGCGCTTCCTACAGCCAGGATCCGTTCTATCACGTCGATATGGGCGCAGCCGAGGTGTTACGCAAGACAACGATCTGGCCCGAACACCTTGCTCTCGCCGCACGGCAGCATCCGCACTTATTCCGCTCACAGATAGTAAAAGATCCAGACTTCATCTACTTTTTTGAACAACTCAAACCTGTCTATCCCTCGGCTAAATTCGTCTTCGTAGCGCGTCGACCTGAGGACATGATTCGTTCAATCGTGGGTCGCCTGGGCCTCACTGTAGAAGCGCTCGAAAAACCGGCCGAGGCATTGCGAGATCAGCTACCAAATCAACACTGGTTCGCGGTACTCGGGGGTCTGGGTGACAGACAATCCACACCCAGCGAATCCGGCGAATCGGCTACCCCGCCAAGCGCGATCTGGACACTGCTAAAACGGTGGACGGAGTGCAATCAGTGCTTTTTTGAAAATGAGCGCGCCATGCATCTGATTCGCTACGAAGACTTTAACCAGGACAAATTGAGCACAATCCAGGAACTGGCGGCATACTTAAAGATGCCGGCACGCCACGATATAAGTGACTCGATAAATCGACAGTTTCAACCGAGCGGACGGTCTCGTGCTGGCAAAATCACCCTGACCAACTTTGCGACGGCCAGCGAACTGCTACCCACCGTTACGAATCAGCTACAAACTTTGGGGTATGTAGATACGCACCATGATTAGGTGTGGTCGCATCACGTAACACGCCTGATCATTCGGTAATCTTCTGCGTAGCAGCTAGCGATTTTTTGACGACTGGCGTCAGAAACTTCGACTTGAATTTCGCTGCTAGCGTTCACCGGCGACTTGAAAATCGCCGCATCATCTTCTCCCACCAGTGACACCATGACGTCGTGCAAACTGTCCATGGGAATTGCATGGGTATAGTTAATTCTTCGCAGGTGACTGTATTGGGTCCAGCAATGCGGATCAGGCATCTGTATGGCAAAGTCCACGAATTCGTCGAAGTCGGACGGAATGTGCCCGAGAATTCTTTCACAGGCCTGGATCATTCCCACGGCACCGCGACGTTCAATAATTTTAGATTTGTACAGACTAAGCAACCGATCTACCGGATCCCTCCAGACAAAAATCGCGGCGTCGCAGGCGCCTCCATCGTACCTGTGCCCTTGGGCGACCGTGTCGATCTGCTCACTCGGATGAAAGCCCAGGGCTTGCTTAAAGGCACTGCAGGCATTTTTTCTGATGTACGCGTACGCGATTTTTTTGCCTCCCAAATTTAAGGTCAAATGCACCCTTCCCCGAACTTTTCGTAGGGCCCAGCGGTTGTCAAAACTCATTTAACCTCCCCGATTTTTCGTTACCCATACCGCCCGATACGGTCAACCTTAAACGCCGCAGCTCCCTTAGTTTCATGGACGCTCACCTGAGCTGCGCCAGCACTGATAAATCATTCCCGCAATCATCAGATCCAGATGCGCGCCCCCACCATTTTTGAACACCGTGATCTCCGAGTGCGAACGCCGTGCAACTTTACCAGTAACTAGCTCGCGCAGATCGCCGCGCACAGCACTGGCATCGATCACCCCCGATGCGATGGGAGTCGCCAGCTCACCAATATGTTCGATGGTGGTTTCTCTGGCGTCGACAAACAACGAACCACGCCTGAGCAACTCGTCATCTGCCTCACGATTGTGCCTGGCGTAGGCACCCACCAGATCGACATGACAGCCCTCGGGCACACCCGCGCCGAACAGTATCGGTGTCGTAGCCGAGGTCGCGGTACTGATGATGTCGGCGTTGGCTACAGCGGCATCAAGATCGTCGACGGTGGATGCGAGCGTATTGCCACGCACCAGCGCCTCAGCCTTTGACCTGTCCCGCGCGTAGACCTGTATTGCTTCTAGCCCCGGCATGGCATGGCTATACGCATCCAGCAGCGACCCGGCCAGGGTTCCCGCACCAATAATCAGCAACGTTTTGGCGTCACTCCGTGCCAGCAATCGCGTGGCCAGCAGTGAATCCGCCGCGGTCTTCCAGTGCGTAATCAACGGCCCGTCAATCAGCGCCAGCGGCTGGCCGGTCCCTTCGTCGAACAACGAAAAGAAACCCTGCACTGTCGGCATGGATGGAGTGCGTGAGGGATTCGCGGGAAAGATACTGACGCTCTTCAGTCCCAGCCCGATGCCCTCAATCCAGGCCGCGCGATTGAGTAACCCGTTGCCGTTGGCCGTTTCGATAAAAAGGTCATCCATGCGGGGTGCAGGGCCACGGTGACCTCGCTCGATGGCGGCAATGGCATCGTTCCAGCCGAAGAGTCCCTCGACCGAGGCCGCATCAATAAACGGCACCGCACTCATGGCTCAGGGGGCCAGGTATCGGCCAGGCGATAACCGCTCGGCCACGGGTCATCGTCCGCAAGCAGCAATTGCCGGGTTTCGGTGATCCAGGCGCGACCACTGATCTGCGGGATAACCGCGGGACGCTCACCCAACATCGTCGTCTCGGCTATCTCACCGTAGAACGTCGATCCAAGTACCGAGTGAAAGGCCAGTCGCTCGCCCACCGCAACGTCACCGCGGGCGTGCATCAGCGCGAGTCGCGCCGACACCCCCGTACCCGTGGGCGAACGATCAAGCTTGCCCGGGCGAATCGCCACTGCGTGGGTGCCATGGCGACAATCGCTGCGTGACTCCACCGGCCCCGCCAGCAGGCAGAAGGTAATCTCGTTCATACCGTCGAGCGTGGGGTGCGTGAAACCCAACTGCTCCTGCGCGGCGTGGGCAATCGCCATACCGGTGTCGCGCAGTTCCGCTGCTTCATCGGGAGCAATGGCAAAACCCAGCGCCCGGGCATCGGCCACCACAAAGCTGTCACCGCCAAAGGCGATATCGACCGTGAGCGTACCCAGGCCCGGCACCTCCAGCGGCGCGTCCATGCGATCCACGAACGACGGTAGATTGGTGAAGGTAACTTCGGTCACGCGTCCGTTCTCGCAACGGGCTCGCACCCGGATCACGCCACCGGGCATTTCCAGCAGCAGTTCGGTTTCGGGTTCCTGCATGGGCAGAATGCCGGTCTCCAGCAGCACGGTGGTGACGCAAATCGTGTTGGATCCCGACATGGGCGGTGCCGTCTCGGGCTCGAAGATCAGATTGCCCATCTGCGCCTGCGGATCTTTGGGGGGAACCAAAATATTCACATGGCGGAACACGCCACCGCGGGGTTCGTTGAGTAGAAAGTCCCGTAGGTCCCCCTGCTCCTGCAACGCGCGGGATTGCGACCACAAGGTTTCACCCGGCGGAGGTGCCACACCACCGACCACCACATCACCCACTTCTCCTGCCGCGTGGCAGCCGACCACGTGGATTACGCGCCGGGATTGCACGGACTACATCTCTCTCTGGTAGGGATCACCACATCGCTCCTTATCATTCAGTCCTGCCGAATCGACGCCCGATACGCCCGCGGCGACCGCCCGATCGTGCGGCGAAACAGCCGCGAAAAGTACAGCGCGTCATCGTAGCCCACCCGCGCCGCGATGGCGCTCACACTGAGATCGGTGCTGTCCAGCAGTGCGCAGGCAAACTCCATCTTCATATTCAGAAAATGCCGGACCGGTGAATAGCCGGTCAACTCTTTGTACCGCGTCGAAAAATGGTACTTGGACATGCCGGCGCTCGCCGCCAGCTGATCCAGGGTCAGGTTCTGGTCGATGTGCTCGTGCATGTAGCTCTGCACCTGGGCCACTTCAAAGCTGTTGCGCCCCCGCCCCTGCTGCACCGTGATTTCGAGCGCCATCTGGCTGAACAGGTGGCGCAGGCGATTGGCGGCATTGATAAAGGCGCGGGTGGAGTAGCCCGTGCGGCGAACGTCCATCAGGCTGGTAAAAGCCGCCACCAACACCGGCGACACTCCGGCGCTGACGACGGGCCGGTGTTCCCGGAATCCCAGATACTGCAGAAAAATGCCCGTGGCAGCCCCCTGAAAATGCACCCAGTAGATACTCCAGGGTGCGGTGGAATCCGCCTCGTACAGGTGCTCCACGCCCTGCGGTAACAGCAGCACCTGTCCCTCGCTAACCTCACCCTGCCAGCCTGCGGTTTTCAGCCGGCCCCGACCCTGGGTGCAATATATCAGCAGGTTGTCATCGTGACGCCGGCGCTGCATACGGTGTCCCGAGGCCTCGGGATAGAAGCCCATGGCCGTGGGATAACACTCTTTTGTCAGGGGATTCCGCGCCAGTTTCTCGATCATGAACGATGGCGTGAGAAAGCGGATACCCGCCTCGGGAAGCGGCCATTTGGAGGGTGCACTCATCCGCAATATCGTCCATGTATGTCGCAAGATAGTCAATGTGTCTACTTTTTAAACGCTGCTACACTTTCGGCCCTTAACGCTAATAATCCACCAACAGGAGGCACCCGCATGTCTGACGCAGCGACGCAGCAGGACAACCCCCAGGGCATCGACCCGAAACAGCACATTGCCGATCTGGTAGCCCGTTCCCGCGCGGCCCAGAAGCAGATCGAGCACTACACCCAGGAGCAGGTCGACGAGCTGATCACCGCCATGGTCTACGCCGTGGCCCGCGAAGACCGCTCAGAAGAAATTGCCCAGTTCACCGTGGATGAAACCCGCCTGGGTAACTACGAAGGCAAGTACCTCAAGATTCACCGCAAGACCCGCGCGACGTTGATGGACATCATCGACGACAAATCCGTGGGCGTTATTGAAGAAGACCCCGAGCGCAACATCGTCAAGATCGCGAAGCCCATCGGCGTCATCGGCGCCTTGTCGCCCTCCACCAACCCCGAAGCCACGCCGGTGATCAAGGGCATTCACGCAGTGAAAGGCCGCAACTCCATCATCGTGGCGCCCCACCCCCGCGCCAAGCTGACCAACAAGAAAATCTGCGAGTACATGCGCGACGCGCTGAAGCGCTGCGGTGCACCGGAAGATCTGGTGCTCTACATCGAGACACCATCGCTGGAACTCACCAACGAACTGATGGCCCAGTGCGACCGCGTGCTGGCCACCGGCGGCGGCGCCATGGTGCATGCCGCCTACTCCAGCGGCACGCCGGCCCTGGGCGTGGGTGTGGGCAACGCCTGCATCACCGTCGACGACACGGCGGATCTGGAAGAAGCGGCTGAGAAGATTCGCATCTCCAAGACGCTGGACCTGGCGGCGAGCTGCTCCTCTGACAACTCTGTGCTGGCCTTTGCCTCTATCTACGATGAGCTGCTCGAGAAGCTGCTGCACGAAGGCGGCTACCTGGTCAACGAAGAAGAGAAGCAGAAGCTGCAGAACACCATCTGGGAGGACGGCCACCTGAACACGGCCATCGTCGCCCAGCCTGCGCACAAGCTGGCGGGTATGGCGGGCATCGAACTCCCCGAGGGCAAGCTGTTCTTCATCGTGCCAGAAACCGGCGCAGGTCCTGATCACCCCTTCTCTGGCGAGAAGCTGTCGGTCGTTATGGCGTTCTACAAGGTGGCCGATATCAACGAAGCCATCGAGATGGTTGACGCGATTCAGTCCTATCAGGGTCGCGGCCACTCCTGCGGCATCTACTCCTACTCCGACGAGAACATCATGGCCTACGCTAACGCCACGCACACCTCGCGGGTGATGGTGAACCAGCCCCAGGCTGCCTCGAACAGCGGCAACCTGTGGAACGGCATGCGCCAGACCTTCTCGCTGGGCTGTGGCTCGTGGGGTGGCAACTCCACCAACCACAACATCAGTTGGCGCGACCTGATCAACGAGACCTGGGTATCCAAGCCCCTGGCCGAGACCAAGGTGATTCCGTCCGACGAGGAACTGTTCGGCCGGGTTCTGGACAAGTTCGCGGACTGAGCCATGGACTTCTCTCTCAGCGACGAGCAGCAGGCCTTCGTCGACAGCGCCCGTGCATTTTCGCAGGGTGTGCTGGCACCGAAGGCCGCCGAATGGGACGCCACGTCCCATTTTCCCGTAGATGCCCTGGCCCAGGCCGGGGAACTCGGTTTCATGGGCATGTATACGCCCGAAAGCGCCGGTGGTCTGGGCATGACTCGCCTGGATGCCAGCCTGATTGTTGAGGAACTGGCCAAGGGTTGTACGACCACCGCCGCCTTCCTGACAATTCACAACATGGCCACCAGCATGATCGGTAAATACGGTACCGAGGCGATCATCGACGCCTGGTGTCCGGAACTGGTCATGGGCAGCAAACTGGCCTCGTATTGCCTGACGGAGCCGGGAGCCGGCTCCGACGCCGCGTCCCTGCGTACCAACGCCGTCGTCGACGGCGATGACTACGTGGTCAACGGCAGCAAGGTATTTATCTCGGGCGCTGGCGAGACCGATGTGCTGGTCGTGATGCTGCGCACCGGCAGCGAGGGCCCCAAGGGCATTTCTGCCCTGGTGATTCCCGCCGACGCCGAGGGTATCTCTTACGGCAAGAACGAAGAGAAGATGGGCTGGAAAGCCCAGCCCACGCGCATGATCAGCTTCGACAACGTGCGTGTACCCAAACAGAACCTGCTCGGCAGCGAAGGCCAGGGTTTCGCCATTGCCATGGAAGGCCTCGACGGCGGACGCATCAACATCGCCACCTGCAGCATCGGCACCGCCCAGCAGGCGCTGGAAGAAGCCGTGGAGTACGTGCAGGAGCGCAAGCAGTTTGGCGCTGCCATCGCCGACTTTCAGGCCACGCAGTTCATGCTGTCAGACATGCTCACCGAACTGGTCGCCGCACGGCAGATGGTGCGCCTGGCCGCCAGCAAGCTCGACAACGGCGATGGTCAGGCAACGACCTACTGCGCCATGGCCAAGCGCTTTGCCACCGACGTAGGCTTCAAGGTCTGCAACGACGCCCTGCAGCTATTCGGTGGCTACGGCTACATCAAGGAATACCCCATGGAACGCCATGTGCGCGACACCCGCGTACACCAGATTCTTGAGGGAACCAACGAAATCATGCGCGTCATCGTGTCTCGCCGACTGCTGATGGACGACGCTCTGGAGATGATCAAATGACAACAAGCACATCCGACAAAGTCAAAGTAGAAGTACGTGGCCACACCGCGCTGGTCACCATCGACAATCCCGGCGCCAACACCTGGGACACCGAGAGCCTGCCAGCCCTGCGGGACCTGGTTGAAAAGCTCAATGCCGACAAGTCCATCTACGCCCTGGTACTGACGGGTGCCGGTGACAAATTCTTCTCGGCGGGTGCCGACCTCAAGCTGTTTGCCGACGGCGACCCCAAGGTCGCTGAGGATATGGGCAATTTCTTTGGTCAGGCTTTTGAGACCCTGGCAGACTTCCGCGGCGTCTCCATCGCAGCGGTAAACGGCTTTGCCATGGGCGGTGGTCTCGAGGTCGCCATGGCCTGTGACATCCGCATCGCCGAAGAGCAGGCACAGATGGCCCTGCCCGAAGCCAAGGTCGGCCTGCTGCCCTGCGCCGGCGGCACGCAACGCCTGACGCAGCTGGTCGGTGAAGGTTGGGCCAAGCGCGTGATCCTGTGTGGCGAGCGCATCAAGGCCGCCAAGGCTCTGGAGATTGGCCTGGTGGAAGAAGTGGTACCCACGGGCGAGTCCCTGGACCGTGCCCTGGCACTGGCAGAACAGGCAGCGCAGCAAAGTCCCATTGCCGTCACCTTCTGCAAGCAGCTTATTCATACGGCGCGCGATGCCACAATTCCCCAGGGCCTGGTGGACGAGCGCACCAAGTTTGTTGAGCTGTTCAGCACCGAAGATCAGCGCGAGGGTGTAAACGCATTCCTCGAAAAGCGCGCGCCTGAGTGGAAGAACGCCTGATGTCTGCTCCTGTTCTGTTTGACGAACTGGCGGCAGGCCAGCGCAAGCTCGGCCGCATCACCCTGAGCGTCGAAGCCACGCTCAACTCCCTGACACTCGAGATGGTGGACCTGCTGCAGACGCAGCTGGATGCCTGGGCCGGTGATGACGATATCGCCGCGATATTTATCGAGGGTGCGGGCGAAAAAGCCTTCTGCGCCGGCGGTGACGTACAGGCACTGCACGCGTCGGCGGTGGAGCAGCCCGGCGGTCCCTGCGAGTACGCCGAGGCGTTCTTCGCCCGGGAATACCGCATGAACTACACGCTGCACACCTACGCCAAGCCGATCGTGTGCTGGGGCCACGGCATTGTGATGGGCGGCGGTCTGGGCGTGATGGCCGGCTGTGCCCACCGCGTGGTCACAGAGCGCACGCGCATCGCCATGCCCGAGATCACCATCGCCCTGTTCCCCGATGTGGGTGGCAGCTGGTTCCTGAACCATGCGCCCGGGCGCAGCGGGGAATTTCTGGCACTCACCGGTGCGTCCATCAACGCGGCGGATGCCATCTTCATCGGCTTTGCGGATCGCTTTATCGCCAGCGAACACAAGCAGGCGGTGATCGACGGCCTGCTGGCCCAGCAGTGGAGCGATGAGGTACAGACCAACCACGCGCTGGTGCGCCACGTGTTGCGACCCTTCTCGGAGCAGAGCGTCGGCAGCCGTCCCGCAGGCCAGGTGGAACCGCACCTCGAAACCATCAATGCCCTGATGGATGGCGACAACGTGCACGAAGTCATCGATCGCATTACCTCGCAGGACACCGAAGA
Organism: Gammaproteobacteria bacterium; assembly: GCA_030433415.1. GTDB lineage: Bacteria > Pseudomonadota > Gammaproteobacteria > Pseudomonadales > Halieaceae > Congregibacter. The sequence goes on along the minus strand of JAUIMF010000069.1, from coordinate 4,063 downwards.
CCCCTGGTTGGCCAAGGCCCGCGACAGTCTTGCCCATGGCTCGAAGCTGGCGGCGCTGTGGATCGACCGTCAGCTGTGGGAGACGCGGCACAGCTCGCTCAAGGAAGTCTTTCAGGCCGAGATTCGCCTCGCGACCCAGGTGGTGCGCTACCCGGAATTCGCCGAGGGTGTGCGTGCCCTGCTCATCGACAAGGACCGCAGCCCGGCCTGGCAATACGCCAGCTCCCGCGACGTACCCGTGGACCTTCTCGATAAATTCTTTAGCGAGCCCTGGGACGTGAACCCGCTCGCGGACCTGAACTAAGGAGAACAACATGGCCAAGGTAGCCTTTATCGGCCTGGGCAACATGGGCGGCCCCATGGCGAAAAATCTCGTCGCTGCGGGTCACGCGGTCACGGTGTTTGACCTGATGCCCGAGGCCTGCGCCGACCTGCAACAGGCGGGCGCCAGCGTCGCTGCCACCACTGCTGACGCCGCAGAGGGTGTCGATTACGTGATTTCCATGCTGCCTGCGGGCAAGCATGTGGCCGGGGTGTACCTCGGTGATGACGGTCTGCTGGCCAAGCTCGACGGCAGCACGACGGTGCTGGACTGCAGCACCATCGATGCGCCGACATCCCGCGAAGTGGGCGAAGCCGCCGCCAAGCTCGGCATCGGCTTTATGGATGCGCCGGTCTCCGGTGGTGTCGCCGCCGCCGCGGCGGGCACGCTGGCCTTTATGTGTGGCGGCAGCGCCGACACCTTCGAGAAGGCGAAGGTGATTCTTGCGGACATGGGCAAGAATATCTTCCATGCCGGACCTCCCGGTGCGGGTCAGGTGGCCAAGGGCTGCAACAACATGCTGCTGGCGATTCACATGATCGGCACCACCGAAGCGCTTGAGATGGGAGTGCGTAACGGCCTCGATCCCAAAGTACTGTCAGAGATCATGCTCGCCAGTTCAGGGCGCAACTGGTCACTCGAGGTCTACAACCCCTACCCCGGCGTTATGGAAGGTGCCCCTGCGAGCAATGACTACAAGCCCGGCTTCATGGTGGACCTGATGGTCAAGGACCTGGGCCTGGCCCAGGCCATCGCCGAAGACTCCGGCGTGGCCAATCGCATGGGGCAACTCGCCGGCGAGTTGTACCGTTCGCATCAGGAAGGCGGCAACGGCCAGCGCGACTTCTCCAGCGTTCTGGAGCTGCTCAAGGACTGATGCGCTCACCGACGCAGCAGGTCGACGACGCCCTCGCGAAGGCGGAGATTCACCACAGCGAGTATGCGGGTGGGCAGCTTTACTGGCAGCGGTGGACCGCGCGCCACGCGCCCACTGCCGCTCCGCTCCTGCTGCTGCACGGCGGTTTCGGTGCCTGGAACCACTGGATTCGCAACGTAGACACCCTGCGCCAGCAGCGCGATGTGTGGACCCTGGACCTGCCAGGCCTGGGGCGCTCCGGCGACATGCCCGAGCCTCACACCATTGCGCACTTTGCCCACATCGTTCTCGGCGGCTTCAACCAGCTTGCGGGGCGCGATCAACCCTTCGCTCTGGCGGGCTTCAGTTTTGGCGCCATGATCGCCGGTGAACTGGCGGTACTCGCGGGTGCTCGCTGTCGGCGCTGCACACTGATCGGCGCGGTAGGTATCTCTGATGTGCACGTTCAGGTGGACCTGCTGCCATTGCCAACGGCAGAGTCCAGCCCCGAGCAGGCCGAATCCATCCATCACGAAAACCTGCAGCGCCTGATGTTGCACAAGCCCGATGCGATAGACGACCTTGCCGTGCACCTGCATGGCGACAACCTGGCTCGACATCACTTTCGCAGCCGCCGGCTCGCGGCAACGAATCAACTCGCGGAATGCCTGCCGCATATTCCCGCCAAACTCGTCGGCATATGGGGCATCGAGGATGCGACCGCTGGCGGGCACCAGGCGGTCGAGGCGCGGCGCTTGCTATTCCAACAAGCACAACCCGGTTCTGAGTTCCACGCAGTGCCAGACGCCGGGCACTGGGTTATGTACGAAGCGCCAGATCGCGTGAACCAGGTGCTACTGGGCGACCTTTGACCTGAACAGGGTTACACTCAAGTCACTTGCCACACCCGTGACTCGACCTGACCTGCCAGCAAAGGGACTCCCATGACCCAATCTTCTACCCTGGACCTCTATGGATTCAGCATCAATGACCGTTCGGGCAAGGTGCGCTGGCTCGCCCACGAGCTAGGACTGGAGGTCGTCGAACACCGGCTGGAATTTGGCGATCAACGTAGCGACGACTACCTGGCGCTGAATCCCTATGCCAGCATCCCCACGATGATCTGGCGTGGCGAAACGCTGACCGAGTCCACCGCCACGTGCATCTACCTGGCGGAATCCTTTCCCGACACGGGACTGGCGGTCTTCGCCAAAGAGTCCTGCCGCTACGCCTACCTGCGCTGGCTGTCGCTGTTCGCCGAGTCCTTTGAGATGCGTCTGGTGGAGTACATGCTCGCCGGTGCCGGCATCATGCCTGCCGAGCTGCGAGCCATGCATGGTGACGCACTCAAGTATCGCTGCGATGTGCTGGCAAAGGAGTTGCCCACGAGCGGTTATCTGGTGGCAGACCGCTTTACCGTCGCCGATATCGTCGCCGCGTACTCCCTGCGCCTGGCCGTTGGCGGCGGACTCATCGAATTCGATGCGATCTCGGGATATCTCGAACCGTTGATGGCGCGACCCGCGGCAAAAGCGTCGGAATTCTTTGCGTCGCTGGATCCAAGCTGATGGTGCGTTGACCCACCAGCCCGATTGCCGGTGGGAACTCTGGAGAAAAACGTGAACAAGCAAGCCGACATTGGCCTGATAGGCCTGGCCGTCATGGGTCAGAACCTGGTCCTGAACATGAATGACCACGGCTTCACCGTCGCGGTGTACAACCGCAGCGCGGATCGTACCGAGGCGTTTCTGGCGGGACCGGCGGCGGGCACCCAGGTGTTGGGCACTGACTCTCTGGATGAATTGGTCGACGCCCTGAAGGTGCCAAGACGCATCATGCTCATGGTACGGGCCGGGTCGGCGGTGGATGCCATCATTGAGCAACTGGTACCCCTGCTCGATCCCGGCGACATCATCATAGACGGCGGCAACTCCCTGTTTACCGATAGCGACCGGCGCGCCAAGGACCTGGCTGGCAAAAACATCCACTTCATCGGTACCGGCGTGTCCGGTGGCGAAGAAGGCGCCCGCCACGGGCCGTCGATCATGCCCGGTGGCGCAAAAACAGCCTGGCCCGACGTGCGCCCCATACTGCAGGCAATCGCGGCAAAGGTCGACGCAGAACCCTGCTGCCAGTGGGTGGGCGAAGGTGGTTCCGGTCACTACGTGAAGATGGTGCACAACGGCATCGAGTACGGCGACATGCAGCTTATCGCCGAGGCGTATCAGCTCATGGCCGACGGCATGAACCTGGATGCCGAGACCCTGCATCAGGTCTTCTCTCGCTGGAACGACGGCGTGCTGGAATCCTACCTTATCGAGATCACCGCCGACATCTTCTCTGCCCGTGACGACGACGGCGAGCCCCTGGTCGACAAGGTGCTGGACGCTGCCGGGCAGAAAGGCACGGGCAAGTGGACCGGCATCAACGCGCTGGAGTTGGGAATGCCCCTGACCCTGATCACCGAAGCCGTCTACGCCCGATGCCTGTCGGCGCTGAAGGAATCCCGGGAGCATGCGGCCACGGTTCTGCAAGGCACCCGAACCGCGTTAGAGGGAGATCGCGACGATCTTCTCACTGATATTCATGACGCACTGTATGCCGCCAAGATCATCGCCTACGCCCAGGGCTTTCAGCTTATGGCCGAGGCTCAGCGGGAATACGACTGGAATCTGGACTTTGGCGCCATCGCCCTCATGTGGAGCGGTGGTTGCATTATTCGCAGCCGATTCCTTGGCAATATTCGCGATGCCTATGCACGCGATGCCAACCTGGAGAATCTGCTGCTGGATGACTTCTTCCGCCAGGAGATTGCCCGCGTAGAGCCCGGACTGCGCCGCACCGTAGCGCGCGCTGTCACCGCCGGCATTCCCATTCCTGCTCTC
>JAUIMF010000146.1 GCA_030433415.1 Gammaproteobacteria bacterium | reverse complement strand
GGCGTCGTCCACGAGCGCCCTGAACTTTGGGAACACCGCCAGTGAGCGCGAGATTCTGCTGCGCAACAGCGGCGGTGGCGAGCTGAGCAATGTCACCGTCAGCGCCGACCAGCCCTGGCTGAGCGTAGATGACAGTCTCGCTGACAGCGCAGGTCTGGGAGCCTACGGCGTTCGCGTGAACCGCGACGGACTGGAGCCCGGCGTGTATCAGGGCGAACTGCGGGCCAGCTCCAGCGCCAACACCGTCACAATCCGCGTACTGATGTCGGTGGCCGACACACTGGATTCAGACCTGGGCCAAATCTATCTGCTGGTCTTCGACCCCGAACTGGATGAAGTCGTGGCCCAGGCCGCACCAACGATCGCCGATGGCGAATATCGCTTCGCACTACCCGAGGTGCTCGCCGGCCGTTACCAGATCTTCGCCGGCACCGATATCGACAACGATCTTTTCATCTGCGATCCCGGTGAGGCCTGCGGTGCCTATCTCACCATCGACCAGCCCCTGACGGTGGAATTCAACGGGGATCGCGATGACCTGGACTTCCCCATCGAGTTTCTCATCGCCCTGCCCACCTCAGGCAGTGCAATCAGCGCTGAAGATGCCAGAATAGGTACCCACCGATCGTTGCAAAGACAGGCAGACAAACCGTGACCCGTATACCCCGCTACGCCGCCGTACTGATCACCACCCTGGCCCTGCTCTCGGCCTGTGGACAGAGCGAACCCGTGCAGGCCACGGCCGATGCTGCGCCCGCCAGCAGCATTGCACCCACAGAGGTCGCCGCAGCGGATAGCCACAACAGCGTTCCCGAGCCCGCCGCGGCAGACGACGCTCCCGATGAAATTCACAGTGGCCTGCCCGTGGTGTCGCGGCGCTGGTCGGGCGATCTGGACGCGCTGATTGAGGAGCGCGTTGTTCGCATACTCACCGTCTACGGCCCGGGACGCTTCCATCTCGAAGAAGGCCGTGGCCGCGGCATCGTGGCCGAGATGGCGGGGCGCTATCAGCAGCACCTGAACAAGGAGCTGGGCCGGGGTCACGTCAAGGTCTACGTCATGGTGATCCCCGTGGCGCGGGACCAGTTGATCCCCGCACTCCTGGACGGTCGCGGTGACCTCATCGCCGCCAGCATGACCATCACGCCACAGCGCCGGGAACAGGTGGAATTCAGTATTCCCGCCAGCAAACCCCTGAATGAGATTCTGGTTACGGGACCCGCCGCGCCGCCGCTGAAAACCCTTCAGGACCTGGCGGGGAAAACCCTGTACCTGCGCGATGACAGCAGCTACCGCGAAAGTGCCGACGCTCTTAACGCGCGGCTGGAGGCCAAGGGCCTGGAGCCCGTGCGTATCAAGTCCATGCCCGGGTCACTCGAAGACGACGATCTGATCGAAATGGTCAATGCGGGTCTGCTGCCCTGGGCGGTGGTGGATTCCTACAAGCCGCAGCTCTGGGAAGGCGTGTTTACCAACATCGTCGTGCGCGACGACCTGGTGCTGCGCGAGGGCGGTCGCACCGCGTGGGCCATGCGCAAGAACAGTCCAAAGCTCAAGGCATCCGTCGATGCGTTCCTCAAACAGAACCGCCAGGGCACGCTCTTTGGCAACATCATGGTCAATCGCTATATCCGCGATTTTGACTGGGCGGCCAACGCCCTGGGAGATGAGGATTATCAACGCTTCAACGACCTGCGAGACATTTTTCAGCGCTACGGCGAGCAATACGGTATCGAGTATCTCTTTGCCGCCGCACAGGGCTATCAGGAGTCCCGCCTGGACCAGAGTGTGCGTAGCGCCGTCGGCGCCGTTGGCGTAATGCAGTTATTGCCAGACACGGCGGCGGACAAGAACGTGGGTATTCCCGACATTCACGATGTGGACTCCAATATTCACGCCGGTATCAAGTACATGGATTTTCTGCGAGACCGGTATTTCTCAGACCCCGACATCACCCCCATCAATCAGGCGCTGCTGGCCCTGGGTGCCTACAATGCAGGACCGGGACGCATGATCCGCATGCGCGCCAAGGCCGAAGCAAAAGGCTACGATCCCGATGTCTGGTTCGATAACGTGGAACTGATTGCCGCGGATGAAATTGGTCGCGAGACAGTGCAGTACGTGTCAAACATCTACCGCTATTACCTCACCTATCGCATGGTGGCGAATCAGGAGCTCCAGCATGCCGCCGCCCGCGAAGCCGCCGGCATCAGCGGTGCGCCTGACCTGTGAATACGTAGAACAGATAGCCTCCCAGCCACCCCGCGCCGCCCTGAAGCAACAGGCCGTGCAGGTCGCGCACGCTCGCGACGCCGTTCAGACCCAACACCGCTCGCATGATCAGGTGCAGGGCGATCACCGCGGCGAGGCCCGCGAGGGGGTAAAGAAGAAACCGCAGCCGGGGCAACAACCGCCCCAATCCCGCTGCCACCGGCAGGGCCAGCAGAAATGCCACGGCCATGAGTGGCAGGTAGCTTGTGGCCATGCCCAGCACGTCGTGCCATGAGGCATCGAAGCGGTTGCGAGGCGTAATGGGCAGTCCCAGCGATTCAATACGCTGGAGAATTACCTGCGTAGACAGGATACTGCCCAGAATGTAGGCACCCAGCACCGCAGGAAAAAACGCAATGATTGCCCGTCCCATCTCTCGCCGACTCCCTTTTGCCAGCCGCCATCATGCCCGTTCTGGCGCGGCGGCGAAATGGCGACGCACAGCATTCGCGCTCCTCTGGGTTGCCGTGATCGCGCCTGGCGCCAGCATCGTGTATGCACAGACCCAATCTTATGCACTTGAAACCCTTGCTGAAGATCTGCAATGGCCCTGGAGCTTTGCGCTGCTTCCCGATGGCAGCTTTCTCGTTACGGAGCGTGAGGGTCGGCTGTTGCATGTCGGTCCCGGGAGAAAACGCACAACCGTAACCGGCACCCCAGACACGCTGTTCGCCGGCCAGGGCGGCTACTTCGATATCGTGCTGCATCCACGCTTTGAAGAAACGCAGTGGGTGTTTCTCAGCTACGCAGCGGGCGATGAACGATCCAACCGCACAACGGTACTTCGCGCGCGCTATGAGGACGATCAGCTGGAGGACGGCAAAACGATCCTGAGCGTGGAGCCGGACAAGAGTACACCTCAGCACTACGGCGGCCGTCTGCTGTTTCTGCGCGACGAGTCGCTGCTCGTGACCTCCGGGGAGGGCTTCGAGCACCGCGAGCAGGCCCAGTCCCTGGACAGCGAACTGGGCAAAGTGCTGCGCATCGATGTCTCGGGTAATCCCGGCGGGCTGATGGTGAAAGGCCATGAATCGCGCAGCCGCATCTGGTCCTTCGGCCACCGCAATCCTCAGGGTATTGTGCTGATCCCTGACACC
>JAUIMF010000068.1 GCA_030433415.1 Gammaproteobacteria bacterium | reverse complement strand
GCCACCGGGGCCGCCGATGTTGGCAACGTCGGCGAAGTTACTATCGAGCTGTCGCTGGTAGTCATCCCAGAGTGGCATACGCCAGGCGCGGTCGTGGCTCTCGATGCCGGCGACCAGCAGTTCGTCCGCGAGCGTCTCGTCGTTGGCGTACAGGCCTGACGCGTGGCTTCCCAGGGCCACCACACAGGCGCCGGTGAGCGTTGCGATGTCGACCACCGAGGCGGGCTTGAAGCGCTCGGCGTAGGTCAGGGCGTCGCACAGTACCAGGCGACCCTCGGCGTCGGTGTTGAGAATCTCGATGGTGATGCCGGCCATTGACGTGACCACGTCACCGGGTTTGGTCGCCGTGCCGCTGGGCATATTTTCGGCCGCTGCGATGATGCCGACCACGTTCAGGGGCAACTCCATGGCAAGGATCGCCTGGAACGTACCGAGCACGCTGGCCGCGCCGCCCATATCGAATTTCATCTCATCCATCTTTGCGCCGGGCTTGAGCGAGATGCCGCCGCTGTCAAAGGTGATGCCTTTGCCCACCAGTACATGCGGTGCATCGCCTTTCTTGCCGCCGTTGTATTCAAGCACGATGAGTTTCGCCGGCGTGGCGGTGCCCGCGGTCACTGACAGCAGGGAGTGCATGCCCAGCTCGGCCATGGTTTTCTCATTGAGGACTTTGCAACTGGCTTTGCTGGTCGTACGTGCCAGGCGTCTCGCTTCTTTGGCCAGGTGCTCGGGAGTGCAGTGATTTCCCGGCAGGTTCGCCAGTTCCCGCGCCAGGTTGATCCCTTCGCCGGTCTGGGCGCCGACATTCAGCGCCTTGCGTGCGGCGGTCGCAGAGCCGTTGTCGGCTGTGATGACCTGCAACTTCTTGAGATTCGGCTGCGGTTTCGGTTTGGAAAGCGTTGCGCCGTAACGGTAGCGCGTGCGGGCAAAGTCTCGCCCCAGGAAGCCGAAGAACCAGTCCCGATCGGCCTTGGCAATACGTAACCCCTCGCTCTCAAAACGGGCATCGGCGGCCTTGCTCGCGAGCACGGCTTTGGCAATGGCAGCGCTGATACTGCGCAGGTCATCACGGCTACCTTTGTTCTCGCCGCTCCCGACCAGCACGACCCGCGCCACATCGCCGGTACTGTGAAGCGTCAGCGTCTGGCCGGCCTTGCCGGAAAACTCTCCGCTTTTGAGGGCGGCCGACACCAGTCCACCAGAGTCCTGGTCGATGGTTTTGGCTGCTCGATCGAGCTTTTTTGAAGCGGGGACGGACAGGACCGCACACTGGGTTCGCAGGGAGCGAGACTTATCTGCGGTAGACGTGGAAAAACGCAGCGATGGCATGGCAATTCTCTCGGTTGGGTAAACGCGCTAGTGTAAAATGATTGCGATGCAAACTGAACTCGACATACTCGCCCCGACGGGCCGCGTAAAATCTATACGGGCGGAATACCGGTTTTGAAGCTGCGTAGTTACCTCGCCGGCGATGTGTTGGGCCACACCTTTGCCGTAAGTGCCGTTCTCCTGGCCATCATCATCACCGGCCGCTTCGTGAAGTACCTGGCGGAAGCCGCGGCGGGAAAGCTCGCCGCCGATATTCTGCTGCCCGTGATGGTGTTCCGTTTGCCCGGCTTTCTGGAATTGCTACTACCCCTGGGTTTGTTCATCGGGATTCTCATGGCCTACGGGCGTCTCTATGTAGAAAGCGAGATGGTGATTCTCAGCGCCTGTGGTGTGGGGCCGGGACGTCTCGCACGCTTCACCCTGGCGCCGGCTTTTGTGGTGATGGCCCTTGTGGCGGGGCTCGCCCTGTATCTGACACCCCAGGGCGCGGCGCGTTCCGAAGCCCTGCTCAATGACCCCAGGGCCGTCCAGGGGCTACAGTTTCTGGCCGCCGGCCGGTTCCAACCGCGGGGGGACGATGGGGCGGTGTCTTACGCGGCGACCATTGATGCGGATGAGGGTGAACTGCGGCAGTTGTTCCTCTACGCACCGGGCCCCGTGGGCGCTGCGCCCGGGCGCGACAGCGTGACCGTGGCGCGCCGGGGTGAAGTCATTCGCGATGATACCAATGGGCAGCGTTATCTGGAGCTTCAGCAGGGGTATCGCTTTACCGGCACGCCGGGTGAACTGGACTACCAGATCATCAGCTTTGACGTCTTCGCTGAGCGCCTGCCCGAGGAGCGTTCCCTACGTCGTGCCCAGCCCGTAGATGCCACGGCAACCCGCGACCTGCTGAGTTCCTCCAGCGCCGAGGATCGCGCGGCCTTGCACTGGCGCTTTTCACTGATTGTGATGGTACCCATTGTCGCGCTATTGGCCCTGAGCCTGAGCAAAACCAATCACCGGCGCGGCCGCTACATCAAGTTGGCGCCGGCGCTGTTGCTGCATCTGGCGTATCTGATGCTACTGACCAGCGGGCGTACTCGTATTGCCGAGGGTGGCGCGGAGCTGAGTCTGCTCTGGGGTATCCATGCAGGTTTTCTGCTGCTGGCGCTCTTGCTGCTGTTTGGCGGCGACAGCCTGCGCCGCCTGCGGGTCAGACGATGACGGGACTTGATCGCTACATAGCTCGCACTGTCTGGTGGTCGATTCTTCTGGTACTGCTGGTGATCGTGGGCATTGATGCGCTGTCGGCCTTTATTGACGAGGCCAATGATCGCAGCGATGCCTATGGTTTCGCGCAGATCGGCCAGTATGTGCTTTTGACGATTCCGGGGCGCTGTTATGAGTACATACCCTTCGCCGCGCTCATCGGCTCCCTGATTGGGCTGGGGCAACTGGCGTCGTCGAGCGAACTGGTCGTAATGCGTGCCGCGGGCGTATCCACCCTTCGCCTGGTGTGGACCGTGCTGCAACAGGCCGTCGTCATTGCGCTGCTGGGTTTTATTCTGGGTGAGTACGTGGCACCGGCGGCGGAGCAGCGTGCCCAGAGCGGCCGGGCCCTGGCGCTCTACGCCGACCGGCAACTCGGTCAGGAACAGGGCGTGTGGCGCAGGGACGGGCGGCGTTTTCTGCATGCCCGGGCGGTGAGCAGTGACAGCCGGATCTTCGGCGTTACCCTGTATGAGTTTGATGACGCAGGCTGGCTCGAGCGCGTGTTGTTTGCCGATAGCGGACGGTACCGCGACGATGGCTGGACTTTGAAGGATGTGGTGATCAGTCGCTTTGGCAGTGATCCGGGTGTTTCGCGGGATCATCAGGACGCTATGCATCTGCGCAGCAACATCACGCCACAGATTCTCGAACTTGAGAACGTCGCGCCCTCGCAGCTCGCGCTACGGGACCTTTGGGGCTACGCCGCCTTCCTGCGTACCCAGGGTGAGGATCCGGCGGACTTTGAACTGGCGACCTGGAAGAAGCTGCTACAGCCGGCCGCGGTGGCGGCGCTGGTCTTGCTGGCGGTGTCGTTTGTTTTCGGCCCGCTGCGCGACGGTACGCTCGGCTTCCGGATTTTTGCGGGGGTCATGGTCGGTGTGCTGTTTCGCCTGAGTCAGGACCTGTTGGGGCCAGCCAGCCTCGTTTTTGGATTCCCGCCATTCTACGCGGCGGCCGTGCCCGTCATGTTGAGCACCCTGATCGGCCTGCTACTTCTGCGACGGGTCTGATCCTACTCCGCTGGCGTAGAGGTCTTCGGAGTTTTGTTACGCGATGACTTGGGTAGCAGCACCAGTTCCGTTCCCGAAAGATAGTCGTGCCAGCAACGGCGGCGGCGATCCACCAGGCACCACAGATATCCCAGGCCGAAGCAGGCTGCCGAGAGCAGCGCACCGCCGCAGCGAGTGACGGCCCGGCCAAAGCTCAGTTCATTGCCCGCCATGGGCACCAACTTCAGGCGCCAGGCCTGCATGCCCAGCGTTTGACCGCTCTTGAGCCAGAAAACCGAGAAAAACCCGATGCAGCAGAAGATCGCAATGCTCTGCACTACCACAGGTGGCAACAGGTCGTCCGCCACCTCTCCCAGCAGGTGCTGTATTCCAAGAATCACCGCTGTCACCGCCATGATCAGGGGGATCACGAGCAGCGTGTCGTAGACCATGGCGATCAGCCGGCGCAACAGACCCGGCGGGGGCAGGGGAGCTTCGTCCATTGTTACCTCAGTTGTCGGCGTCGAAGCTGAGGTGGCTGGTATCGGGAGCTTGTGACGCGTCGGTGCGACGCTCCTCGGGGTTCAGCAGTTCGCTGCCACTGTCTGCCAGAGAAAGTCCCTCGCCGATCACGGGAGGCGAGACCGGTGGCGGCGCGCAGTCACTCAAGTTGAACTCACCTTCCACCAGACTGATCGTAGACGTATCTGGTGTGGTTGTGGTCGCTGCAGCGGTTTTTTCTGACAGGTGTTCGCCCACATCGGCCACCTGAAAATCCGGTGCGGGTACTTCAGGAACAGAGACCGCTTCGGTCGTGCCCAGGCGTTCCCCCACCGCCGCCATCGACAGATGATCCAGGGCAATGTCGGCCGCAACGACGTCCTGCCGCTCATCGGGGCGAAGCACGTCGGTCCCGGCGGGTGCCAAACTCAGGCCACCCGAAGCGGAAGTGGTTTCTGTGTTGCTCTGTGGAATGGCCGGAGATTCGGGCGCGGACGACGACGGTGCTTCGGCCGGCGCCGCTGCAGGCGCTCCGACCTGATCATCAGCGGGTAGCACCAGTGCACGGGCGCCCGCGGCGGCCATTGCCTTCTGGTACTTCAGCGCGGTGCCTTCGTCGCAGTCACGCTTGATGCGCTGGCGTTGCCCTGAAAACAGGCGGTCCAGGGTTGCGGCGTCGGCTTTGAACAGCTTGGCCAGGGCCGGGCGGACCGCGGCTTCGTCGAACCCGGGCAGGCACTCGCCGGCAAAGAAGATGTGAAAGCGCTGGCTGTCGGTAGTAGACATGGGCGCAGTATAATCCTGCCGCCGGCAAAGGAGGAAGCATGACGGTCGAGGAACAGATACGGTCCCGCCTCACAGAGGCGTTTGGGCCCCAGCATTTTGAACTGGATAACGAGAGCAGTCAGCACAGCGTGCCGGTGAACTCCGAGACGCATTTTCGTGTGGTCATGGCCGCGGAGGCGTTTGAGGGCAAGCGTCCCGTTGCCCGTCATCAGCTGGTCTACGGCACGCTGGCGGACCTGATGCAGAACCCGATCCATGCGCTGGCCCTGCACCTCTACAGCCCGCAGGAGTGGCATGCCCAGGAGGAGGCTCCCGCTTCGCCGGCCTGTCTGGGTGGAAGTAAGTCTGACCAGCAGGGAGACGCCTGATGTCCTATATCGTCGCTGCCATGTACAAATTTGTGTCGCTGCCTGATTACGAGGCGCTGCGCGAACCGCTGCTGGATGTATGCCGGGACGCGGACATCAAGGGTACGCTGCTGCTGGCGCAGGAGGGCATAAACGGCACAGTATCCGGGACTCGGGAGGGCCTGGATACCTTGCTCGCGTACCTGCGCAGCGATGAGCGCCTGGTGGACCTTGAACACAAGGAGTCGGTGCACGATAGCCAGCCGTTCCTGCGCATGAAAGTAAAACTGAAGTGCGAAATCGTCACCATGGGGGTGCCCAGCGTCGACCCCAATCGCGTGGTGGGCACCTACGTGGCCCCCGGTGACTGGAACACACTGCTCGATGATCCCGAGGTCGTGCTGGTCGACACGCGCAACGATTACGAGTACGCCATCGGCAGCTTCGACGGCGCCATCGATCCCGATATCGAAACCTTTCGCGAGTTCCCTGCCTGGGTCGCAGAGAACCTCGATCCGGACCGGAACAAGAAGGTCGCCATGTTCTGCACGGGCGGTATTCGCTGCGAAAAAGCCTCGTCCTACTTGTTGGAGCAGGGCTTTGAGGCGGTGTATCACCTGCGCGGGGGAATATTGAAGTACCTCGAAGAAGTCCCCGAGGACGAGACGCGCTGGCACGGCGAGTGCTTCGTCTTTGACGAGCGCGTGGCCGTAGATCACCAACTGCAGAAGGGGCGCTACGAGCAGTGCTTCGCCTGTCGCCACCCCGTGAGTGCTGAGGACATGGCCAGCCCCGCCTATCGCAAGGGCGTCAGCTGTCCACACTGCATTGATCGCAAAAGCGACGCTCAGCGGGAGCGTTTCGCGGAGCGGCAACGCCAGATGGAACTGGCGCGGCAGCGCGGGGAGCAGCACATTGGTGATGCCGCCGGCTTCAGTCCGCACCCGGAGATCGCCGATGGCCTGTAAACCGGGTTCTGGCTTCATCAGCTGTGGCGAGCGACTGGTGCAGTTGCTCGAGGCCTACGGTGTCGACACGGTTTTTGGCATACCGGGAAACCATACGGTGCAGCTGTATCGCGGCCTGGACAACAGTGAAATCCGCCACATCTCGCCACGCCACGAGCAGGGGGCGGCATTCATGGCCGACGGCTATGCACGGGCGACGGGGCGTCCCGCAGCCTGCTTCCTGATTTCTGGTCCAGGCCTGGGCAATGCGGTCACGCCGATGATGCAGGCGCTGGCCGACTCGGTGCCCATGCTGGTGATAACTGCGGTGGCCGCACGATCCCAGCTGGGGATGGGGGAGGGGCGGTTGCACGAGGTACCGGACCAGCGCGCCCTCGCCAGCCAGTGCAGTCGTTTCAGCCATACGCTCATGGACCCGGCAGAGTTGCCCAAGGTTGTGGCTCGCGCTTTTGCGGTGTTCTCCAGTCAGCGCCCGGGACCCGTACATATCGAACTGCCGCTGGATGTGATCACCGCAGATGCCAGCGCCGTGAGTGCCGATCCCTGGCCGGTGCCAAATGCGGGCGTCGCACCGGCGGCCGCCGTCTCGCAGCTGGCCGAAAAGCTCGCGCTTGCCCAGCAGCCCCTGATCATCGCCGGGGGAGGCAGCGTAAATGCAGCAGCAGAACTACAGGATCTGGCGGAACGGCTCGATGCTCCGGTGCTCACGACAGTGAACGGCAAAGGCGTGCTTCCTGCAGATCATCCCCTGGCTATCAACGGCAGTCCGAGCCTGAAGTGTTGCCGCGAGGCCCTGGCGGATGCAGATGTGGTGCTGGCGGTAGGTACCGAGTTTGGCGAAACCGATTACGACATGCTGTTTCTCGGTGCGCTGCCATCGCTTACGTGGCTCGCTCGAATCGACATCGACGCGGCGCAGCTATGTCGTAACCAGCGAGCAGACCTGCCTCTGTGCGGAGACGCCCGCGAAACACTTCAGGCGCTTGCGGCGAGACTCGATACCGCTAGTGCTGATCGCGCAGGCCCGCAACGAGTTATGCAACTGCGCGCGGCAATCGATGCAGAGCCCCACGTACACGCCGATATGGCCGTATTCTTTGCGACATTGCAGTCGGCCCTGCCAGGTCTCTGTCTGGTCGGAGACAGCACCCTGCCGACCTACCACGCGGTGTGGCAGTACGCAGCACCCGCGCCCCGGCGATATTTTCATTCGGCTACGGGCGGCGGCACGCTCGGCTACGCTATTCCTGCCGCGATGGGGGCCCGGCACGCCCTTGCGGACACAACGCCGGTTGTCGCCCTGATTGGTGATGGCGCGGCGCAGTTCACGTTTATGGAGCTCGCCGCAGCGGTGCAGGAAGATCTGCCGGTCATCGTGTTGCTCTGGAACAACAACGGTTATCGCGAAATCCGCGCCGGTATGGAAGCGGCGGATGTCGCAAGGATAGGCGTCGCCATCGACGCGCCGGATTTTCTCGGCATGGCGCGGGCCCTGGGCTGCGAGGCGCAGCGTCTGGAGTCCCTGCCTGATCTGGCGCGCGCCCTCGAAGAGGCTCATCGCCGTCGGCGTCCAACGGTGCTGGAACTTCCAGAGCAGGCATTCCTGTCGACTCCCGCCGGCAATTGGTACTGAGGACTTCTCATGGCCTTTATCGACGAAGACCAGGATTCAGACTCGCGGGTGCGTACGGGCACGGCGCTGCGTCACGTGCTGGTGTTTCAGTTAAAGCTGGCGGCGGACGCGCTGCGGGATTTTGTGCTCAGCCCCCTGAGCCTGGTGGCATTTGCCATCGATGTGCTGCGCAAACCCAGGGTCGAGAACAGCTTGTATCTGCGTCTTATGCTCTTGGGACGACGCTCAGATCGGTTCATCAACCTGTTTGATGATTACCGCGATAGTGGTGATTTCACCATAGACCATGCCGTTGATGATTTGGAAGAACTGCTACGGACTACAGCCATCAGTGAGTCCGCGACGTCTGCGGAGCAGGAATCAGGCGACAGCGCCGATGAAAC
The DNA here is from genome assembly GCA_030433415.1 of Gammaproteobacteria bacterium. Lineage (GTDB taxonomy): Bacteria > Pseudomonadota > Gammaproteobacteria > Pseudomonadales > Halieaceae > Congregibacter. The sequence goes on along the minus strand of JAUIMF010000068.1, from coordinate 10,454 downwards.
TGCGGCTCAAAAATGAGCGCGCAGGGCCTGGCGAAATCGCTCGACCGGTACAAAGATACTTTGGGTCACGCCATCGCCCCGTGAAACCACACCCAGGTACTGTTGTCCGTCGGTACTGATTACCCCGCCGCCGGAAGCGCCGGGTTTGAGGGCGCATCCCCCTCGGTAGTCGGCGCCGTCCAGGCCCATGAGGGAACAACGCACCTGAGTCTGCGCGCTGCTGGCGCTTGCACGTGGAAATCCCACCATGGTGACCGTTGATGGAATACCGGCGTCGTCAATCGGCAACGCGGCCTGAGCCTCGGCAAGGCGTAACAGCGCCCAGTCCTGCTCCATGCTGCCGCCGCTGGCCAGAAGCCGCACTTCACTGCGCCGCCCGTCGATGGTCTCAAAAATCAGGGGACGACTGAGGTCCCGGTAGTCCTCGAGGCAGTGCCATGCGCTGATTACGACGGTCGAGTGCGAACCCCCGGGCTCGGTGACAACGGTACCGGAGCAGCGCTCGTCGTAGTGACGGACGTAACCGTTTTGATAGCGCACGGCGGGGATCAGCAGGCGTCCAACGCTGGTGATCATTGTGTCTGATTGCTCCGCGCAGGCGACCGAGGGTAGTCCGGTGAACAGTAAAAGGATTGCGAAAAAGACGGTGGGAGTTCGTTGAATAAGAACCATGCGCAAAAAAGTCTGTGTGGTCGTTTAGTGCTTATTTTAAAGCCTGAATCGCCGCAACGTATTATTACGACCTTGGTCTAATACTTGGTGTTTCTTTGCCGATCTCAACCTTGACGGAGGTCAATGTCCGGAATTGTTTCTGCTCCTACTATGCTGCCACAAGATGCCCCAAGGGGTGTCAATTAGCCAAAACAAGGAGTGAAGGCATTATGAAAAAACAGCTGGTTATCGCAGTCGCTGCGGCCACGATGGCAATGGGGGCATTGTCGGTAAACGCCTATGAGCAGGGTGATATCGTCCTGCGCGCAGGTCTCGTAACCGTCGCTCCTGATGCCGACAGTGATCCCATTGTACTTCCCGATCCCGTGGGTACGCTGCCCAATGGCGTCGATGTTGATAACGACACGCAGATTTCCATCATCGGTACCTGGATGATGTCAGACAACTGGGGTCTTGAAGTGCTGGCGGCAACGCCCTTTGAGCACGACATCGATCTCGAAGACGCGCCCCTGCCGGCGGGCTCTACGAAGCACCTGCCTCCGACCGTCAGCCTGCAGTGGTATCCCCGTGGCAACGCGGAAGGGTGGCAGCCGTACGTGGGCGTGGGTGTCAACTACACCAAGTTCTTCGACGAAGAAGTCGATCCGGTACTCGCGGGATTCCTGGTCGAGAACCTGCCGGATCTGGGTATCAACTCAGCCAAGCTGTCCCTGGATGATTCCTGGGGCCTGGCTCTTCAGGCTGGCGTCGACATTCCCCTGGGTGAAAACTGGGGTCTGAACGCGGGCGTGTGGTACATCGATATTGGTACGACGGCGGATGTGACGCTGGGCCTTGATGGCGGCAGTAGCGCCACGGTCAGCTTCGACGTAGACATCGATCCCTGGGTCTACAACGTCGGCGTTTTCTACAAGTTCTGAGAACTGCCTGAGGGTGGTACCCCTGTGCCACCTTGTCTTGCTTGCCCCGCTTTTCAGCGGGGCTTTTTTGTGAGTTACAAACGGCCTTCAGGCGTTGAGCACGACTATGGGCTCGAAGCCACCAAAGATCATCCGTTTGCCATCGAAGGGCATTTGCCCCGGATCCATCTGGTAGCGTTCATCGGATTTGGCCCGGGTTTCCCACTCGGTCATTGCTGACTCCCGGGTTTGTTTGTCGGGCCATTCGATCCAGGAGAACACGACCGCCTCGTCTGCAGTTGCCTGTACTGCCTTACGAAAATCGGTTACCTGTCCTTCGGGAACGTCGTCTTCCCAGCACTCCATAACCCTGAGAGCGCCCAGCTCCAGAAACAGCGCGTCCATGCTGGTGCCGTGCTCGATGAACTCCTGTTTCCGCGCAACGGGTACTGCAATTACAAATCCTTCGATGTAGGCCATGGTGTCCCCTGGGGCTGTGACGATGATTGAATCGATGCCAACAGGGTAGTTCGCAATGCCCGCTCGCGCCAACACCGCGGTGAGCTTCGCTCAGTGATGGCCGTGAGCGTGCCCGGCAGCCGGCGTAGCCTGCGCGTCTGGGGTATTCGCCTCAATCGTGCGATCAAGGTGGCTGCCATGGGCGGTGGTGAGATAGATGGTCCAGGCGCCAGATAGCACAAGAAAAAGAGCGATGAGCAGCTTCAGGCCTCGTTTGCGTAGCAGTGCCTGGGCGCGAGCGGCAGAAAAGCTGGTCGCGAGCATTGCCGGAAGCGTACCCATGCCAAAGAGCAGCATCAGCGTTGCGGAGCGTGTCGCGTCCTGCGCTGTCGCGGACCAGGCCAGGGCACTGTAGATCAGGCCACAGGGCATGAGTCCCCAGCAGGTACCCAGGAACAGTCCCTGGTACCAGTGGTGCACGGGCAGGAATCGCGACGAGAATGCCTGCACCGGCTTCCACACTACGGCTCCGGCACGCTCCAGAACGCTGATGCCACGCCACCAGTCGGCGATGGACAGGCCCATGGCGATGAGCAGGAATCCCGCAAGATAACGCAATCCCATGGTCCACTGCGCCAGATTGATGCTGCCGGCCAGTGCACCCAGCAGGGCGCCGAGGACCGCATAGCTGATCAGGCGTCCTGCGTGATAAGCGATGGTCGTACCTGCGCCATTGGAGCCACCGAGATTGATCGCCGCGGCAATGCCGCCACACATGCCAAGGCAGTGGCCCGATCCGGCCAGGCCAAGACCCAGGGCAGCGACAGCTTCCGTTGCACTGATCATGGTTCGCGTTTCTCTGGGGGTTGCTCGTCGTCGTCAGACAGAATGCGCCAGCTCTCTTTGTCGAGATCATCGTACTGGCCACTGTCGATCGCCCAGAGCAGCAGCTTGATGACAAGGACACAAAAAATCAGCGCCACAGGTATGAGTAGGTACAGGCTTTCCATGGGTCAGATCGTACTCTCTACGGCAGTGCGGCGCAGTCTGGCCGCATTGGCGACGACCAGCAGGGAGCTCAGCGACATGCCGATGGCCGCAGCCCAGGGGGGAACCAGGCCCAGAGCGGCAATGGGAATACCGATGCCGTTATAGGCCAGGGCCCAGGCAAAGTTCTGGCGGATGATACGGTGACAACCGACCGCTACATTGTGAATCGTCAGAAGCTGCCTAAGATTGCCATCGAGAATGACAAAGTCCGCCTGCGCGCGCGCCAGGTCCGTCGCTCCTGCCACAGCGATAGAGACGTCCGCGCCTTTGAGCACCGGCGCGTCGTTCAGGCCGTCACCTACCATGAGTACGCAGTGGCCCGCCCGTTGTAGTTCTCTCACTCTGGCGAGCTTGCCCTCGGGCTGCATGCCCGTCTGGATGCGCTCAAAACCCAGAGCCGCGCCAAGCGCCTGGCCATGGTGCGATGCGTCACCGGTCAGCAGTTCGGTGCTGACACCGCGGCGGCGCAGCTCACGTAACACAGCATCGGCTTCACTGCGTGCCTCGTCCCGCAACGCAAACCAGGCCAGGGGGCGATTCTCAAGACACAGGGCAATCCAGTAGCCGTTGCGTTGCGGGGGTTCTGGCATCGCAGCGATATGCTGGCAGAAGTCCCGGGATCCCATGCGCAGGCGACGCTGTTCGTAGCGACCCTCCAGGCCAGCGCCAACGTGGTAGTGAATGTTGGTAACGGGGCTCCGCTGATCGCTGCGAAAGGCCGAGGCAATCGGGTGATTGGAGTGCTCCTGCAGCGTGGCTGCAAGGGCCATCACTTGTGCCTGGTCCAGCGTCTTGCCTGATGAATTGTCCAATGAATCGTCGAGCAGTATGCATTCGGCGACGGAAAAGGCACCCGTAGTCAGCGTGCCCGTTTTGTCGAAGATGGCGTAGTCCACGCGCGCCAGGGCTTCCAGCGCGTTTTCGCCGTGAACGAGAATGGCATGACGACGGAGCCGGGCGGCGGCGCTGGCCAGACCGGCTGGCGTGGCCAGTGACAGAGCACAGGGGCAGCTGATGACCAGCACCGATACGGCGACCCATAAGGCATGGGAGGCATCTATCTGCCACCAGACCAGGGCAGTTACACCCGTGGCGAGCAGCACGGCCGCGATAAAAACCGACGCGACGCGGTCCGCCAGACGGGCGATGGCGGGTTTTTCCAGTCGGGCTCCATCGATGGAGCGTTGCAGCGCAGCCAAACGCGACTGGGTATAAGCGCCGCTGGCGCGCAACTCCAGGCTGGCATCCAGATTGTGCGTCCCGGCATAGACCCTATCACCCGCTTGCACGGTACGCGGCAGGGATTCGCCATTGAAGCTGTCTTCGCGCACGGCGCTGGTACCTTCGGTCACCATGCCGTCCACCGGGAGCGTATCGCCCCGTCGGACGCGCACCAGGTCCCCGGCGACGATATCCTGGCGTGGAACGCTCAGCCAGATGCCAGCGCGTTGAACCTGCGCCGCGTCAGGCAGAGCCTTTTCTGCATCCTGCCATGCCAGCGCATCGCGATAGCGCAGGCGCTTTTCGATGAAGCGCGCCGACAGCAGTAGAAATGTGAACATCACGACGGAGTCGAAGTACACATCGCCGCCACCGCGAAGGGTAGCGATGCAACTGGCGGTAAACGCCAGACCGATGGCAAGCGCGACGGGCAGATCCATCACCAGCATGCCGTGACGCAAATGACGCCACGCGCTCTCGAAGAAGCCCCGTGCCGAAAATGCCACGACAAAACCCGTTACCAGCAGGCTGAACAGCCGGAGCAGGCGCTGGTATTCCTCGCTGATCCCCTGCAGATCACCGGCGTGAAGTGCGATGGCAAACATACCGACCTGCATCATGCCGATACCAGCCACCGCCAGGCGTCTCAGGTCGGTGCGGTACTCCGCGGCGGCCTGATCGCGCTGGGCGTTGCTGTGCCAGGGTGAGACCTGGTAGCCAAGGGCTGCGACGGCAGTGAACACGTCGCTCGGACGCAGTTCATCTTCTACAAACTCGATATCCAGGCGCCCCTGGCTCAGGTTGACGCTGGCGGCGGTAATGCCTGGATGGCGAAGCAGGCTGGTTTCGATGAGCCAGGTGCAAGCGGCGCAGGTGACCCCGCCGAGCAGTAGACGCATGCGCCGGTGCTCATTTTGTACCTCGCTGAACTGGGCGAGCAGTCCCGGGTCATCGTAGATGGCGAAACGCTGTGTATCCTCAACCTGGGCATCTTCCGGGCGCTCCGCGTAGGCCGTGCGACGCTCATAAAAGCGTTCGAGCCCGTTGTCGGTGATCATGGATGCCACGGCGCGGCATCCCGGGCAGCACATGGGCCGTTCCACGCCACCAATCGACAGATGAAAGTCCGCGCCTGACGGTACGGGCTCACCGCAGTGATAGCAGGATTCGGCGATGTCCGCCGTGGGCAGGGGATTCGGGTTGTTCACGATAGCGGTCTGTCGATCCTGCGCCGGATCAAGCAAGACGCTCCGTCGCTGCGCGATGTCATGGACCGTTGCCGGGAAGGTCCAGAAAATCGCGGTCGGTAAGCGACCCATCAAGGCGCCACGCGCCGGTGTCGGAAGACAGGGTCCAGTGCCAGTTTGGCCCTATCGTCACGGGCATTTCGGCCACATAGAGGCCGGGTGCAGCGGACGAAAGAGTAAGGACGAAGTCGCTATCGGCCTCGAGGGGGTGGGACAGACGCAAAGTCAATGAGTCCGAAGCTTCCGTGCCACTGACGCGGGCCTGAACACGGTGGTCCAGCACCTGGATCGCGGCACTGATGCCCAACTCAGTGGCTCGGTGCTGTCGTTCAAGTTGGACATTGATAGCAAGGCCATCCTTGTAATAGTCATCCACCACCAGATCGTCGGCGTGACGGTTGGCGATGTAGACCGTTGACAGGGCAGCGATGACAACGGAGCCGGGCAGGGCGATCAGGAACCAGGGCCAGAACTGCCGGTACCAGGGTTCCTGATCCTCACGCTGCAGCGCATTGAAATCGCTTTTTGCCATGCTTGTACCTGTCATCGCTCGTTGCGCCTGAAGCGTACCACCCATTATAGGGGCTTCATGAAGCGCGATTCAGTAACCGCACGCAGTGATGGCATGTCTTCGGCAACAATCTCGAAGCTGAGATCCGTGCTGGGGGCCGAGAGAACTTCCTTGTCGGCATAGACCCGCAGGGTGAACTCCCGATCTTCGCTGCCAGCAAGGTCGTACCGTGTTGCCCCCCGAACTTCCGCACCCGGTACGCCGTCAAGCTGCAGGACGAAGCTGTGCGGACTGTGGTCCATGTTGACGATGTGCAGGCGGTAGATGTTCTCGATACCACCGTCGCCGGTCTCGACATAGAGATTGTTGCGATCACGGATGACCGTGAGTTCCAGCGGCACGCGGGAAGCGATGTTGTAGCTAAAAACACTGACCATCACCGTCAGCATCACGATGTAGCCAATGATGCGCGGACGCAGCCAGTGTGTTTTTCCGCCCTCCAGTTCACGTTCACTGGTGTAGCGGACCAGACCGGGGGCGTAGCCCATCTTGCGCATCACGGAATTACAGGCATCTACGCACAGGGCACAGCCGATGCACTCGTACTGCAGACCATTACGGATATCGATGCCCGTGGGGCATACCTGCACACACAATTCACAGTCGATGCAATCGCCAAGGCCGGCCTCTGCCGGGTCCACGGATTTCTTGCGTGAACCCCGGGGGTCACCGCGATCTGCGTCATAGGACACGATCAGGGTATCGGGGTCGAACATCACGGACTGGAAGCGGGCGTAGGGGCACATGTATTTGCACACCTGTTCGCGCATCCAGCCTGCGTTGGTGTAAGTCGCGAGCGTGAAAAATAGGGTCCAAAGAATCTGCCACTTGCCGGTAGAGAAGGTGGCGAGCTCAAAGACTAGATCGCGGACCGGGTAGAAGTAGCCGACAAAGGTCATGCCGGTCATGAACGCAATGAACAACCAGGTGGCGTGCTTGCCAATCTTTCGCCAGGCCTTGTTAAAGGACCATGGCTGCTTGTCGAGCTTCATCCGCTGGTTACGCGTTCCCTCGAACTTCTGCTCCACCCACATGAAGACGCTGGTCCAGACGGTCTGGGGGCAGGTATAGCCACACCAGAGTCGCCCCGCCGATACCGTAACGGCAAAGAGCGAAAAGGCTGCGATGATGAGCAGGAAAGCCAGGAGCGGAAAATCCTGCGGCCAGAACGTCAGGCCTAGAATATGAAATTCCCGCTCTGGCAGGTCGAACCATACCGCCTGGCGGCCATTGAGACTGATCCAGGGCACGCAGTAGTAGCCCAATAGCAGGGGCCAGCCGGTGAACATGCGCAGGCGTTGGTAAAAGCCTTCGATTTTGCGCGTGTAAATTTTTTCGCGCTTCTGATAGAGGTCGAGTTCCGCCACCTCGGCGGGCACAACCTCCTGGATATCAATGAGATCGGGGTCTGACATGAAAACACCACTGCTTCATCAGAGTGGCCACTGCCGTGGCATAGACCCCCCGCTTGCACGGGGGGGACGAGCCTTCGGTTGATTTTTGACTAGATTCTTATTGCTGGCTGAGCCCATAAATGTAGGCGGTGACAAGATGGATCTTGTCTTCACCCAGGGTCTCGCCAAAGGCGGGCATCTGACCGTTGCGACCAATGCGCAGGGAGTGAGCGATCTGCGCCTCGCTGCCGCCATACAGCCAGATACCATTGGTCAGGTTAGGCGCGCCCAGAGCGGGATTGCCCTTGCCGTCGGGGCCGTGGCAGGCAACGCAGTAGGTCTGGAAATGCTTCTTACCGGCTTCAACTTTGGCGGGATCAGCATCGCGACTGTTGAGCGACAGCACATACGCGGTGGCTTCGGCGATACCGTCTTCGCCAAGAATGGCTTCCCAGGCAGGCATCGCCGCGCGGCGACCGTGTACGATGGTCTGTTTGATGACGTCGGGGCTGCCGCCGTAAATCCAGTCGGCATCGGCCAGATTCGGGAAGCCCAGGGCGCCTGCCGCATCAAGGCCATGGCACTGAGAACAGTTGTTGCCATAGATACGCATGCCCATTCTCCGAGCCTTCACGTCCTTGGCGACCTCCTCGATGGGCAGGGCCAGATACTTGTCACGCATGGCGCGGTATTTTTCTTCTGCGGTCGTCACTTCATCCGCGTGCTGGTCCAATTGGGTCCAGCCAAGTACGCCTGGAAAGTTGCCCATACCGGGGTAGGCCACGAGATAGCCGGCGCCCCAGATGATCGTGACGACGAACATGGCGAACCACCAGCCGGGAAGCGGGTTATCCCATTCCTCGATGCCGTCGTACTCATGCCCAGTGGTTTTCGCGTCGATGGGTGTGCGTTTGCGGTTGGCGAAAAGTAACCAGGTCACGAGGACGAAAGTCACCAACGTCAGCACGATTACCCAACCGCTCCAGAAGCCGTTCAGGTAGGTATTCATGATTGTCTTCCCCCATTGTTGCCACCTGCGGCACCGTCTTCATCGGCGAATGGCAGATTGGCAGCTTCATCAAAAGATTTTTTGCGCTTGCTGCTGTAGGCCCAGATGATCAGCGCGATAAACGCGACGAGCAAAAAGGCCGTACTCAAACCTCTCAGGTCATTGATATCCATATCAGCGACGGGTTTTGATCAGCGTGCCCATCTGCTGCAGATAGGCGACCAGTGCGTCGATTTCCTTCTTGCCCGCAACTGCTGCTTGGGCCCCGGCGATATCATCGTCGGTGTAAGGCACGCCCAGTGTCCGCAGTGTCGCCATGCGCTTGGGCAGCGTGTCGCCGGTCAGTTCACGTTTGAACAGCCAGGGGAACGCGGGCATGTTGGACTCGGGCACGACATCGCGTGGGTTGTACAGGTGCGCGCGATGCCAGTCATCGGAATAGCGACCTCCCACGCGTGCCAGGTCCGGTCCCGTACGCTTGGAGCCCCAAAGGAAGGGCCGGTCATAGACAAACTCTCCGGCGACGGAATAGTGTCCGTAGCGCTCCGTTTCGGCCCGCAGGGGGCGAATCATCTGCGAGTGGCAGGTGTTGCAGCCCTCACGGATGTAAATGTCCCGTCCCTCGAGTTCCAGGGCAGAGTAGGGCTCCAGGCCTGCAACGGGCTCCGCGAGCTTCTTGGAGAAGATCAGCGGAACCAGTTCTACCAGAGTACCGAAGCTGATGGCGACGATGATCAGGACGATGAGGAGCGGAACGCTCTTCTCGACGACTTCGTGTGATGAAGATCCCATGCTCAATACTCCTTATGCGGCCGCCGGCGCGGGTGCTTCCGCCGGGGCATCCTTGCGGATGGTCATGAAGACGTTGTAGGCCATGAGCAGCATGCCGCCCAGGAAGATGGCGCCACCGAGAACCCGAACGATCCAGCCGGGATAGCTGGCGACCACGGACTCAACGAAGGCGTAGGTCAGGGTGCCGTCCTGATTGTAGGCGCGCCACATAAGACCCTGCATGATGCCGTTGACCCACAGGGCGGCGATGTAAAGCACTGTACCGATCGTGGACATCCAGAAGTGCACGTTGATCAGATCCGTGCTGTACATCTTCTCTTTACCGTAAAGCTTGGGAATCAGGTGATACAGACAGCCAATGGAGATCATCGCAACCCAGCCCAGGGCACCAGAGTGCACGTGACCGATGGTCCAATCCGTGTAGTGAGACAGGGAGTTGACGGTCTTGATAGACATCATCGGGCCTTCGAAGGTCGACATGCCGTAGAAGGACAGGCTGACCACCATGAAGCGCAGGATCGGGTCATTGCGCAGCTTATGCCAGGCGCCGGACAGCGTCATGATGCCGTTGATCATGCCACCCCAGGAGGGGGCGAGCAGAATGAGGCTCATGACCATGCCCAGGCTCTGGGCCCAGTCGGGGAGCGCGGTGTAGTGCAGGTGGTGCGGACCAGCCCAGATGTAGACGGCTACCAGTGCCCAGAAATGCACGATGGACAGTCGGTAGGAGTAGACGGGGCGCTCCGCCTGCTTCGGCACAAAGTAGTACATCATGCCCAGGAAGCCGGCAGTGAGGAAGAAGCCCACGGCGTTGTGGCCGTACCACCATTGCACCATGGCATCCACGGTGCCGGCGTAGGCAGAGTACGACTTCATCGTACCCCACACGGGCAGGGCCGCGCTGTTGAGCAGGTGCAGTACCGCGACGGTCACAATAAAGGCACCGAAGAACCAGTTCGCTACGTAGATGTGGCTGGTTTTGCGCTTGACGATCGTGCCGAAGAACACAATCGCGTAAACCACCCAGACAACCGTGATCAGCAGGTCGATGGGCCATTCGAGCTCCGCGTACTCCTTGGACGTCGTATAACCCAGGGGCAGGGTGATCGCCGCGGCCAGAATGACAGCCTGCCAACCCCA
>JAUIMF010000067.1 GCA_030433415.1 Gammaproteobacteria bacterium | reverse complement strand
CAGCTTTGTCAGTCATGCCTCGCTGGAATGGGGCGTCGGCGGCGAGCTGGGTCTGGACCGACGTCTGGTGGCGGTGCAGGGCTGTCGCAGCGTGACCAAGGCCGACATGGTGCTCAACGACTACCAACCGGTCATGGAAGTGGACCCCCAAACTTATGAGGTGCGCGCTGACGGGGAATTGCTCACCTGTGAGCCCGCCGTCGTGTTACCGATGGCCCAGCGTTACTTTCTGTTCTGAGGACAAAGCATTGGACGAGCTCATGCTTGAAGCCCACGCACACACTGCAGCTTTTGAAGGTAGCTGGCAGGACGAAGTCCATCTGGTTTATGCCGAGCGAGAAAAGTCCCGCTATCGCACAACTACGGCCAGTGGCCAGGACATCGGCTGGTTTCTGCCCCGCGGCATTGTGCTGTGCGATGGCGACGCGCTGGTCTGCGAGAACAGCCAGATGATCATGGTGCGTGCCGCCAGCGAATCGCTCACCGAGGCCCGCAGCGACGACGCCCATCTGCTCCTGCGCGCGGCTTATCATCTGGGAAACCGCCACGTCAGTCTGCAGATATTGCCTGGAGCGCTGCGGTTTCCCCGCGATCACGTACTCGAAGAAATGCTGGAAGGCCTGGGTCTGGAGGTGAGCACCATTGACGACGCCTTCACACCCGAGTCTGGTGCCTATGCCGTTCACGCCCATGTGCATGCCTGAGTGCGCGTAGATGGCCGATCCTCGTCTTCACCAGCTGCACCTGTCCAGCCCGTCGCTGCCCATTGGCGCCTACGCGTACTCGCAGGGACTGGAATATGCGATCGAGGCGGGCTGGGTAGATGGCGATGATCTACAGCAATGGCTACTCGACGGTCTTGAGCTCGGCCTGGCCCAGCTCGAACTACCGGCGCTTCTGCGCATGATGCAGGGCCTTGAACACGATGAGATCGCTGCGCTGGATCACTGGAACAATCGCGTGTTGGCCAACCGTGAGACTAGCGAACTGTTGCTAGAGGACGAACAGATCGGTGGCGCGCTGTGGCGTCTGCTCGGGCAGCTTGACCCCGCGCCTTTGCCCACTCTTCAGCGCGGTCCAAGCTATGTCACTGCCTACGCCGTGGCCTGTCATCGCTGGGGTATCGAGGCCGACGACGCGTTGCCGGCGTTCGCCTACAGCTGGCTCGAAAACCAGGTGTCGGCGGCGACCAAGCTCGTCCCGCTCGGCCAGAGCGATGCCCAGCGACTGCTGGTGTCGTTACTGGATCGTATACCTGATGTCTGCACACGGGCCGCTGCCGTGATCGATGCGTGCATCGGCCTCAGTCTGCCGGGACTGGCTCTGGCCTCGTGCCGCCATGAACACCAGCACACACGACTGTTTCGATCATGAATGACTATCTACAGGAATTACCATGAGTAAACCGGCTCTTCGCGTCGGCATCGGCGGCCCCGTAGGATCAGGAAAAACCGCACTCGTCCGACTGCTCTGCCTGCATCTGCGCGATCGCTACAGCATCGGTGTGATCACCAACGACATCTACACCCGCGAGGACGCGGAGTTCCTGTTGCGCCACGACGCGCTGGACCAGGAGCGTATTCTGGGTGTTGAAACCGGAGGCTGCCCTCACACGGCGATTCGAGAAGATGCCTCGATGAACCTGGCGGCCGTCGATGAATTGCAGGCGCGCTTCACCGATCTCGACCTGTTACTGATAGAGAGTGGCGGCGACAATCTGGCGGCCACCTTCAGCCCTGAACTGTCAGACCTTACGCTGTATGTGATTGATGTGTCAGCCGGAGACAAGATCCCCCGCAAGGGCGGCCCCGGCATTACCAAATCGGACCTGCTCATCATCAATAAAACCGATCTCGCGCCATTGGTAGGTGCAGACCTGGGCGTAATGGATACCGATGCCCGGCGCATGCGTGGTGAGCGCCCGTTTCAGTTCACCAATCTGAAGAACGAGGATGGATTGGCCGCCGTTATCGATTTTATCGAGCAACAGGGCATGCTGCGGAGTGCGAATCAATCATGATTCGTTTTCTACATCAGGGGCGCACCGTTGAATTGGCCTCCCCCTCCCCCGATGACACGGTGCTTGATTACCTGCGCGACAGCACTCGCTGCACAGGCACCAAGGAAGGCTGTGCATCAGGAGACTGCGGAGCCTGCACCGTGGTAACGGCGCAACTGCGCGACGGCGAGCTGCGCTACGAGCCTATGAACGCGTGCATTGCCCCGGTGGGTAGCCTGCACGGTGTTCAGCTGATTACGGTCGAAGAACTGCGCCACGAGGAAGAGCTGCACCCTGTGCAACAGGCCATGGTCGACGCCCATGGCTCCCAGTGCGGCTTCTGCACACCGGGGTTCATCATGTCGTTGTTTGCGATGTTCCACGCCGACACCGGCGTTGATCGCCATCGGGTACTCGAGGCTCTTGGGGGCAATCTGTGCCGGTGCACGGGTTACCGACCGATTATCGATGCCGCCATGCAGGTGCTCGCAGGCCCCCGTGACGACCAGTTTTCAGCGGCGCGCGATGAGGCTGTCGCCAGGCTGGCTTCGCTGGGGCAGGATGATGACGCGAGCGAGTCCGGTGGAACGTATCACCTTCCACGCAGCGTCGATGAGCTCGCCGCCCTGCTCGCAGGTCAACCCGACACGCGACTGGTCGCGGGTGGCACCGACCTCATGCTGGAGGTCACGCAAGGCCTGGCATCCCTCGAAACCATCGCCGATCTGCGCCAGATTCCCGAACTGGGTGAACTCACGGTCAACGAGGACTGCATTGAAGTCGGCGCCGCCGTCACCCATCGCCAGGCACAGCCCGTACTGCTGCATGACTACCCGGAACTGGCGGAACTCATCGAACGTTTCGGTGCGCTGCAGATTCGCTCTCGCGGCACGGTGGCAGGCAATGTCGCCAATGCCTCGCCCATCGGGGACTGGCCGCCGGTACTTCTGGCCCTTGATGGCAGCGTGAAACTGGTTTCCTCTGAGGGTGAGCGGGTTCTTCCCCTGAGTGAATTTTTTCTCGACTACCGCAAAACCGCCATGCGCAAAGGCGAATTCATCCGTTCGCTGCTGATTCCCCGGCGGCGAAGCAATCTGTTCCTGCGTGCTTACAAGATTTCGAAACGCTTTGAAGACGATATCTCATCCGTCTGCCTCGTGGCGGCCCTCGGCGTCGAAGACGGCCTGATCACCGACGCGCGCGTCGCCTGTGGGGGGATGGCCGCGGTGCCGCGTCGCAGTGAGTTCTGTGAGAAACAGCTTATTGGTATGGCCCTGGCGGATGGGGACATCACCCCTGCCATCGACGCGTTATGCCAGGACTTTCAGCCGATCACCGATGCCAGAGCCACGGCGGACTACCGCGCCACCGTGGCGGGTAATCTGCTGCGCCGGCTACAGCTTGAGTATCGTGGTGAATGCGCCACGCGCATCACGATGGAGGCAGAGCATGGCTGAGTTGCAGACACCGCAACCCCAGGGCGCTGCCGGGCAGCAGATTCCCCACGAAAGCGCCGCCGGTCATGTCAGCGGCGAGGCGACTTACATTGACGATCTTGCGGCGCCCGCCGGGTGCCTGCACGCCTATGTGGGACTCTCAACGATTGCCCACGGGCGTGTACGACGTCTGAATCTGGACGCGGTGCGATCAGCCCCCGGAGTTGTCGATGTGATCGTGCGCGACGACATCCCGGGGCACCGCGACATCGGCCCGGTGTTCCCCGGCGACCCGCTCATGGTAGGCGAAGGCGATACGGTGGAGTTCCATGGTCAGGTGCTGTTCGCCGTGGCCGCAGCGGACTACCGCAGTGCGCGCCGGGCCGCGGCGCTCGCCGAGGTGGACTACGAACCCCTTGAGCCGATACTCACCATCGAGCAGGGACTGAAGGCCGAGAGCTTCGTGCGTCCGCCTCATTTTCAGCAGCGTGGTGACGCCGAGGCCGCGCTCCGTGATGCAGCCAACACCCTGGACGGTGAGCTGTTCATCGGCGGTCAGGAACAAATGTATCTCGAGGGGCAGGTTTCTCTCTGCGTGCCCGAAGACGACGGCGGCATGCTGGTGTACTCCTCCACCCAGAATCCTACGGAAGGCCAAAAGCTGGTGGCAGAGGTGCTCGGTCTGGATATCCATGCCGTGACCTTCGACACGCGCCGCATGGGGGGCGCCTTTGGTGGCAAAGAAACCAACGCCAACCAATGGGCCTGCCTCGCCGCCCTGCTGGCCAAACGCAATCGCTGCGCGGTGAAGCTACGCCTTGCCCGGGCCGACGACATGCGGGCCACCGGTAAGCGCCATCATTTTCTGAGCCGCTTCTGCGTGGGCTTCGATGACGATGGCCTGCTGCAGGGTCTGGACCTGATGCTGGCCGGTGGTTGCGGTATGTCTCCCGACCTGTCCGACGCCATTGTGGATCGCGCGATGTTCCACAGCGACAACGCGTACTACATTCCTCACGTGGCCGTCGCCGGTCATCGCGTCAAAACGCACACCGTGTCCAACACCGCGTTTCGCGGGTTCGGTGGCCCCCAGGGCGTTGTCGCCATCGAAGACATCATGGACCGGATTGCACGTCAAACGGGACAGGACCCCCTCGACGTACGCCTGCGCAATCTCTACCAGGCCGAGGGCGGACGCAACGTGACGCACTACGGCCAGACGATTGAGCAGGAAGTGCTGCCGCAACTGATGCGGCGACTGGAAGAGACCAGTGACTACCGCACACGCAGAGAGGCGATCACAGCCTTCAATGCGCGCGAACCCGTGTTACGCCGTGGCCTCGCGCTCACGCCGGTGAAGTTCGGAATATCGTTCACCGTAAAGCACCTGAATCAGGCGGGCGCGCTGATTCATGTCTACACCGACGGCAGCATTCAGTTGAACCATGGCGGGACCGAGATGGGCCAGGGCCTGTACACCAAGATCGCCCAGGTTGTGGCGCAGGAACTGCAGGTCGATGTGGACCGGATTCGCTGCACTGCGACGCGCACAGACAAGGTGCCCAACACCTCGCCCACCGCAGCCTCTTCGGGTAGTGACATCAACGGCATGGCGGCCCTGAATGCGGCGCAAAAAATCCGTCGGCGGCTCACGGAGTTTGCAATAGCTCATTTCGACGTGACGGAAGACAAGGTCACCTTTGCGGCCAACACTGTCACCGTCGGCGAACGCTGTTTCAGCTTTGGCGAGTTCGCTAATCTGGCTTACCTGAATCGCATTCCGCTGTCGGCCACCGGCTTCTATAAAACCCCGAAGATTCACTACGACCGCGAGCAGGCGACAGGAAGGCCCTTTTACTACTTCGCCAATGGTGCCGCCGTGTCCGAGGTCCTTGTCGACACCCTTACCGGCGAGTATCGGGTGACGCGAGTGGATATCTGCCATGACGTGGGGCGCTCGCTGAATCCGGACCTGGATCGCGGGCAGATCGAGGGCGGATTTATCCAGGGCATGGGCTGGCTGACGACGGAAGAGCTGGCCTGGGACGACAACGGACGTCTTCTCACTACCGGCCCCGCCACCTACAAGATTCCCGCCATCGGCGATACGCCCCCCGTTTTCAACGTGGAGCTATTACCCGACAGTCCCAACGCTGAGGCGACCCTATTTCGCTCCAAGGCCGTTGGCGAGCCGCCGCTCATGGAAGGCATCAGCGTGTGGTGCGCCCTGCGCGACGCGGTGGCCAGTCTCGATGACTACCAGAGCACGCCGCAGCTGGATCCTCCGGCCACGCCCGAACGGGTGCTGATGGCTTGCGAGGCGATTTGCCGTAAGGCAGCGGCGTCATGATGCACGGTCTGGACCACTGGTCACACTGGGTGCAGGACTGCGAGTCCCGTGGCGAGCGCTACATTGTAGTGACGTTGATCGGTGCCCGTGGCTCCACGCCGCGGGCCTCGGGCACCAAGATGGTGGTGGCTGAATCCCTTGTGCGGGGCACCATTGGCGGCGGCGAACTCGAGCACCGGGTGATCCGCAGAGCCCAGGAGCTCCTTACGGATGAGGGCCCCGCGCAATTGCTTGAACACTATCCGCTGGGCGAAAAACTGGGTCAGTGCTGTGGTGGCAGCACCAGTGTGCTCTACGAGCGCTTTGTGCCCTGTGCACCCGCGCTCTACTTATTTGGTGCCGGCCATGTCGGCAAAGCCCTTGCGCCGCTCCTGGCCACCCTGCCCCTGCGCGTGCACTGGGTCGACGAGCGTCCCCGTATGCTGCCTGAGCAGGCACCCGAGGGCCTTACGACGATTACCGAAGCTGATGGCCTGCGTATTATCGACAATGCCGAAGCGAACGCGTACTTCGTGATCATGACGCACAATCACCCCCTGGATTTCGCCCTGGTCGAGCGGGTGCTGGCCCGCGGTGATGCGGCCTATGTCGGTGTCATAGGCTCTGAGAGCAAGGCGCGTCGCTTTCGCCTGCGCCTCGCCCATAGGGGGTATGGTGAGAAGGCGGTAGACAGTGTTTACTGCCCCATCGGCCTTGACGCGGTTCCCGGCAAACGCCCGGCAGAGATCGCGGTCTCTGTAGCCGCCCAGCTCATCGCCCATTATCATGCGCACGCTCCGCAGCACAGC
The DNA here is from genome assembly GCA_030433415.1 of Gammaproteobacteria bacterium. Lineage (GTDB taxonomy): Bacteria > Pseudomonadota > Gammaproteobacteria > Pseudomonadales > Halieaceae > Congregibacter. Next base: position 12,185 of record JAUIMF010000067.1, on the reverse strand, counting down.
GAAGCGCCTGCGGCGGCGGGCTTGCGCTGGCATGATCTCTCGACGCTGGCCGGGAGTCTCGAGGGCGCAACAAGCGCTCAACTATCCAGGAATGAAGAAACCAATGAATGACTTTGATCGGGACGCTGTGGATGACTTCCAGTTCCGCTATATCAACCTGCTTGCCGAACGCGTGGGTGGGCGAGCCATCGAATGCAGTGACCAGTGGTTCGCGAGCTGCGACAACCTGGTAAAGCCTGGTCGCGGTGTATTCAAGGAAGGCGAGTTCACGGAAAAAGGGCAATGGATGGACGGCTGGGAAAGCCGTCGCAGCTTTGGACGTCAGTTTCGCCCCAGCGGTCTCGACTACGACTGGTGTGTGCTGCGCCTGGGGCTGGCGGGACGAATCCACGGCGTGGATGTGGACACGCACCATTTTCGCGGCAACGCACCGCTGCGCGTAGCGGTAGATGCCACCCATCATCAGCTGGACCCGGATCCCACTACGGTCTGGACCGAGATTATTCCCGAGACGGATGTGCTGCCCGACGAGCAGAACCCCATCCCCTGCACCTCCGAGCAGCGCTGGACCCACGTGCGCCTGCGCATCTATCCCGACGGCGGCGTGGCACGCTTTCGTGTATTTGGTGAAGTGCTGCCCGACCCCAACAGCTATGCAGAGGGAGAACTCGTCGATCTCGCCTCGGTCGCCATGGGCGGTCGCGGTGTCGCGGCGTCCGATCAGTTTTTCTCGTCCACCGACAACCTGATCATGCCCGGACGCGGCGTGAATATGGGCGATGGCTGGGAAACCCGTCGGCGCCGGGACGAAAACAACGACTGGGCCATCATCCGCCTGGGACACAGTGGCACGGTGCGCAAGGTACTGTTGGACACCGCGCACCTGCGGGGCAATTATCCCGACCGTTTCAGTCTTGAAGGCTGCTTCGAACCCGATGCGCAGGTTCCGGGTGACGAGACCGAGTGGTTCCCGATCATTCCCCAGCACCGACTTTGCCCGGACCGGGAGCACACGTTCTGTCAGCAGGTGGTCTGCCCTCCTGACCAAAAGTTCTCCCATGTACGCCTGAACATTTTTCCCGACGGTGGCGTGAGTCGCCTGCGGGTGCTGGGTATCGCGGACTGGGACCGCTGATGGATTTGCAGCGCTTCAATACCGACGAAGAGTTTGCGCGATCGCAACTGGCGAGCTGCTGCGTTGCCCAGCGATGGATTGATGGTGTGCTGGGTCAGCGACCGTTCACGGATGAAGCTCAACTTCGCGCCGCTGCTGATGCCGTATGGGCGCGCATGTCCGAGCCTGATTTGCTCGAAGCGTTCGAGGGGCACCCCAAGATCGGCGATGTGAGTTCCCTCAAGGCCAAGTATGCGAGCACGGCGTCTCTGGCTGCCCACGAGCAATCGTCCGTAGGCAGCGCCACGGATGAAATCATCGAGCGTCTGGCTGCGGGCAATACCGCTTACGAAGAACGGTTTGGATTTATCTTCATTGTCTGCGCCACGGGCAAATCAGCGGAAGAAATGTGCGACCTGCTCGAGGCACGGCTTAACAATGATCGAGCCGACGAACTGCGCATTGCCGGTGAAGAGCAACGCAAAATCATGCAGCTGCGACTGGAGAAACTGCCATGAGCCAGATCACTACTCATATTCTGGACACGGCCAGGGGTTGTCCCGCTGAAGGTGTGTCCCTGGCCCTCTACCGCCTCGACGACGACGCCTGGACGCTGCTGGCAGCGGGCGAGACCAACAGCGATGGTCGCGTGCCCGAGCTGCTGGAGTCCGGCCGCATCCTGGACGCCGGCACCTATCGCATGCACTTTGCCACCGCCGCCTATTTCGAAGGCCAGGGCGGGGCCGTGTTCTATCCCTGGGTCGATGTTGTATTCCAGCTTCCGGCAGACGGTGATCACTACCACATTCCCCTGCTGCTCTCGCCGTTTGGTTATTCCACGTACCGCGGTAGCTGAGTCGATGGCCGGATTGCAGCTTGAGCCGCTGACCACGCAGGCGTTCGCACCGTTTGGCGATGTGATTGACAGCGCGAGCCCCTGCGAACAGTTTGCGATCAACGAGGGTCGCACGCAGCGGCACCATGCCCTGGCAACGGTCGACTGCGGCTCCCACGACGGCGCGGCGATTCTGAGTCTCTTTCGTGCAACTCCCGTGGAACCGGGCTTTGTGCTGCGTTTTCTCGAACGTCATCCCCTGGGCAGCCAGGCCTTTATCAACGTTAGTGGCAACCCCTATGCCATTGTCGTCGCCCCGCCCGGAGACTTCGATGAAACGGCCCTGCGCGGGTTTATCGCTCGCGGCGACCAGAGCATCAATTACCACCGGGGGACCTGGCACCACTATTTGCTCGCGCTTCACAAAGCGTCGGATTTCGTTGTGGTCGATCGCATCGGGGATGGCGAAAACTGCGAGGAATACACACTGCAATCACCCGTGGAACTGGTGCTCCCATGACGATCACCGTCCACCGCGGCGCCCTTCTGCATTTTCTCGATGACCCCGCCATCGCAGGTGACGAGAGCTATCGGTACAGCGAAGACGGCGCCCTCGTCATAGAAGACGGCCATGTGCTTGCTGCTGGCCCGGCCCGCCAGGTGATGGCTGCGCTTGCACCGGATGTACAAGTGATCGAGCATGACGACGCCCTGATCGTGCCCGGATTTATCGACACCCACGTGCACTATCCACAGCTGGATATCGTAGGTGCGCATGGCGAGCAGCTGTTGGAATGGCTCGATCGCTACGTATTCCCCACCGAGGCCAAATTCAGCGACAAGGCCCACGCACGGGAGGTCGCCGACGCATTCCTGAATGAGTTGCTCTGCAACGGAACCACTACGGCGCTCGTTTTCGCCACGGTCCATCCGCAGTCCGTCGACGCTTTCTTCGAGGCATCCGAAGCGCGGGGTCTCTGCATGATCTCGGGCAAAGTGCTGATGGACCGCAATGCCCCGGAGTATCTGCGCGACGATCCGCAAAGCGCTTACAAAGACAGCCGGCGCCTCATAGAGACCTGGCACGGTCGTGGCCGTCTGCGCTATGCCGTGACCCCGCGCTTCGCTCCCACCTCATCACCCGAACAGCTCGCCGCCGCCGGACGATTGCTGCGCGAGTATCCCGGGGTTTACCTGCATACGCACATGTCCGAAAACGTCAACGAAATCGCCTGGGTTGAGGAACTGTTTCCGGACCATGAACACTACCTGCACTGCTACGACGATGCCGGATTGCTCGGTCGCCGTAGCGTGTTTGCTCACTGCATACACTTGAGTGACATGGAGTGGCAGCGCATGGCGGACACCGAGTCCAATATCGCGTTCTGCCCCACATCCAACCTCTTTCTGGGATCCGGTCTGTTCCCCCTTGGCAGGGCCCAGCACCACGGCGTGCACGTGGGTCTTGGCACCGATATAGGCGCTGGCACCAGCCTTTCAATGCTCGAGACCATGGACGAGGCCTACAAAGTGCAGCAGTTACAGGGGCAGTCCCTCACGCCGTTCAAGAGCTTCTACCTCGCAACGCTCGGCGGTGCCCGCGCGCTGGACCTTGAAGACAAGCTGGGGAATTTTCTGCCGGGCAAAGAGGCGGACTTTGTGGTGCTGGACATGGCCCCAACACCGTTGCTCAAGCGCCGCATCGAAGCGACGGACGACCTGTTTGAAAAGCTCTTTGTACTTTCTACCCTTGGGGATGATCGGGTCGTGCGTGAAACCTGGATCATGGGAGCGTGCGCGCATCGCCGGGACGGGACCATCCCGCCTATCCACTGACACCTGCTGGAAACGATACATGGAAAGCTACATCGCCGACTGGATCAGCCTTATCATCCGCTGGCTCCACGTCATCACCGGCATCGCTTGGATCGGCGCGTCGTTTTACTTCATCTGGCTGGACAACAGCCTGGAAGATCCTCCGCAGTGGAAGAAAGACAAAGGCATCAAGGGCGATCTGTGGGCCGTGCACGGCGGAGGCATCTATGAGGTGGCCAAATATCATGGTGCCCCCGAAGTCATGCCGAAGCACCTGCACTGGTTCAAGTGGGAGGCCTACAGCACCTGGATCACCGGGATTCTGCTGTTGGCGGTGATCTACTACTACGGCGCCGAATCCTATCTCATCGATCGGCGCGTTGCGGATCTCAGCGCCGCAGAGGCCATTGGCCTGGGGATTGCGTTTCTGGTGGGCAGTTGGGTCATTTATTCGGGTCTGTGCTCCAGCCCCCTGTCGCGCAATGGCTGGTTGCTGGGCATCGTGTTGCTGGCGTTCGCGGGCGGTCTGGCCTGGGGCCTGACGGCTTTGTTCAGTGGCCGCGGCGCCTATATTCACTTCGGTGCCATCATCGGCACGATCATGGTGGCAAATGTGGCCATGGTGATCATGCCGGGGCAGCGCAAACTGGTGGCAGCGCTCGAAGCGGGTAACCCCATCGATCCTTCCTGGGGTGCCAAAGCCAAGCTGCGCTCTACGCACAACACCTATCTCACCCTGCCCCTGCTGTTCATCATGATCAGTAATCATTACCCCATGACCTATGGCCACGCGCTGAACTGGCTCGTGCTGCTGGTTATTGTGGTGATCACGGCGATTTCGCGACAGTATTTTGTGCTGCGCCACCATGGCATCAATAAACCTGTGTTCCTGGGTGTGGCCATCGCTGCTACGCTCGTGCTCGCGGTAGCCATTGCACCTCGTCCCGTGAAGCTGGACGCGCCCGCGCAGCTCAGTTCCTCTCAGTTGGCAACCCGCGCCGAAGGTATCATCCGCGAGCGCTGCACCACCTGCCATGCTGCCAGTCCCACTGACGACGTATTCACCACGCCCCCCGGTGGAGTGATGCTCGACAGCATGGAACAGATGCAACAGTGGGCACCACGTATCCGTGCTCGCAGCATCGACAGCCACGATATGCCCTTCATGAACAAAACCGGCATGACCGACGAAGAGCGCGTGCTTGTCGCCCAATGGATCGCTTCGCTGAGCGCTGGCAACTAGGCCAATGGCAGAGCCCCCAAACGATCCGCACCCTGAGCCGCCGCGCGATCGAGAGGCGTACGCGTCGATTCGCCAACGGCTCGGAGAAGAGGCCCGCGCCGCGGGTGAAATGGGGCGCGAGGCACTGCTTGGGCCCGACGGTGTGGTCGACACGCTTCGCGAGTTTCTTTTTCGCTGGTTTCGCAAAATTTGGAAACTGCGTGGAGGTGGACTCTATGCCGTGGGCTTCGCCCTGTCGTTTCTATATCTGGAGGTCACGGAGCTGCTGCTGGACGACATCCCCGGCTTTTTCAACCTGGATAGCTATGACGCGGGGGCCATCATCGGCTTTGGCGTCGAGGTGTTCGTCGATACGATCCGCAACACCGTGCTGGCCTTTACCTGGCCCGTATTCTTTGTGCAGTGGCAGCCTCCCATCGGCTTGGCGCTGCTGGTCCTGGCCTTTATGCTGTTTCCGCGTTTCGTAAAACCTCACCTGGAGCGCTGGCTCTTTGGCGAAGAGAAGTCGGAGTAAATTCTTCGTTCAGTTTACTGCGATTCACGTATAGTCTTGGTCTCTCCGCTCACCCGATAACGATAAGGCAAACAACGATGTCGATCCGCTGGCTGGCCCGTGTTGCGTTTGTCACGCTCCCCGCACTCCTGCAAGGCTGCCTGTTCGTGGAACTGTACGGCCCCGTTACCGGAGCCACCGTCACGATTGCGCCGCTACGCGGTGGCGATCCTTTGGTCGAAAACGCGAGCTCGTACTCCCAGGAACAGACCGAAGCGGTATTTGGTGCCGCAGATTGGGCCGAGCTGCCCGAAGTCGAAAAACTCCAGTTCATGGGGGCCGTCGATCTGCCGCGCGACGATTTCGAAAAACGTAAGTATTACCTCGTCACGGCGACCGGTGGTCTCGACTATGACTACAACACTGACCAGCAACGCGATGGCCAGGGCGAACCGATTCTTGGCACCTGGCATGCGATCCTGAGAGGCAGCCACCTACGTGGCATGCCGCGCATCTCGGTCATGACCGAGGCGATCTACCAGTATCTGCTGCCGGACCTTGACGATATGTCTGATGCGGAGCTGGCCCGTGCTCTCGACGAGGCCGCGGCGCGGGTTGTACACGACATCAATGGCGATGGCGTCACCAACTATAAAGATGTTGTGCGCTGGTCCTCCACGGAGTTTGCGAGCGAGTTTCGTGGCGAAGAATTTCTGTGGCAGCGCCTTCGTGAAGATATTGAGTGGGATCTGTCCGCCGACACACTCGCGATCGACAGCCTTCTGCTCGTGGAACGCGCGCCTCTGAAACCCGCGATGAGTGACAGCCCCTGGGCCGAAGATCTCGTTTATTGCCTGACCCCAGTATACGTCCCTGACCTTTGCTCTTTATATGAATTGCCGTTGCTCGGCGATGCTGCGGTGTTGCCGACGGTGGACGATCTGATGAGCCGCACCGTTGTCACCCATGACTGGATGGCAGAGCGCTTCGAACAGTTTTTGCAACAGATGCCTGACATGCTGTTTACGCTTGCCCGCAGCGTGTCTGCCATTGTCATCTCCGATGCCGTGCGTCCCGCCTACTTCGACGGTGTCACCAACGCGGTCTATCTCGATCCGGACTTTTTCTGGTTGACGGCAGATGAGTACGCCACGGTGAGTGAAGAAGAGGATTATCGACGCGAGTTTGCCAGCCGGGTCAGCTTCACGGATCTGGCGCGCTATGTCCGCGATGGTGAGAGTGTTGGTGCCCGCGCCTTCGATACGGACGAAAACGGTGCGCGCACCCTCGAACAGGCCCTGCCCTATGCAGCTGCCGTATTGTTCCACGAATTCGTTCACGCCAATGACGCGATTCCCTCGTCAGAGTTCGATCAGTTGAACCGTTTTCTGTCGCCGTATCAGCTGAATTTGACGGGAATTTCTGATGGCCTGACCGAGGAATCACCGCTGCTCTCGCCGGAGCTTTTCGGGGTGGCCGGCGTACTCTTTCAGGGCTATGACCCCACTCCTGAAGAAGCGGCGTATACGCCCAGGCAGATCGGTGGGTTCTTCGGCAGCGACCGAGCAACGGACCTCTATGCATTCAGCACGCAGTTTGAAGACCTCGCCATGCTGGTCGAGGAATTCATGATGGCCACCTACTTTGACACTCATCGCGATACCGCCTTTGCCAACGTACCCGAGGGTGACAGCGACGAGATCGAGTGCGACGACTATGTGATGGCATGGGGCCAGCGAAACCGGGTTTCGATTCCTCGAATCCGCCAACGCCTGGAGTTCGCGCTGTCCGCGATGCTGCCAGACGTGGATTTCTCAGCGGAGTTGGCGGCACTGCCACCTGTGAAGGCGCTGCCAAACAATAGCGGCTGGTGCGAATACCTGGACGATCTGTCCAATGGCGTGCGACCTGCCACCAACGCCTCACGGGCGATGGAGCGCCGCTTACCGATGCGCGGAAGAGCCTACGAGTAAGTGCTCAGGCCAGCTCGCCCGCGGCCAGGCGCTGGGCCATGGCCCGGTGGGTCTCGAGTAGCGGCGGCAGGTCCAGCGTGGTGATTTTGCCCCTATCCACGACAACGTCGCCTCCCACTACGGTGTAGGCGGCGGTTCCCGTATTGCAGAGCAAAAGGCTGGCCACGGGGTCGTGTACGGCCCCCGCATGCCACAGATCGTTTACCGCAAAGGCGGTGCAATCAGCCTGATATCCCGGTGTAAGCTGACCGAGATGATCGTGGCGGCCCAGCACCCGCGCACCTCCGCGGGAGGCGACTCGCAGCATGTCACGCACGGTGCAGGCATCGGCACCCTCACGCAATCGTTGCAGCAACAGGGCCTGGCGGGCTTCTGCCAGCAGATGCCCGCTGTCATTGGACGATGAACCGTCCACACCAAGACCGACGGGCACCCCCACGCCAAGCATTTTCATGACCGGTGCTATACCCGATGCAAGACGCATATTTGAGCACGGACAGTGCGCTACACCCGTGCCCGTCTCGGCAAAGCGATGCAGGTCGCCGTCATCAAGCTGTACGCAGTGGGCGTGCCACACGTCATCGCCAACCCACCCCAGATCCTCGGCGTACTCTCCGGGCGTCATATTGAAGCGCTCGCGACTGTAGGCCACGTCCTCGGTGTTTTCGGCCAGATGGGTATGCAGGCGCACGCCACGCTGTCGGGCAAGCGTCGCGGAGTCGCGCATCAGTTGGGGACTCACCGAAAACGGGGAACAAGGCGCCAGGGCGATCTGGCAGCGGGAGTGAGCCGAGGCGTCGTGAACACGGTCGATCAGTCGCTCACTGTCGCGCAGAATCGACGCCTCACTCTCTACCAGGGTATCCGGCGGCAGGCCGCCGTCACTGACGCCGACGCTCATACTTCCGCGCAAGGCGTGAAAGCGAATGCCGGTCTCGGCGGCGGCGTCGATCGTATCGTCAAGACGCGCGGTATTGGGAAAGATGTACTGGTGGTCCGACGTCGTGGTGCAACCCGACAGCAGCAGTTCCGCAATCCCGATCTGGGCCGACACGCGAAAGGCCTCGGGCGTAAGACGCTCCCAGACGGGGTACAGCGATTGCAGCCAACCAAACAGGGGGGCGTTCTGGGCGGCAGGCAGCAAGCGTGTGAGGTTCTGGTAGAGATGATGGTGCGTGTTGACCAGCCCGGGCATCAGCACGTGCCCCTGCAGATCGATCACACGATCTGCCGTGGTGGGAAGCTCCGCGCTGGTGCCGACGGCCTCAATGACGCCGTCGCGAGCGAACAGCCCGCCGTCCGGTATCTCCCGTCCTTCGTCGTCCATGCAGACCAGCGTGTCTGCATGGCGCATCAGCAGCGTCGCCACACGGTATTCCTCTCCAAAACCCTGATTATCCGCTCTAGCCCTGTTCGTCGCCAGCGCCTACCCCCTCAAGGGTGGCTGAAACCTGTCTTTCGCGGTGGCACAGGACTATAATCCCGCGCTTTCACATCGCAGGCCAAACTTCAGGCCCTACCACCAGATTCAGGCGTAAGTTTATGTTTAAGCGAAATATTCTATCCGCATTTACCGCCATCATGTTGCTTCTGGCGCAGCACTCCCTCGCAGAGGGTGGCGCGGTGGCATTCAGCCAGCTCGGACACCTGCTGGACACACCCACCGAGACCCGTCTGGCCAGCGGCGCGCCGGGGCCTGACTACTGGCAGCAGCGGGCGGATTACTCCATTACCGTGCGGGTTGACGATGAGGCCCAACGAATCGAAGGCAGCGAAACCATCACCTATCACAACCGCAGCCCCCATGACCTGAGCTACCTCTGGTTGCAGCTGGACCAGAACCGCTACGCCCTGGGCTCGGACGCCACATTGACCCAGACCACCAGCAGCTTCGAGAACCTGAGCTACGGACGCGTGGCCACCATGGTGGAACAGGAGCGCTTCGACGGCGGTGCGCGCATCGCCTTTGTGCGCGATGAGCGCGGCACGGATCTGCGCTACACCGTGAACAAGACCATGCTGCGCATTGATCTGCCCTCCCCGATCAAGGCCGGCAGCAGCTACACCTTCAGCGTGGGCTGGTCCCACAATATTGTTGATGCAACGCTGATCAAGGCGCGCGGCGGCTACGAATACTTTGCCGCCGATGACAACTACATCTATGAAATCGCCCAGTGGTACCCGCGCATGGCCGCCTACACGGATTACGAGGGCTGGCAGCACAAGCAGTTCCTTGGTAACGGCGAGTTCACGCTGGAGCTGGGGGATTACGACCTGGCGATTACGGTACCGGCAGATCATATCGTTGCGGCCACAGGCGAGCTGCAAAATGCCGATGAAGTCCTCTCACCCGAGCAACTCGAGCGCTTCAATGCAGCCCGGGAGCCGGGGGGGCAGCGCTTCATCGTGACGCCCGATGAAGCCCGAGCCAATGAGAGCCGTCGCACCGCGGGCGAGAAGACCTGGCGCTTCCGTGCAGAGAATGTGCGCGATGTGGCGTTCGCCTCGTCACGCAAGTTCATCTGGGATGCCCAGACCGTCGTGAATGGCGAGCGCAACGTGATGGCCATGTCGTTCTATCCCAACGAGGCGGAGCCGCTGTGGAGCCAGTATTCAACGCCCGCCATCGTGCACACTATGGACGTGTACAGCCGCTACACCTTTGACTACCCCTACCCCGTGTCTATCTCGGTGAATGGCCCGGTGGGCGGCATGGAATACCCCATGATCACCTTCAACAAGCCCCGCCCCTATGCGGACGGCACCTACTGGGACGAACGGCAGAAAAGCGGAGACAAGACTTGGGAGCGCAGCAAGTACGGCCTGATTTCGGTGATTATTCATGAGGTCGGGCACAACTACTTCCCCATGATTGTGAATTCCGACGAACGCCAGTGGACCTGGATGGACGAGGGCCTGAACAGTTTCCTGCAATTCCTCGCCGAGTCCGAATGGGAAGACGACTACCCCTCACGGCGCGGCGAACCCGAGAAAATGGTGCCCTACATGATCAGCGACCGTCAGGTGCCGATCATGACCAATTCCGAGTCCATCTTTCAGTTCGGCAACAACGCCTACGGCAAGCCAGCGACGGCACTGAATATTCTGCGCGAGACCATCATGGGCCGGGAACTGTTTGACCACGCTTTTCGGGAGTACGCGCAGCGCTGGAAGTTCAAGCGCCCCACGCCCGCGGATTTTTTCCGCTCCATGGAAGACGCCTCTGCTGTTGACCTGGACTGGTTCTGGCGCGGCTGGTTCTACGGTACGGGTCACGTGGATGTCGGCATCGAATCCGTCAAGCTGTACCAGATCGACAGTCGCAATCCGGATATCGAGAAGCCCTGGCAGCGAGCGCAGGAAGAAGAGCGCGAGACCGGCATCACGCGTCAGCGCAACGAGGGCATCCAAACCCTGGTTGAACGCAACCCGGAGCTTGAGGACTTTTACTCAAACTACGACGAGTACGCTGTAACGCCCTGGGACTACGCCCAGTACGAAGCCCTGCAGGAGAAACTCACGGAACGCGAGCTGGCCCTGCTGAGTGAGAAGGCGAACTTCTACGCCGTCACCTTCGTCAACAAGGGTGGACTGGTCACTCCCCTGCCCCTGCGCATCGAATACGCTGATGGTGAGAGTGAAGAGCTGCTGATCCCCGCCGAAATCTGGCGTCGCGACGCAGACCGGGTCACCAAGGTGTTCGTGAGAGAGCGCGAGATTACTAGCATCAGCTTTGATCCGCAGCGACGCACCGCCGACGCGAACGAACTGGACAATCACTGGCCGCCCCGTGTGACGCCCAGTCGCTTCCAGCTGTTCAAAGAAAGTGAAGACCCCAACCCCATGCGTCGCTACGATGAGGAGCAGTGGAAGCAGCCCATCCAGTGAAGCTCACCTCAGTATGGGTTGCTGCGCTGCTTGGGCTGCTGTGGGCCGCGCAGGGCTCAGCCCATCCCGCCCATCACAGTTATGCCGAAGTCGAGTGGTCCGCTGAAGGCACTCTGGATGTCGCGCTGCGCGTAATCCCTGAGGACCTCGAGGCGGCGCTGTCGCGTAGGGCGGGAACGACCGTCGTACTGGTCAACACTCCCGTCGTTCGCGAGCAACTGGCCAGCTACCTGGCGCAACACTTTGTCCTGCAACCCGCAGGCCACGCGGCCGCGCCGGAAGTGCTGGGGCGTGATGTGGCCTACGGTGAAAGCTGGATCTACTTCTCGATTGCCGCCGATCGGGAGCAGATCCTCAGCCTGCGCAATACGGTGCTCATGGATCATCAGGAAGGACAGATCAACCGGGTCAGGCTTCTCTGGGCGAGTAGCGCCGCCACGCTTGTTTTCACCGAGCGGGAACCGGAGCGCCAGTTGGGAGTCATAGCAGAGTAATCCCAATATCAAGGTACGGCCATGAACCTCCCTCTTGCCAAGCAGTCCATCATCCCGTCACGAAATGCGCTGGTCATGACAGCGCTGGGTCTTTTGGCCGCGCTAATACTGCAGGCGTTGCCCGCCTCCGCCGAAGACGAGCGCAGTATTCAGATCACCGGTGAGGCAGAGCGTCGCGTAGCCCCCGACATGGCGATGCTGCGTATGGAGATCGTCGAGGAGCACGAGCAGGCCGCAGTAGCCCGGGCAGAGGTTGATCGCATCAGCGCAAAGGCCCTGGGTATTATCCGGGCGGCGGGCGTTGCGGCAGCAGATACGGACACCACGGGC
>JAUIMF010000066.1 GCA_030433415.1 Gammaproteobacteria bacterium | reverse complement strand
CTGTAGGGGGTTTTGCTTTTTAGGATGCGTTGATTCTCTCTCCCTACCCGGGTCATGCGCACCCAAAGGGCAGGACCACCGACCCTGTTCCAAAGGAACGGGGAGGGGGATGCGAAGCAGTCGCGTAGCGATGGCGAGTGCAACTCGCCACCCAATGTAGGTCATCGCCAGGCGCCAAATCAGAGCCCTGTCAGTACACGCTGGCAGGGCTTCTTTATTGGTGGTTCTTCGTCGGTCGGTAGTTGGTGATGACCTACGGTACCCGATAAAGCGGGGCAGGCTCTCACACCCATAAACAGGGGCGGGCCCTATACATAAAGAGGGGCACACCGTCGCAAGGCGAAAAAAAACGCCCCATCCACTTTTGGCTGGGGCGTTTGACGTTCAGATTCTGGTTAATCGTTCAGATGAATCAGTCCCAACTCATCCCCAGCATCACGCCGAACGTCCTCGGCCGCATGGGGCCGAAGAAATGTGACGGTATGATGCCGCCATTGGCGTTGTAACCATCCCAGGTAAATTCATCGAACAGGTTTTCCGCGTAGGCAGTGACATACCAGTTGCTGCTGGATTCAAAGCCGATACGAAGATTGGCGATGGCGAAGGCGTCGATAATTCCCTCTGGATTTCCCTCCCAACTGCCCCCTCGCTCGTCTTCGTAAAACATTTCGAAGCTGCCCGTGAAAGCGCCCCCATCGGTGGGGAAGTACGCGTCCAGCTTGCCGGCAGCAGTAAACTCAGGCGCCCAGAAGAGCGGGCCGCCTTCACAGCCGTTCGCGTCTTCAAGACCACAGATATCCTGAATGCCGGTGGCTTCTGTATCGAGGTAGCCGGCGGCCAGATATAGTGTGAAGTTGTCGTTGAGCGCTATGGTTGTCGACGCCTCGATGCCATAGCCTTCGGTCTCACCCACATTCAGCACACGCCCCGCAAATGCCCCGGTCTCTTCGACCGTGACGTAGGAAATCACCTGCATGTCCTGATAGTCGTACATAAACAACGTCAGGTCGAAATTGCCCATACCGTCGAGGTAGCTGGTCTTCATCCCGATTTCATACGAGTCTACGGTCTCAGGTTCAAAGGTTCCGGGTAGGTAGCCATCTGCCTGCGTAATGCCGGTATCGTAGGCGGGTACGTTTCCGTTGGCGTCCTCGATCCAGAAGCTGCCGAAGCCACCGGACTTGAAGCCCTGCGTATAACTCGCGAAATACATCGTGTCTTCGCCAGGGGTCCAGGTCAGAATCGCCCGGCCCGTCACATCATCCCAGCTCTGCTTGTCGGTGATGTACTCTGCGGTGGCGAACCCGTAAATTACGTAGGGTCCGAGATAGCTGTCCGGTTCCGGTACCAATGTACCGAACTCTTTCTCGTCTTCGGTGTAGCGTAGACCAACTTCAAGACTCAGTGTATCTGACAGCTCGTAGTCGACGCTTACATAGGCCGCCCAGCCGGTGTATTTGCCTTTGATGAAACCGGGTTCCGTGTGGTTTCCATCGGCGGACGGGTAAAAATCGTAGTAGTAGGGGACTTCGGCGCAGCTCGCAAACTCGGGGTTGTAGCTGTAGCCGTAATACTCCTGATAAAACGAATCGTAGTAACTGTTCATGTAGTACTGGCAGATCAGGTCTTGAGAGCCAATATTTGTGAACGATGCGTCCAAATCCTCTTTGTAGTAGCTGACGCCGGTATACCAGCCCAGTGGTCCCTCGCTGTTGGAGGTCAGGCGCAATTCCTGCTGGAAGTACTCGCCGCTCTGATCAAACTGAAAGTTGTTAATGACCAGAGGAGTGCCGTCGTAGTCTTCCTTGTAGTAGTAATCGTGATCCTTGTAGCCGGTATTGGACGTCAGCGTGGCAAAGCCCAGGTCGTAGTTGATGAACAGGCCCAGGGTCAGAATGTCTGCGTCATCCTGGTCTCCCTGGCTGATGTCCGAATCAATATCTTCGTTGCTGCCTCGAAGCGTTGTATCGTCCACGATGTACTCGTCGAACGTATCCCAGATATCCCCCGTGTCGATGGCTCGATACATCGAACCCGACTGCTCTCGCTCCTCATACTCGACAACAGCGTCAACACTCAGCTTGTCGGTCTCGTACTTCGTAGACCAGCGCAGCGCCCATTTTTCATGTTCGATCTCGTCCCGGTTCGTGGCGAAGTTACGTGCAAAGCCATCTTCCTGAGAGTAGTAACCAGAAATCCGGGTAGCCAGGCTGTCGCTGATTGGTAGGTTGATCGCGCCTTCGGTTACAAGATGGCCGCGCTCACCGACGTCGAGGTCGATGTAGCCATCGGTGGCGCCGATCTCGGCCTTCTTGGTATAGACGCTGAAAGCCCCGGCAATCGCGTTGCGGCCAAAGAGGAAGCCCTGGGGTCCGCGCAGAATTTCGGCGCGCTCAATGTCATAAAGGCTGGTGACTACCGCGCCGTTGCGACCTTCGTAAAGATCATTTTTGAAGAACGCCGAAGAGGGGTCGCCGCCCACACCGAAATCCTGGGTACGCACACCACGCACAGATACCGCATCGATGTATGAATCCTGGGAATTACCACTGACGCCGGGCGTGTAGGAAATCAGGTCCTTCACATCGTTGAGGTTGGTGCTCATTACGAAATCCCCTGACAGGGCCGTGATCGCCAGGGGTACATCCATAACGCTCTCTTCGCGCTTGGTCGCCGTCACGACGACTTCTTCGAGCACCTGAGCGTAGGACTGGCTACCGACAATGGCCGCCGATACCGCGACAGGGAGCGACAGCCTGCGAAATACACGCGGGGGATGCTGAGTCATGCAATGTTCTCCGAAAGAATGCTGAATCACTGGGCGACAGCGTAGATACATGTCCAACCGATATCGCTGAAGTTAGCAAGTACCGGGAACTTTTGTACAGTAAAAATCCGCGGTCAAAAGTCGCGGGAAACGATTATTCGGAAATCGCGATTCCCTGTTGAGCCAGTGCAGACCGCATGGGCTCCAGTTGCCGTTCGTAGCGACGCCAACGTCCGATGGAGCGAGTGTGGGCCGGTTCACGCACCTGCACCGCGCTCGCTGTTGCCACCCCCTCCCGGGATTCGTGAAAGTTCAGGCATGCGTCCTCCCAGGGAAGGCCCAAGCGTTCGATCAGGGCGCGCGCATTGGGCTCCAGATCCCGTGCCGTATCCTCATAGCTCACATCGATGATGCGACCGGGGAATGCCTGGTGAAAGTACGCCATCAAATCCCGGTATCGCGCGTGGTGTCTTGCCATTTCTTGCTGGTCATAAGAATGCAGGTAAGCGTCCGCGAACAGCTGTTTGAAACTGGCGAAGCAGGCGTCCATGGGGTCGCGGACCAGGTGCACAATCCGGGCATTGGGCAGTGCGGCAAGTATCAGCGGGATATTCAGATAATTGACCGGCAGTTTATCGACGAACCGTGGTGTCCGCCCTCTCATTCTTGCCGCCGTCTGCAGGTAGGTCTCCCCCACTTTACGGGGGTCCAGGTCCGCGGCGCCCCTGAATAGCTCGACGCTGAAGCGTTTTGGGTTCTCATGAGCGGTCAATCGTCGTATTGCCAGCCCAAACTGCTGCAACTCGCCTGCGGAGTGAACCTGGGAGTGGCTGGTTATGATGCGCTCGATCAGCGTGGTCCCGGTTCTCGGCTGGCCCAGCACAAAGATCGGCGACTTATCGGGGTGCCCGGGTGAACAGCGGCTCAGCCATTCGGATGTGAACAACGACTTGAGCGCCGCGAACATCTCGATTTCTGCCGCTTCGTCATACTCCACCGTTGTGCGCCGAGCCTTTGCACCTGCGGCAAAGGCGTCGAACGCCTCGGACCAGTTCCCCAGATCTTCGTTTTCTTTACCGATGGCATAGTTAAGAAATCCCAGACCCCGGGGATTACGCCGATTGGGCTGGAGCAGTTTCTGCATCTGCTTGATGTGGCGGTCATCCACAGCCTTGACGGCATTGGCCAGGCCCCAGTGCGCCTGGGGCGAATTGGGCTGTAGTGCGATGACATCACGAAAGATAGCCGCTGCCGTATCGATCTCACCGAGAAAAACCAGGTTGTTGGCGAGGTTCATCATGTATTGCGGCTGCTTTGGTGCCGTAGTGTTGGCGCGGGCGAAGAAGGCCTTTGCTGCCTCGTACTCACCAAGTTGCGATAAAACCGTGCCGATCAGATCGAGCACCATGGGGTCACGAGGCTTGATCCTGCGGGTCTCCCGCAGGGCAAGCTCGGCTTGCGCAACGCGACCTTCACTCGAGTTCAGTCTCGCCAGGTGGGCCCAGGCAGCGGCGTGGTCTCTGTCGAGCTTGATAACCGACTTGAATGCGCGATGAGCCAGGGCACGTTCGCTGGTTTCCAGCGCGACCAGCCCAACGAGAAAGTGGGCCTGGGGCGAATCCGGAGCAAACTGAATCGCGGTTCGACAAGCCTCACCCGCCTCGTCCAAGGCACCGCGATTGAGCGCATCAAAACCCTGTTTTAAAAAACTGTTCAGCTCGCTACTCATGTGTAGCGGGCCCTCCCCGGATTGGTTGCCTGGAACGCGTCGTTACTCGGGCGCGAAGTTAGTGATGCCAGACTCGCTGGCCAGCCGCACGATAACACCGGGTTCGAGGTGAAAACAGGGTTGTGTCCCGCGATGGGCATGGGACAAACTTGTTCAGACAAGCCCAAAAAAAAGCGGCCCCGTAGGGCCGCTTCGCGTCAGCAAAAGTCAGGAATCTTCAGTCACGCAGATCGAAGCGATCGGCGTTCATCACCTTCGTCCAGACGTCGACGAAGTCCTGAACGAACTTCTCTTCGGCACCGTCAAAGGCGTACACCTCAGCCACCGCACGCAGTTCTGCATTGGAGCCAAAGACCAGGTCGACCTCGGTAGCGGACCACTTCATTTCACCGGTCTTGCGGTCGCGGCCTTCAAACACATAGGGTTGTCCTTCCGCGGGAGCCCACTGCGTATTCATGTCCAGCAGGTTCACGAAGAAGTCATTACCCAGCGTGCCCGGCTCCGCCGTGAATACGCCGTGTTTCACACCGCCTGCGTTGGCATCCAGGGCGCGCATGCCGCCGACCAGCACCGTCATCTCAGGTACCGTCAGACCCAGCAGGTCCGCCTTGTCGACCAGCAGATCCGCTGGTGAGAGATAGTTGTTGGTGGCGTACCAGTTGCGGAAACCATCGGCCATGGGACGCAGTTCGTCGAACGCGTCGACGTCGGTCATTTCCTGGGTGGCGTCTACACGACCGGGAGTGAAGGGAATCTCCACTTCGTAGCCGGCTTCCTTCGCCGCCCTGGCGACACCCACGTTACCAGCCAGCACGATCAGATCCGCCATGGATACCTTCGTTCGACGGAACTTGCCACCATTGAATTCCTTCTGGATGCCTTCCAGCACGCCCAGCACGCGGCTCAGTTCTTTCGGATCGTTTACCGCCCAGTCCTTCTGTGGTGCGAGACGGATGCGTGCACCGTTGGCGCCGCCTCGCATGTCGGTATCGCGGTAGCTCGATGCGGAAGCCCAGGCCGTGCGAACAAGGTCAGCATTACTCAAGCCGGAGTCCAGAATCATGTTCTGAAGCTTTTCTTCGTCGCGCTGATCGATCATTTTGTAATCGGCTTCGGGCAGCGGGTCCTGCCACACCAGATCCGCGTCGGGCACCAGGTCACCCAGATAGCGCGCTTTCGGGCCCATATCGCGGTGGGTCAGCTTGAACCATGCCTTGGCAAAGGCGAGTTCAAACTCCTCGGGATTCGCCAGGAAGCGCTCCGCAATTTCGCGGTAGACGGGGTCTTCCTTGAGCGCCAGATCTGACGTGAGCATGATGGGCGCATTCCGTTTGCCTTCTACGTGGGCATCCGCGACGGTGCCATCCAGAGCGCCGTCCTTGGCCACCCATTGATGGGCTCCGGCAGGACTTTTGGTCAGCTCCCAGTCAAAGTTGAGAAGATTGGACAGGTAGAACATGGACCATTGGGTGGGGGTTTGGGTCCACGCACCTTCCAGGCCACTGGTTACCGTGTCTTCGGCGTTCCCTTTGCCGCAGCTGTTTTTCCAGCCCATACCCTGCTCTTCGACAGGGGCTGCGGCAGGTTCACGACCAACGCAATCACCTGGCTTGTGGGCCCCGTGGACCTTGCCAAAAGTGTGGCCGCCAGCGATGAGCGCGAGCGTTTCTTCGTCATTCATGGCCATACGCCCGAAGGTCTCGCGAATACGAAGCGCCGAGGCCTTGGGATCAGGATTGCCGCCCGGGCCTTCGGGATTGACGTAGATCAGGCCCATATGGGATGCGCCCAGGGGGCCCTGCAACTTTCCATCCTCGCCAAAACGCGCCTGACCCATCATCTCTGCTTCGGGACCCCAGTAAACGAGCTCTGGCTGCCAGTCGTCTTCACGACCACCAGCGAATCCGAAGGTCTTGAAGCCCATGTCTTCCATGGCAACGGTGCCGGCCAGGATCATCAGGTCGGCCCAGGAAATCTTCTCGCCATATTTCTGCTTGATGGGCCACAACAGGCGACGTGCCTTGTCGAGGTTGGCGTTGTCGGGCCAGCTGTTGAGTGGATCGAAGCGTTGCTGGCCACCACCGGCACCGCCTCGCCCGTCACTGACGCGGTAGGTACCGGCGCTGTGCCAGGCCATGCGAATAAACAGCGGACCGTAGTGACCCCAGTCGGCGGGCCACCAGTCCTGTGAGGTGCGCATGAGTGTAGCCAGTTCGCCCTTGATCTCATCCAGATCCAGGGTGCTGAACGCCTCGGAGTAATCAAAATCGGAGCCGAGGGGGTTTGACTGGGCTTCGTGCTGGCGCAGGGGCGACAGATCAAGGCTGTCCGGCCACCATGCCAGATTCGATTGGGGCTTGCCCATTCCGGCTTCGGCGCTTGCGGGCGTCGAAACGGAAAGCGCAACTGCAATGGCGGTTGCCAGGGGCAGGGTTTTTTTAATCATCTTGTGTTGCTCCTTCACTACTTCGGACGGATTGTTGAGGCCGGCGTTCATACCGACCGTGCTCAATAACCATAGGAAGGGTAGAGAAATTAGTAAAATGAATTAAAAACCAAAAGGCAATCGATAAATGCGATTATTGCCCTACCGTGTCGATATCGCCTGGCGCGGCTCGTGTATTACGCTGTTTTTGTTGGCAGGTGGTGCTCGCCGTCGTACCGCAGACAGCGTTCCAGTGAGCCTGATCCGCTGAAAAAGTCGCGTTAGGCGTAATAAGGGATCAAGCGCGCCCACCGGGAGCTGTCGTTGGGTGCTGGATAGGTGGGGGTAATGCCTTGATCCACAGCCTTATTCATTATGTACTAGCCGTTTACCGGGCGTCGCGTAGCGGCGCGTGATGGTCTGACCGATCGGGGGAGCGCGATATGCGCGGTGGCTTCAGCGCATGGGCAAATTGCTGGGTGGTTGCAGTGGTCCTGTGCGTGTTTGGCACGGGGAACGAGGCCTTTGCCCAGGGCTTTGAAAAGTACCGTGAGCACAAGGACTACGACAGTCACTTTCGCAAGTATTCCAAGCGTTTTTTTGGGGTGGGATTCGACTGGCATTACTTCAAGGCGCAGGCAATCGCCGAATCCAACCTCAACCCATCGGCCCAGAGCCCCGTGGGTGCCGTGGGAATCATGCAGCTCATGCCGCGCACCTTCGCCGAGGTGTCGCGCAAGTCAGAACTTATTGAGGGCAGTCTGGCGGAGCCGCGCTGGAACATTGCAGCAGGCATCTGGTACAACAAGCACCAGTTTGATTACTGGCAGAAAGGGCGCGGACTCGATGAGCGTCTCAAGTTTATGTACGGCTCCTACAACGCCGGCCGTGGAAACTTGCTCAAGGCACAGCGCCAGGCGATCAACAAGGGTCTGAACCCTCGGCAGTGGGACTCCATGAACGAAGCCCTGCCGCTTGTTACGGGGCATCGTTCTCGCGAGACCCTGACCTATGTAGAACGAATCTTTGAGATCAAGGAAGCAATACGCTGATGGACTGGTCAATTATTGGACTTAACTTTCTCTACGCAGGCCTCGGCACAGCATTGACGCTGGGCTTCATGATTCTTGGCTACTGGATCTTTGATGCTTTCAATCCCCTCGATATCAATGCGGAACTGGGCAAGGACAATCGCGCTGTTGGTATTGTGGTGGCGGCCATCTTTATTGGCTTGGGGATTGCCGTAGGGCTGGTGATAGGCATGGGCCTGAACTGAACGCGCCTGAATAGCTGATGCGCCTGTGGGGCTGGTAGCGTGACAACCGGGAGTGCAGCGCCGACGAGTCTTCGCGTACGTATTCGCAAAGCGCTCGAAACCTCGCAGCCCGGTCTGGCACGCGGGTTCCAGTGGACCGTCCAGGTTCTGATAGTGCTTTCCATCGTGGGTTTCACGGTCGAGACGTTACCGGACCTGAGCCCGGACTTTCGCGCCTGGTTGCGGCGCTTTGAGGTCCTCGCCATCTCGGTCTTTACCTTCGAGTATCTGTTGCGCCTTTGGATCGCCGAAGACCGACTCGGCTTTGTGTTCAGTTTCTTCGGCATTATTGATCTGCTTGTGATCCTGCCCTTCTACCTGCAGTTTGCCGTGGACCTGCGCAGTCTGCGCGTGTTCTGGCTGTTCCGGCTCTTTCGTCTGTTCAAACTGGTACGATACGTCGACGCGGTGCGACGTATTTCCAGCGCCTTTCGCATGGTGCGTGTGGATCTGGCGGTATTTGGCGTGGGTGCTCTGTTCGTGTTCTACCTGGCGGCCGTGGGCATCTATTTCTTTGAGCGTGATGCACAGCCAGAAACTTTTGCTTCTGTGTTCCACGCGTTCTGGTGGGCGCTCGCCACATTGACCACCGTAGGCTACGGGGATGTGTACCCTGTGACGGTGGGTGGAAAAATATTCACGTTCTTCACGTTGATGGTGGGACTGGGTGTGTTCGCTGTGCCGACAGGACTGATCACGATGGCGATAGTGAATACGCGGGAAGCTGATATCGATGGCTGAGCACGCGGATTCCAGTAACGCCACCATTTTGCGTTACCTGAGATAGACTGGGCGTACTTGCCGGGGCCGGGAATGTTTGAGAACGTCACTTGATGATGCCATTTGCAGCCAAAACACATCCTGGTCTTCGGCGCTCCTCTAACGAAGACAGCTACGCCGCTGCACCGCAGCTGGGTTTGTGGGTGGTGGCAGACGGTCTCGGTGGACACAGCGAAGGAGAGATAGCCTCTGCCATTGCCTGTGATGTGATAGAGCGGGACGTAGGCCAGGGCGCATCGCTGACCAGTGCGATCGAGCATGCGCACCGCGAAGTACTCGATGAAATTCAGCGTCGCGAGAGCGACAGTAATATGGGCACAACCGTGGTTGCGTTGCGCCTGGATGGGAGCGAGTACGAAATTGCCTGGGTTGGCGACAGTCGCGCCTATCTGTTTGATGGCCAGTTGCGCCAGCTCACTACCGATCACAGCGCCGTCAATGAATTGCTTCAAAGCGGTGCCATTGCGCCCGAGCAAGCGGCAAATCATCCCCAGCGCCATGCCCTGAGTCGATCCCTGGGCGTATCAGGTTCCAACCACAGCGATGCCAGCGTTACGTCGGGAAAGCTCAAACAGGGCCAGTCCATTCTCTTGTGCACAGACGGTGTGACCGATGAGCTCAGCGACACAGAAATCCTGAGCGCGCTACGCATGAATCGGTCCCTCGAAACCCAGGCTGACGCCGTAATGGAGGCAGCCCTGGGTAACGGGGGGCATGACAATCTGACCGTGGTGCTGGTCGGAGAGCCACCTGAGGGTCGACAACGTTCAGCCCTGGATCTCGAAACCACGCAGAATATTGGTGAGCCGAAGATGGCTATGCCAGCGCGTAAAGGTCGCTCGACCAAAGCGTTGTTGATGCTGCTCGCGGTCACTATCGGTGCCGCTATCGCCGGCGTTTGGTTTACGATCTGAGTCGGGCAGGAGCACGAATACATTGGATTACGTCGGACAGAAGCTGGGGCGGTTTGAGATCATCGAGCTGATCGGTGAGGGTGGTATGGCACTGGTTTACCGCGCCTATGATCCGCAGATCGACCGCTCCGTCGCGCTGAAAATCCTCAAGGGCGAGCACTGTCAGAACGAGGAGTACAAGAACCGGTTTATTCGTGAGGGTCGAGCCGCTGGTGCGCTGACGCATCCCCACATCGTCACCGTATACGACGTGGGCACGATCGAAGGCGCTCCCTACATCATGATGGAGCTGCTCTCGGGCGACACCCTGGGCGATCTGTTGCTGCGCGGTGACCGTCTTACGCCTGAGCAAACACTTGAGTGTGTTGCCCAGCTTGCGGATGCCCTCGACTACGCGCATGCCCGCAACGTAGTTCACCGCGATATGAAACCCGACAACATTATCTTCAATCGCGAAGATGGCATGGTCAAAATCGCGGATTTTGGTATTGCGCGCCTCATCGAAGCCGAGGTCAGCGATTCGACCCAGGCGGGCATGATGCTCGGCACGCCCCGCTACATGTCTCCTGAGCAGGCCACCGGCGAAGCAATAGACGGTCGGTCCGACCTCTTTGCCGTAGGTGTGATCATGTACGAGATGATCACGGGGCAGAAGGCCTTTGATGCCGAGTCCATGACGACGCTGATATTGCAGATTGTGCAGAAGGACCCGGTGCCGATTCGCCAGACCGTCAGCAACGCGCCGATCGGTTTCGAAAAAATCGTCAATAAACTGCTGCAGAAACGCCCGGAAAAGCGCTTTCAAACAGGTAAGGAACTCAAGACCGCAGTTCTGCGCGAACTCGGTGCCCTGCGTGACGCCAACGAAGAAAAGAGCAACTACCTGCCGCTGCAATACAAATGGACGGCGATCATGGCGGTGATTGTGGCGATCGCCATGGGAGCATCTTCCTATTTTGTGTTGCAGGCACAGCGGGCGACGTTGACCGAACAGCTCATCGACTCCGGTGTCTCACTCACCAAGTTCATTTCGGTACAGGCGGCACTACCGGTACTCGGTGAGGACTGGATCTCCCTGGAAGCATTGGTACAGGACGCATCACGACGCAATACCTTCAGTTATCTCGTTGTTTCGGACCACAAGGGCACCGTGCGCAGCGCTACGGATAAGTCGCTGGTAGGCAACCCCAAGCCCGAGTATGCCGACAGTGAAGTTCTCTACGCCCAGGAAGATATTCTCGTTAATGACGTTGGCGAAGCGATCTATAATTTCAGCGTGCCAGTGCTCTTTAACGAAACTCAGGTTGGTAGCGTTGATGTTGGACTGGGAACGCAGAGTCTCGAGGAGGCCCTGAGCACCACGTCGCGCATGCTATTGATCCTGGCCCTTGCCATGGTGCTCACGGTGTCGGTCACTGTGTTCATCTTCAACAAGTTGACCTCTCGCTATTTGACCAAAATCACCCAGGCTATGCGCCTGTTCGGTCGCCATCATCACGAGGTGCGCGTTACCTATGTTCGAAGCGACGAATTCGGTGAGTTATTCGCCGCCTTCAACGCGATGGCGGACTCGGTAGAGAAATTACTGGACATTGATGATCAACTCACAGACCTTGAACACATCAGTGAGATGGCGGAAGACCAGAGAACCGATATCAGTGGTATTTCGCACACCATCGTCAGCGGCAAAACGGTGCTTCGGGACAATGACAGTTAACCGACAGTCACAGCGAACCACCGTGGGGCTTTTGCTTCTGCTGGTGGTGTCACTGCTGTCCGCCTGTGCCGGAACCGGATCCGGCACGGTAACGCGCGCCGATCTGAATGTGGTGGCTGAGGATGAGCAATACGCCATTGTTCGCCTGGGCCCCGGGCAAAGCCCCGAGGATCTTGCCCGGGTGTTCCTGGGAAGCCCCGCCGAGCTCTGGCAGATCGCCGAGGTCAATGCCACCTCCCGGCCCGCCGCCGGAGACCTGGTGGCGGTGCCGCTGCGACCAACCAATGCGACGTCGGTATACGCAGGCTACTACCGTAGCATTCCGATTCTCTGCTATCACCAGTTTACCTGGGACGAAGCTGCTCATCGGCTCGAATTGCGCGCCCGTGATTTCGAGGCGCAGTTGCGCTACCTGCGTGACGAGGGTTACCAGTTTTTAGCCTTTGAGGACGTGGCGGCGATGGTTCGTCAGCAACGGCCCATCCCTGAGAAGGCCGTCGTGCTCACGATCGATGATGGTTATGGCTCCGTCTATGATGTGGCCTGGCCGCTTCTGCAAAAGTACAACGCGCGAGCAACGCTGTTCATATACACCGATTTCATTGGTGCGGGTGCGGCCATGACCTGGGAGCAGTTGCGGGAGCTCGATGCATCGCCACTTATCGAAGTGGAATCGCACGGTAAGAGCCATGCGAGCCTTGCCCGCCTTCCCGAAGACAGCGACGCCGAGGCTTACAAGCTCAGGCTGGTCAATGAAATCAGTGGCTCCGAGGCCGCCTTCATGGCCAGGCTCGGACGCGCGCCGCGCTTTCTGTCTTACCCCTACGGAAACAGCAGCCGCGTGATTGCAGACCTGCTCCGCGACAGCGGTTATGACCTCGCCGCTACCGTCACCCGGGGGCCCAATGGCAGTTTTGTCGACCCGTTTCTGCTTCATCGTACGATGATCTATGCGGATCACTCGCTCAGCGATCTCAAGAAATTTGTGCGCACCTCATGGCGATACTGACGACATCTCGCTGGTCCTCGCTGATTCTCCTGGCGGCGTTGGGTGGGTGCGCCACCACGCCGTCTGGCGGCGGTGAGACGGCGTTTCGCGAGGCTCAACGGGCGGCTGCAGCGCGGGCGGAAGAGGCCGGCGACCCCGCGCAGGCGCTCCGCTATTGGCGTTCTTTGCAGACCCTGGCGCCGCAGGACCCGGACATAGCGACCAAGGTGGCTCAGCTTGAGACTCAGGTAGAGCGACAGGCCAGGGCCAGACTGGCTACGGGAGTCAAACGCTTCAGTGAGGGAGATACGGCCCGTGGAAATCGAGCCATGCTGTCGGCGCTGGCGCTGCAACCGGATTCAGACGAGGCCCTGAAGCTTTTGCGTGAGAGTGTCTCCAACGCCGCCCACGAGCAGCAGGAAGAAAAGGTTGCGAGTGAGTATGAGCGCGAAGAAGAGCCCGAAGAGCAGCAGGTGGCCCAGGAGCTCGAAATTTTGCTCTCGGAGGGCCGGTACCAGACCGTGTTGGAGCGGGCGGAGTCCGTCGACGATGAGAACGAGCGCAATCTGTTGGTGCTTAGGGCTCATACGGGCCTGGCCGACGCTGCGCGACGCAAGGGTCGTCGCGAAGCAGAACTCGGGCACCTGACCTCAGCGATCTCCCTCGGCGGTGGTGAAGAGCTCACGCGCCGTCGCAAGGCATTGGCAAGGGAACTGAGCGACGAGGCCTATCGCGATGGCCTGGCACGCATGCAGTCAGATCTGCCGGAGGCGATTCAGTCTCTGGAGCGGGCGGTGAATTACGACCCTGACAACCTTGCGGCGAAAGAAAAGCTGGATCAGGCGATGGTCATCAAGAAAAATCTGGATCGGATTCGAGCCAACTGACACGGGCTGGTCAGCAGTGCTAGTCAGCAGTGCCAGTCAGCAGTGCCAGTCAGCATTAGCGGGTGTATGTCAGGAGCCCGTCAGGGCAGGAGATTGTTCAGTCCGTATTGTGAACGAACGTGGTTTCGTTCATTGCCTGGCGCTCACTGTTGGGGCGCGTAATGCTCTCAGAAATGCGAAATACGATGTCGTGAAGCCGAAGTTCGTCTTCGTGGTGCAGCGCCTGCCGTGCTTCAATGCGTTTGCCGTTCACGATGGTCCCGTTGGATGACCCCAGATCCTCGGCATACAGTTGTCCGTCTTCGACCGCCAGTTGGGCGTGCTGCCTTGAGACGTGGGGCGTGACAATGGCAATATCGCAATCCAGCGCGCGACCCAGCGTGACCGATTCGTCCACACCAAAGCTCAGGCCTGACAGAGGGCCGGTTTCGACGGAAATGATCCAGTCGTATACGCGGTTTTCGCGTCCTTTGGCAAAGTACATGCCCACGCCGTCGTGGCGTCGATCATTGATCGGAGCGATGTTGTTGAGAACCCGTCGTTCGACAAAGGCATCTGTGCGCTCAATACCGTGCGTGGTGAACTTGTAGAACCAGGACAGCACCATTGTGACGGGAAAGCCGACAAAAGCGCCGATGAGGGCAAGGCGGATGACGGCGTCGCTATCAAATCCCAGGGGTGGCGCAAGAATTTCGGCCACCTGCACCACAGCCCAGCAGAGCAAAACATAGAGTATGCAGGTGCGGATGACCTGACGACGGCGTAGCTCGCTGAAGAATGAGCCGCTTCCCGTGGTGGTGTCGTGGGACTCGACGGTCATGGCAGCCGACTACTGCAGGCTTTGCAGGCGCTTCTTGAGCGCCTGGGCCTGGGAACGGTAAAGGCGGGCGCTCTCGTAGGCCGAGTCCATGCCGAGAATCTGATCCCACAGTTCGATCGCGGTATCGAGGTCCTGGGCGCGGTAGGCATTAATGGCCTGGCGGTGCATGGCATCGAGTTGTGCCCGGTCTACAGCCACCTCCATGGGCTCGGCGTCCGCCATGCCCGCCTCGCCTTCCAACTCCAGGCTCACGGGTTTGGCGCCGGACGCCTGTATCTCTTCCAACTGCTCCGCGACTTCGAGTTCCTCCTCGACGGTGCTGTCTTCCGCAAGCGCCTCTACAGCTGTTTCAGCGTCGACTTCCGGTGCATCACCCTTGACGATCTCCTGTTCAAACGCCTCCAGCGCCTCAGGCGTGAGCGGCACTCGAATCACCTGTCCGGGAACGACCTGCCGTGGTCGGGAAATATCGTTGTACTTGGCCAATCCAAAAAACTCGTAGGCGTTGCCCAGATAAACCTTGGCGACGTTAGACAGGGACTGACCCG
This sequence comes from Gammaproteobacteria bacterium, assembly GCA_030433415.1. Lineage (GTDB taxonomy): Bacteria > Pseudomonadota > Gammaproteobacteria > Pseudomonadales > Halieaceae > Congregibacter. Next base: position 3,961 of record JAUIMF010000066.1, on the reverse strand, counting down.
GCTTAAGGATGACCTCCTGATAGGCGGCGGGGTAGTAGACCTCAGAGGCCGTGTCGATCTGCAGCAGCAGGTTTGCCGCGACCTGGCTATTGGGGATGCGGTCAAGGTAGGCGAGGATCTCGACCCGGGCCTGGGCGTCGTCACCCTCGTCGAGCAGTTCGAGGGAGCGGCGCAGGCGCTCCTTGGGTGAGAGTCCCGGTGCCGGCGTAAGCGCCACAACTTCAGGTTCAACAGGGGTAGGCGCCTTCTGCGTGGGCAGGCTCGCACACGCGCTGATGACGCTGATGAGCAGCGCCGTGAAGACAGAGAGCAGGTACCGCATTGGATCAGGCATACACCCCTCGTTAAACCGGTTCGTCCTCCGTGGACGACTTGTTGTTGACACCATGGAATTTAAGCAACGCAACCCCTCCAGTTTAGTCAGGATTGGCGTTAGGGGGAAACGTTTGCTATGCATTTTTTAGGCGCGATACAAAAAACCGTGTTGTTCTACGCGTATTTGGGGGCCAAGATGGCTCAAAACCGTCGGTGCGTGTTGTGCCAGTGAGTATGCCGCCGACGAAAACGCCGGTCGTGCAATCGTAGCGATAAGTCGTAGCGTTTGGACAACAATAGTGGTTGGACAGTAGTGGATGAAAAGCAATGAGTGAGCAGTCTGAAGGGAACGTGATTGGCTTCGGTGGCCTGTTTATGGTCAGCGCTGACCCGGGGGCCACCGTGTCATGGTACGAGCGGGTACTGGGTATGACGCCCAATGATTTTGGTGGTTTTGATTTTCTACACAGTGACAGCGCGCGGGCTTTCCCGCAGGCTGCAAGAACGATTTTCGCTACATTTGATGAAAAATCAGAGTATTTTCGCCCATCTTCGCTGCCGTTTATGATCAATCTGATCGTTGACGACCTCGGCGCGGTACTCGCTCGTGCTGAGGCAGAAGGAGCCGAGCAGCTCCAGCCGCGCGAGCACACCGATTACGGTGATTTCGCCTGGTTGCTCGATCCGGACGGTCGCAAGGTCGAGCTCTGGGAGCCCCGCGAGCCCGAGGCCTGATTAATCAGGCGCTGTCCCGGGCGACAAAGCGCAACGCCACACCGTTGTTGCACCAGCGCTCCCCCGTAGGTGCGGGGCCGTCGCGGAACACATGGCCGTGGTGGCCGCCGCAGCGCACGCAGTGATACTCGATGCGCGGCAGAATCAGTTTGAAGTCGCGCTTGGTCTCAAAGGCCCCAGGGATTGAGGTGAAAAAGCTCGGCCAGCCGGTGCCGCTCTCGTATTTCATTGCCGAGGTGAACAGGGGCAGGTCGCAGCCGGCGCAAAGAAATACACCTGCGCGTTTTTCATCGTTGAGAGGGCTCGTGAACGACCTTTCGGTGCCCTCGCGACGCAGCACGTCGAAGGCCAGGGGGCTCGTCAGGCGCTCGCGCCATTCCTCGGCCGACAGCTCTACTCGATCGTCGGCCGATACGGTTTCGTAGTCGGGTGGCAAGTAATCTCGCCAACTCTCGTGGAGCTCCGTGAGCATGGTCCTGCCTCCGTCTGCAGCTCGGGCGCGAGCACTCATAGCGAAAGTTGCCACGAAGCCTACCGCCGTAAATTCAAGGAATTGTCGTCGTTTCATAGGACGTCTGACCACCGCAAGCGCGAAGAATTCCCTCGGCAGTGATTCCGGCATCGATCAGCATTCGCGACACTGGCCTCAAATCGTGTTTGGCCACGAAGCGCTGCGATGAATTAACCTGTACCAAGCCAGTTACGTTGAGGACGTAGGTGATGGATCAGCGTATTGATATGCCCGCGCCCGGTCAGGGAATAAGCGATGAAGAGCAGGCGCGCCTGGAGCGCATCAGTGGTGAGTTGCGGGCGGGGATCGAAAAACTGGGCGACATCGGCCCGGCGGTGAGCATTTTTGGCTCGGCGCGGGTACCTGAAGACAGTTGGGAGTACCGCAGCGCCTGCGCCCTGGGACGGCGCCTGGCCGAAGCGGGCGTATCGGTGATCACAGGCGGCGGCCCCGGTGTGATGGAGGCGGGTAATCGCGGTGCTACCGTCGGCAAAGGGCGCTCGGTGGGCCTGAACATCACACTGCCCCATGAGCAGCTTGCCAATCCTTATCTGGATATTGATCTGGCGTTCCGCTACTTCTTTACACGCAAGTTCATGCTCATCCGCTACGGCATGGGCTTCGCTATCTACCCCGGTGGTTTTGGCACCATTGATGAATTGTTCGAATTGCTCACCCTGATGCAGACCGGCAAGCTGGCACCATGTCCCCTGGTACTTGTGGGGGACAGCTACTGGAGCGGTCTGTACAACTGGCTGGTGCGAGAGACGGCGGACCGAGGTTACATTGAGCGACAGAATCTCGATCTTGTAGAGGTGGTGCCCGATGAGGATATCGCGGCCCAGGTGCTGCTGGACGCGCTGGGGCGCTAGCCGCGCTCGAACTCCTGCACCGCCTTCAGCAACTGGCGGCAGGTGATCTGACCGATAAGGCGGCCATTTTCTACAACGGGTCGGCGACGCTTGTTGTTCATGAGCATGTCCTGAGCCACATCCACGATATCTTCTTCCGGGTGGGCAACGATGAGGTTATCGCTGGCCATGTAATCCCGTACCTGCCCAACGCTGATCTTGTTGTAGACCGCGCCGAGAATTGCACGCAGGCAGTCCAACTCCGACAGAATTCCCACGAGGTTGCCCGCGTCGTCTACCACGCACAGACCTGATATGCGGTTGTCGATGATCACGCCCATGGCCTCAGACAGTGTGGCATCTACTCGCACCGTGGCGGGATTGGGAAGCATGTAGTCGCGGAGGCTGACGGATTGAAGCATGCGCTGGTACCTGGTCGCAGTGGTATTCAGGGGCAGAGTATAGACTGCAAGTGTATGCTGGGCGCAGTCGCGAAATCCCCGGGAGATTACCGTGCTCAAACTGAACCTGCTTCGCCACGCCAAGTCGAGCTGGCAAGCGCCCGATCTGGATGACCATGAGCGCGACCTGAATGACCGGGGCCGTCGTGATGCCCCTCGTATGGGGTACGCTCTGGCAGAGCGCCTGGAACCCCAGCCCGTACATTGCAGCAGCGCACTGCGCGCCCGGCGCACGCTCGAGGGGATCTGTGAGGCGTGGCCGCAAATGTCCGTTCAGGCGCATGTCGAAGATGACGCACTCTACACCTTTGACTGGGAGGATCTTCTGGCCTGGCTGCAGTCCTTTGGCGGTGGGTCGCGCAATTGCTTCGTGATCGGCCACAATCCAGCATTGACCAATCTGTGCAATCAGCTCGTGGGTCGTCCTGCGCTGGACAACCTGCCCACGGCGGGCTTTCTGGCATTGAGCCTGCCGGTGGACGAATGGAGTGATGTTACCGAGGGTATTGCCACCCTGGATGACTGGCTCTTCCCACGCGATCTGCCCGCCTGACTCCCAGGCTGCAGGTACGTTGCAGAGGTGCTAACCTTGCGCCTCGTTTACGTTTGGCGTCTTTTATGCGTTTTTTCTTTTATTTCATGGCGTTAGTGCTGCCCATGGCCGCGATGCAGCTGGCGGGTTGTGCGGCGACACCGGCGCGCTCCGATTCGGGCTCAACAACAGCCTGCGAGGGTCCCCGCCCACAGGTCTGCACTATGATTTACGCGCCTGTGTGTGCCGCGCACAGTGATGGCTCGCGCCAGACTCATGCCTCTGCGTGTAACGCCTGCGCGGATGATACAGCGCTGAGCTTTGAGTCCGGCGCCTGTGATGAGGAGCACGCGCCTTGACCCTCACCAATCGCATTCTATTGGCGATGGTGGGGGGCATTGTGCTCGGCTCCCTACTCAATCTGATCAGCCATGCATCGGTGGTGGACGGCACCATAAGCGTGATTATCGACGACTGGCTGGTCGGGGGCGTCTTCGACGTCGTGGGTCGAATTTTCGTCGCTTCGCTCAAACTGTTGGTCGTTCCCCTCGTGTTC
>JAUIMF010000065.1 GCA_030433415.1 Gammaproteobacteria bacterium | reverse complement strand
GCCACGGCTTCTCCCACCAGGCCCATGGTCAGGCGATTGGCCTCTTTGGATTCGAGGGCGCGACGTTTGTCCAGATAATCCAGGTACGCCTGCCAGTCTTCGTCCAGCAGGGCAACGGTGCCGAGCAGAGCGTAGAAATCCTGCACGGTGTTGTCATCGCGGATGTCGTAGGTTTCGAGGTCAGAGCGGACATCGGCGGCGATGGCATGCGCCAGGGCGATCAGGGCATCGCGGTTTTCCGGGGCGTAGAGCTCCACAACGGGCAGGTCGATGGTGTAGCTGTGGCGTGGCAGGTCATCGAGCTTTTCGATCACCTGGCGTGAATCGGCTTGCGCCGTGGCTGTGGCCATAGCAAGGCACACGACGGCGACGAGGGACAGGGCGCGAACGGTCATAATAGAGCCTTCAGAAATTCGGGCCCCGAGTTTGGTTGATTGCCTCGGGACGTTCAAGGTGCCGGCAGAGGCCTGCGATGAGTTGTCCTGTTACTGCGACCAGTGACGGTCAGTCTGTGGTGGCGTCGCTCGGCTCCACCGGTGATGCGGCGAGTCCCCAGTCCTTGTCTGCCCACAGTTCGTTTACGCGCTGGTCCCGGCCACAGTTCCAACGGTAGTACTTGTAGCGCAGGGGGTTTTTCTCGGCGTAGTCCTGGTGGTAGTCCTCGACGGGCCAGAAACGACCCGCGGGCAGAATCTCGGTTGCCACGCGCTGTTGCGGGAACAGTGCCTCGACTTCCGCCAGACTGGCTTCGGCGGCGGCCCGTTCAGCATTATCGGCGACGAATACGGCGGACTGATAACTGAAACCCCGGTCGCAGAACTGACCACCGGCATCCAGGGGGTCAATGTGACGCCAGAAGTAGCGCAGGAGTTCCTCGTAGCTCACCACTTCACTGTCATAGGTGACCAGCACCGCCTCGTAGTGGCCGGTGTGGTTACCGCTGTACGTGGGGTTGGGCAGCGAGCCACCGGTGAATCCCGATACCACGTCCTTAACGCCCTCGAGCTTGGCGTAGTCTGCCTCGATGCACCAGAAGCAACCGCCGGCAAACGCGGCGGTGCGCTCCTCGGCGCGCGTCGACAGCGCCGTGGTGGCCAGGATCAGGCCCAACAGCAGGGCAACAGGGGGCAACTTCATCGTTTTGTTCTCCGACAGGCTCAGCCCCCTTAGGCAGATTCCAGGCGAGAAGGTTCCCGCCCGAGGTTCAGGCGATGGCCGCCAGACGTGCACGGGCCTCGTCGTACTCCTCGGTGAGTTTGGCCACCAGACCGGCGGCAGGGCCGACGGACTTCACGGCACCGATGCCCTGGCCACAACCCCAGATGTTCTTCCAGGCCTTGGCATCGGTGTTGCCACCGGAGCCGAAGTCCATGGCAGAAGGATCGCTAACGGGCAGATTGTCGGGGTCGAGGCCGGCGTCACGGATCGACGGAGCCAGGTAGTTGCCGTGTACGCCGGTGAAGAGGTTGCTGTACACGATGTCTGAGGAGTTGTAATCCACGATCGCCTGCTTGTAGGCCTCTTCGGCATTGGCTTCGTCCGTGGCGATAAATGCAGAGCCGATGTAGGCCAGGTCGGCGCCCATGGCCAGCGCTGCCAGTATCGATGTGCCACAGGCGATGGAGCCGGACAGCAGCAGTGGGCCGTTGAACCACTCGCGGATTTCCTGCACCAGGGCGAAGGGAGAGGTCGTACCCGCGTGGCCACCGGCGCCTGCGGCGACGGCGATCAGGCCATCGGCGCCTTTCTCGATCGCCTTTTTGGCGAAGCGGTTGTTGATGATGTCGTGCAGCACGATGCCACCGTAAGAGTGGATGGCTTCGTTGACGAATTCCTTGGCGCCCAGCGAGGTGATCACAACTGGCACCTTGTATTTCACGCACAGTTCCAGATCTTCCTGCAGCCGGTTGTTGGACCCATGCACAATCAGATTGACCGCGTAGGGCGCGGACGGCTTATCGGGGTTTTCGGCGTCGTAGGCCGCCAGTTCCTCACTGATACGCTGCAGCCAGCGATCCAGCTCCTCGATGGGACGCGCATTCAGCGAAGGGAACGAGCCCACGATGCCGGCCTTGCACTGGGCAATGACGAGGTCCGGATTCGAAATGATGAACAGGGGTGAGCCCACTACGGGCAGGCGCAGGCGGGACTTGAGCGATTCGGGCAGAGCCATGATGAGTCTCCTTTCGGGGATAGGATTTCGCGACGCCGCAGAGCCTAGAGGAGTGCGCGAATATATGCAACATTTTGCATATCAAGTTTTTCGTGCAGAATGACGATCTGCTGGAGGAAAACCATGGCTCTGCGCTACGCCATCATGACCGCACTGCTTGAGGACGAATTGTCCGGCTATGACCTCGCGCGTTCCTTCGACAAATCCCTGGGCTTTTTCTGGCATGCCTCGCACCAGCAGATCTACCGTGAACTGCGCCGGCTCAAGGACGAGGGCTGGGCGACAGGTCGCGAGGAACCTCAGCAGGGTCGACCCGATCGAGTGGTCTACGGTCTCACAGACACGGGGCGCGAAGCCCTGGCCGCGTGGGTGCTCGAGAAAGACCGTATGCGCCTGCAGGAAACCAAAGACGATTTTTACGTCAAGCTGTACAACCTGTCGCCCGACAACATCGGCATGATTACGGAGCGCGTGCAGGTGCGTCGTGAAGCGATGATGGAGCGACTGTACCTGTATGAACGCATCCGCCGACGCCACTACGACGATCCCGAGACGCTGCCCCTGCGACGAAAAGGGGTCTATCTGGCACTGCTGGGCGGAATCATGAGTGGTCGCCAGTATCTGGCCTGGTGCGATGAGGCGCTGGAGTTGCTTGCCAGGGCCAGTGAAGAGCTTGAACAAGGACCCGGCTGAGCCTGCGCAGCGCCCCTCGCAGGTGACTTCTGGCTTGCGGCATAATGCCCGCTGTTCGAGTATTCGGAAGCGCCGGCGCGATCCGGGGCCCTAGGCATGTATCACGCGTTTTTCGGTCTGGCAGAGGCACCGTTTTCTATTGCGGTGAATCCGCGCTATCTCTACATGAGCCCGAGACATCGGGACGCGCTGGCGCACCTGCTCTACGGCGTGGGCGCGGGCGGTGGGTTTATTCTGCTCACCGGTGAAGTCGGCACCGGCAAGACGACCATCAACCGCTGCCTGCTCGAACAGCTTCCCGACAACGTCGATATCGCGATGATCCTCAATCCCGCACTGGATGCGCGGGATCTACTGGCCTCGGTGTGTGACGAACTGAAGCTGGACCCCGGTGAGTCCGCGGGGCTCAAACTGCTCACCGACACGCTGCACCAGTTTCTACTCGAGAATCATGGCCGCGGCCGTAAAACCGTACTGATGATCGATGAGGCGCAGCACCTGAGCTTTGATGTGCTGGAGCAGATTCGTCTGCTGACGAATCTCGAAACCAGCGAAGAAAAACTCCTGCACATCATTCTTATCGGGCAGCCGGAGCTGGCAGAGAAGCTCGCGCGGCCGGAGCTGCGGCAACTCAATCAACGTATCACGGCACGCTTTGATCTCAAGCCCCTGGACCGGGAAGAGACCGGAGCCTATATTCGCCATCGCCTGCATGTGGCGGGTCTGGCACCCGGGCAGGAACTGTTTTCACCGTCACTGGTGCGCGCAATTCACAGGACCAGCAATGGGGTTCCCCGCCTGATCAATCTACTCTGTGAACGTATGCTGCTGGGTGGCTATGGACAGGGAACGGCGCGCCTTGATCAGGGCTTGCTCCGCAAGGCCGAAAGCGAAGTGCTGGGTCGTGCCGAGCAATCATCGCGACTGTCTCTCTGGCAGTGGGCCGCCGCCGGCCTGGGGGGGCTGGTGCTCGTCGGCCTGGCCCTGGGAGCCTACCTGTCCGGTGATTCGTCGGCGCCTGCGCAGCCTTCGGCGACGCCTGCTGTGGTGACAGCGCCGGTGCCCGCACCGGTATCCCAGTCAATTCAGAGTGCTTTCACCGAAGTCGAGGCGAGCGGGTCGAGCGAAAAGCCGCCCGAAGGATCCCCGATGCGTGTTGATCCCCAATGGCGTCTGGACCCGCAGCAGGGTGCCGCCTACCTCGCGGGGATTTACCGGGCATCGCTCTCGGGCGATCAGGGGTGGGATTTGTGCACACGCCTGCGTGAGCCGGGGCTGCTTTGTGCGCGTATGCAGGCGCCGAGCTGGGACACGCTGGCGCGCGATGACCGCCCCGCATTGCTTGTACTTATCGATGATGCGCGCATCGAATCGCGGGTGCTGGTGCTGGGTATCGAGCAGGGCGAGGCAATGTTGGCGACACCCAACGGTCTGTCACGCGTACCTCTCACCGAGCTGGGCCAGGACTGGAACGGGGATTATTTTCGCCTGCACCGCACACTGCATCGCGTAGAACGCACGCTGCAACGCGGTGACGAGGGAGAGGACGTGCGTGTGGTCGCCGCGCTGTTTGCGGATATGGATGGCCAACAGCAGCCACTTACGAATCGTCGTTACGATTCGCGCCTGGAAGAGCGGGTGAAGCTGTTCCAGGCAGGGCAGGGCCTGACCGCCGACGGCGTGCTGGGTGGACGTACGCTCGGGGCTCTGGTGCTCGCCGCGGGTCTCGACCTGGATAACACCGCGGCGCGACGGCGCTTTGAGGCGTACCTGAACAAGGGCCTGGCCGTGTCGGTACAGCAGCAGGGACGCTGAGTCATGTCGTTGATACTCGATGCGTTGACGCGGGCGGAGCAGGAAAAACGCCAACCAGAGGGGGCGCCGCCCGATCTGCTGTCTCCCGCTCCGACTCCCGCGGTGGCATCAAAAGGCGTAAACGCCCGGTTGTTGGTGCCGCTGGTGGTGGTCGTTGTTCTCGTAGGTATTGCTGCCTGGTGGCTGTTGCGCCCTGACGGTGGTGAGAACGCCACCGGTGCCCCATCGGCATCACTTGAGCCCATCGCTTCGCCCGTGAATTCCGGTGCGACCGCGCCCACACCTACACCCACGCCCACTTCCACACCCACGGCAACGACCGCACCATCGGCAACCGGACGGCTCGCAGCCGAGGAGGGAGCACCGAACCCCAGTCGCCGCGCAATGCCATGGGAGCAGGCATCGACCACAGCGGCCAGCACAGCGTCCGTTGGCTTGAACGCCGATGTTCGCGCCCTCTATGACCGCTCTTCCCAATCCCAACGCCCATCGTCGGCTCCTGAGTCACCACAGGTGAGCGCCGCTGCTTCCCGAGAGCAGCCTTCGCGGTCGCAGCCTGCGCTCGCGTCAACGGCGACCAGCGCCTCTGGTGCTGATAGTGAAGCCGATAACCCCCAGCAGAGCGAAAACCCCATCGATGTAGAAGCGGTGTTACGCCAGGTGCAGCGTGAGTCCCGCAATGCGGCCCTCGAAGCACATCCGGTACCTTTCCTCGCCGACCAGTCCAAACAGTTCCGCGACAGTGTGCCGACGCTCATGTATCAGGGGCATGACTTTCGCGGTGATAGTGCGTCGACGGTGCGTATCAATGGCACAACATTACGACCGGGGCAGCGCAGCCGCGGTGTGGAGCTGCGCGAAATACTGACGGACTCGGTCATCCTGCGCTACAACAATACGGACTTTCGCCTGAGAGCCCTGAACAGTTGGGTAAACCTTTAAGGAAGATTGCATGAACAGATTTTTGGCCTGTGCCTGCCTGCTGACTCTACCCATGGTGGCAAACGCCATCGAGAGCGTCGTACATGCAGGAAAACTGCTGGATGTGATTCAGGGCAGGGTGCTTTCGGAGCACTCGATTCTCATCGATGGCGGGCGTGTCGTGCGCGTCGAACAGGGCTACCTCGCGCCCGAGGGCGCCGAGGTAATCGACCTGAAGGATGCCTTTGTCATGCCGGGTCTGATCGACACTCACGTACATCTCGACGGCGAACTCGATCCGCCCACCAGTTACGCCGAAGAGCTCTATATGAATCCCTCGGATTATGCGCTGCGCGCCACGGTCTATGCCAAACGCACGCTCGATGCGGGATTCACCACGGTCAGGGATCTGGGGGCAGGTCACGTCGAAGTGATCGTTGGGCTGCGCAATGCCATTGATCGGGGCTGGGTGCCGGGTCCGCGTATTTACGCCGCCGGAAAAGCGATCGGCACCACCGGTGGTCATGCCGACCCCACCAACGGTGTTCGCCGTGACCTGCGGGGCGACCCGGGTCCCAAAGAGGGTGTGATCAATGGGCCCGAAGATGCCTACAAGGCGGTTCGGCAGCGCTACAAAGATGGTTCGGATGTCATCAAGCTCACGGTGACCGGAGGCGTCATGTCCCTGGCCAAGAGCGGCGACAATCCGCAGTTTACGGACGAGGAACTCGCCGCGATCATGGCGGCGGCGAAGGACTACAACTTTGTGGTGGCAGTCCATGCACACGGCGCTGAGGGGATGAAGCGGGCCATTCGCGCGGGCGTCGATTCGGTAGAGCACGGCACCTACATGGACCGCGAAGCCATGGGCCTCATGAAGCGTCACAAAACCTGGTATGTCCCCACGATTTCCGCCGGTAGATGGGTCGGTGAGCTGGCGGAGCAGCCCGGCAGACTGCCCGAGGTTGTGCGAGTGAAGGCAGCGGCGATCGGACCGCAGATCCAGGATACCTTTGCCCGCGCCTACGATGCGGGTGTGGCCATCGCGTTTGGCACCGACGCCGGTGTATCACCCCACGGAGCCAACGCTCGGGAGTTTGAGTACATGGTTGAGGCGGGAATGCCGGCGCTTGAAGCGCTGCAGTCCGCGACGATCAATGCCGCGACGCTGCTGCGCGCCGCCGATGAAATCGGCAGCCTGCAGGAGGGCCGCTATGCTGACATCGTCGCGGTGAACGGTAATCCCCTCGACGACATCAGTGAAATGAATCGCGTCATCTTTGTGATGAAGGGCGGGCGGGTACACCCCCTTACCCATTGAAACGTGCTCAGGCGATCTGTAGGCGTAGATCGAGGCGTTTAAAACCGGCTTTCTGTTGATCCAGCTCCTGCGCCGTAAGTGGGTGCTGTTTGAGCCAGTCGGGTGGGAATTCCAGGCGAAGTGTCTGGGCACTGGTGCGAATGGTGAAGTCCGGAAGCTGTTCCAGTTGCTCAACGTACTTGAACAGCGTGGCCAGGCGCAGCAACGCGACCAGGCGTTGCATCCTGAGCAGTTCATCGCCTTCGCGCTCGCCGAACAGTTCCGCGCGCAGCTTGCCGTGTTGACTTGTAACCAGCGTCGCCAGATCTTCCTGTTCCTGCTGGGGAAAACCGGGCATGTCGGAGTTGCGCAGCAGATAGGCACCATGGCGATGAAAATGCTTGTGCGATATGGCCTTGCCAATCTCGTGGGTCAGGGCAGCCCAGGCCAGGAGCTCGCCGTCGGCCGGTGTCAGATTCCAGCTGCTGTAGGTCGCGTCGTAGAGCATGCGCGCGCGGCGGGCCACGAGCTGTGCGGTGTCCTCGTCAACATGGTAGCGCTGCATCAGCGCCAGAATGCTGCGCTCGCGCACATCCTCATGGCGCAGTCGCCCCACCAGGTCATAGATCACGCCTTCGCGCAGCGCTCCACGGGAGCTTCGCATGGTGTCGATCTCAAGCACGTCGAAGATCGCCTCGGTAATGGCCAGCCCAGGGGCAATCACCGAGCGGCGAGTGGCGCTCAGTCCTTCCATTTCTATCTGCCCGAAGCGTTCAAATTGCAGCAACGCCTTGCGCATGCGCTGCAGACCCTTGCGTGTAATGCTCTGCTCGGACCAGCCGTTGGCAACGAGAATGCCCTCGATGGCCTGCAGCGTTCCCGATGAGCCCACGGCCTCGACCCAGTGCTTGCTGCGAAAATTCTTGCGGATGTGCGAGACCTCGAGACAGGCCCGGTCGTAGGCCTTGTTGTAATGGTTCTTGCTCAGGCGTTCGTTCTTGAAGAGGTCGCGGGCGAAGCTCACGCACCCCATCTGCAGGCTTTCAAGCGCCCGAGGTTCAAAGCGCTCGCCGATGGCGAACTCCGTACTCCCGCCACCGATATCGACAACCAGCCGTGCCTGGGCATCATCGGCCAGCGTATGGGCGACACCCAGGTAAACCAGGCGTGCCTCCTCGCGTCCGTAGATCACTTCGACCGGGGCACCCAGAATGCGCCGCGCCCGCTCGGTGAAGTCCCGGCGGTTGCGCGCCCGCCGCAGGGCCTGGGTGCCCACAACGCGCAGGCGCTCCGGCTCGACGCTTTGCAGCAGTTGGGCGAAGCGCTCCAGACATTCCAGACCGCGGTCCATCGCCTCGATGCTGAGCTTGTTGTTGTGCAGCCCCGCGGCGAGCTGAATTTTTTCTGACAGGGCTTGCGTAGGACGAATTTCGCCGTGCTCCAGGCGGGCAACAATCAGGTGAAAAGAGTTGCTGCCCAGATCGACGGCGGCCAGCAGGCTGCCTTCGGGAAGGACGTCGCTTTCGCTCATGGGGACTCCTTGATGCGGGGGGTGCGCGAGGGCATACCCGCCAGTAATTCATAGCCAATGGTGCCTGAGAGCTGCGCTATCGTGTCGACATCGGGTTCGCTGCCCCAGAGCACGGCGCGCGAGCCTACCTGTACCGCTGGAATATCGGTGACATCTACCGTAATCATGTCCATCGATACGCGTCCAGCCAGCGGTGCTGCACTGCCTTCGATGAGCACGGGAGTACCGTCGGGTGCGTGGCGTGGATAGCCGTCACCGTAACCGACAGCCAGCGTGGCGATGCGTGAAGCCCGGGGAGCGACCCAGCGACCGCCGTAGCCCACCGCCTGGCCCTCGGCGACATCGCGAATCCCGATGACTGCCGTCGATAACTCCATCGCGGGGCGCAGGCCAAGACTCACGCTGTCGCGGTGCGTAAAAGGGCTGCCACCGTAGAGCATGTAACCGGGACGTACCCACGCGCGATGGCTGTCGGGACGGGTCAGGATGGCCGCTGAATTCGCCAGGCTGTGCGCCGCATCCAGACCGGCTACAGTGCGGTCGAAACAGGCTTCCTGCGTATTGTTTGCCGGGTCCTCGGGGCTGTCGGCCCGGGCAAAGTGGCTGCACAGAACGGGCGTGCCGGTAACACAGCGCAGCGCTTGTAGGCGCTCAAAGGTATCGGCCACGACCTCTGGAGCAAAGCCGAGTCGATGCATGCCCGTATCGATCTTGAGCCAGCAGGACACGGGAGTTTGCAGGTCGGCATCGGTCAGCCACTGAAGCTGGTGTGGCGAGCTCAGGCACAGCGTCAGCTGGTGCTCTGCGGCCAGGCCAATCTCGTCGGCGCTTTGTGGCCCCTCCAGTAGTAGCACAGGCCCGCCGATACCGTGATCGCGCAGCTCCAGCGCCTCTTCAATGCAGGCAACGGCAAACCCGTCTACCAGGTCGCTGATCGATGTGGCCACGGTGGTGGCTCCGTGTCCGTAGCCATCCGCTTTTACACAAGCCATGATCCGCGCCGAGGGGGCACGCTGGCGTACTACGCCCACGTTGTGGCGTAGGCCGGAGCAGAGAATCCTTGCCTGGCAGGGGCGGGCCATGATCAGTAGTCGTAGCGGTGTTCGCAGAACAGCGTTTGAGCCTTGAGCCAGACATCGCCCACATCGCCAGTGCCTACCGCCTGGCCTTCGATCGACACGACCGGTGCCACCTCTTTGCTGGAGCTGGTGATCCAGACCTCATCGGCGCTCTCTACTTCGTGACGCTGGATGACGCGCTCTTCGACGGGGATGTCGGAATAGCGTCGCAGCATGTCCAGCAGCATGTAGCGCGTGATTCCGGGCAATTTCTGATGATCCAGGGGCGGCGTGGCCACGACGCCGTCGGTGACGATGAACACGTTGCAGGCTGCGGCCTCGGTCAGTTCGTCGTTAGCGTTGAAAAGCAGAGTCTCCTGATACCCCCGGGAGTGTCCATGCTGGTAGTGCAGCACATTGCCCAGGAGCGATGTGGACTTGATGTTGCAGCGCTGCCAGCGCAGATCGCGGGTTGCTGAAACCTGATAGCGCGGGGCTTTGTCCCGGTCGGCCACGGGAGGCGGTGGAATCTCAAAGGCGAAGGCATAGCGCGTGGCTTCGATGGTCTCGGGCATGGCGTGGTGACGCCGTGTATCGGCGCCGCGGCTGATCTGGATATAGATGCCCAGATTATCGCCCTCGTTGCGTTCGGCGAGCGTGGCTACCACACGGCTCCAGTAATCCCGGTCGAGTGCGAAGCGCAGTTCGATGGCATCGAGCCCTTCCTGCATGCGCGCGAGGTGCGGACCCAGGCCCACACTGCGACCACCGTAGCTGGGAATGACCTCGTAGATGCCGTCGCCAAAGAGAAAGCCTCGATCCATGGGAGAGATACGCGCCTCTTCCATGGGCATATAGTCGCCATTGAGATATACCGTGCTCATGCGTGCGTTACCCCCGTGGGCCGAGCTTGACAGAGAAGGGAGAGGCGGCACAGGAGTGCCTCGCCGGTTTCGATGGGTAGGCCATCTTCCGTGAGCGTGTTCTCTCGCGTCACACCATCCACGCTACCTCTGGCCGAGAGATAGGCGAGTGTTTCGCGATGTCGCACGCCCTGAAGTAGTGGTTGTTGCACCAGGTCACCCAGTACGGCAATGAGGCCGTAGGCTCCCCAGTTTGATACATCTGCAACCAGTAACTCGTCACAGGTCGTTGTTGCACCGCGAATGTCCAGGGCAGCCACGGCATCAGCGATCTTGCCCATGCCGATTTCGTTGCCACCATCGCCAATGCCAATGGTGGGGCAGGTCGCCTGCAGCAAGTGAAAATCGAAGACACCGCAGCGTGGTGAAATATCTTCTCCGCGCATGTTGTAGTAGTGGTCATCATCGGCAAGCCCCGGGCGCTCGATCGAGACAACGGCATCGTAGTTACCCGCGGCAAGATCTCGCGCCGCGTCGCGGCGGCCCTGGGCAACGTCGAAGGCGGTGATTCGCAGCACGCGATAATCACCATCGAGCGCATCGGCGAGGGGATTGGCGCAGGCGATGACCGGGTCTTTGCCCAAAGTCTGTAGTGCATCGTAGAGCGCGATGGCGCCGAGGGGGCCATCGGTTTCAAAAGTGTCGCCCACGGGGAATCCTGTGCCGATCAAAATGCGCTGGGATTGCGCCAGCAGCTGTGCCGCACGCAGCAGATAGCCGGGCTGCAGCACCGCGCGCAGGCGCGCCATCTGGCGTAGATCCCGCTCAACCAGCAGGGCTTCAACGGCTTCGGACAGTTGCTGGTTCATGCGGGGGCTCGCTCGAGGCGTTGGTTGGCGTGGTACACATGGGCCAGATGCAGCGCATTGTGCGCGGCGTGTTCCGAGATCGGGACGAAGGTGACGGCGTCGCCGGGGCGCAGCTGTCCGAGCACCGCGCAGTCGAGCGACAGCGCCGTGCCGAGTTTGGGGTAGCCGCCGATGGTCTGACGGTCATTCAGCAGCACGATGGGTTGGCCATCAGCGGGAACCTGAATCGCTCCCGGTGCGATGCCCTCTGAGAGAATGCCGTCACGACTGCAACGGATCGCCGGGCCCTCCAGTCGGTAGCCCATGCGATCACACCGGTCCGATACCTGATAATCACTGGCGAAGAATCGACGGCGTTCTACGCGGGGAAACAACTGCTGCTGGTATCCCGGTATCACGCGTACCGTCACCTGATGATGATACTGTGGGCGAAGGGGCGGCGGCAGCCAGTAGCGCTCCTGCCGAGTCGCGGCATTCAGTGGCAGACAATCGCCGGGTTGGAGACGATCGCCATTCAGGCCGCCAATCCCTTCACGAACGACCGTAGACGTGCTGCCGAATTCCGCATTCACCGCCAGCCCCCCGCCCAGGGCGACGTAGCTGCGACAACCCGTTTCACTGTAACCGAGGCTGAGGCGCTGGCCTGCAGAAAGATCGAGCGTTGTCCACAGTGGCTTCTCGGCACCATCGATGCTCAACGGTAACGTGGCACCTGTGACGGCGACCTGGCAGTCTGCTTCGGCGGCGAGTTCAAGCCCGCCGAAGCTCACCTCGATAAGGCTAGCGTTGTTTTCGTTGCCCACCAGCTGGTTCGCCAACTGCGCGGCGCGGGGGTCCATGGGGCCTCCCGTAGTCAGCCCCAGGGCGGCCTGGCCTGGGCGTCCCTGATCGTGAATCAGGCTCAGCAGTCCGGGTTGTTCAACAAGAACCTGCCTCACAGACTGCCTCCCGCGGCAAAAAAACTGTCGCGATCCATCGCCACAAAGCGAACCCGATCTCCAACCTGTACGGGCATGGGTGGGTCGCTGTCGGGGTCGAACATCCGCTGGGGCGAGCGCCCGATCAGATTCCAGCCGCCGGGCGATGGGGCAGGATAGATAGCGGTCTGACGATCGGCAATGGCCACGGCGCCGCGGGGAACCCGTTGCCGTGGCGTCGCCAGGCGCGGTGCGGCAATGCGTGGATCCACGTCGCCGAGGTAGGCAAAGCCCGGTGCAAAGCCGATCGCATACACGCGATACTCCTGGTCGGTGTGAAGGCTCACGAGTTCTTCCCATTCCAGTTGTCGCTCGTTTGCCAGCCGCAGCAAGTCCTCTCCAGCATCCGGGTGATAGTAAGCCGGCAGTTCCACAAGGCGCCCTTCGCTGGCTTCGACGCGCGTGGCTGTTGCCAGCTGTTCGCGCACCAGTCGGCGCACATGAAAATGGTCGGTCTGGAAGGGGTCGAAGAGCACCAGCAGCGAAGCGTAGGACGGAATCAGGTCTACGAGCTCCGTTGGCAGCGCCGCACGCAGCGCCTGGGCCAGGGCCTGCACCTGGGCAGACACCCGGGGCGAACTTGCGCTGTCCAGGTACACGATCAGCGCCGATTCTCCAGCGCAATGGATTTGCGGGTAGTCAGCCACGATGCAACAGGTCGCGAATAGCCTGAATCGCCTGCACGCCCTCGGCGTTGTCGCCGTGTACGCAGAGTGTGTCGACCTGCAGCGGCAGGCGCGTGCCGCTGACCGTGGTCACGCTGCCATCCTCGGCCAGTTGTTGTACCTGCGCCAACATGCGATCTCGGTCATGTACGGCACCGGGCTTGCGCCGCGACAGCAGACGCCCATCATCGTCGTAACAGCGGTCTGCGAACGCCTCGAACCACAGCGCGAGGCCCCGGGCTTCCGCCTCGGCGCGAATGGTTTCGGACTCTGCGGTGGCCTGTAGCATCAGGCGCAGCGGTGCGGGATAGCTGGCAATCGTATCCATGATCACGCCGCGAAGCGCGCGGCTCGCCATCATGTCGTTATAGAGCGCACCGTGGGGCTTGACGTAGTCCAGCGCAACGCCCGTGGTTCGTGCCATGCCCTCGAGGGCGGCGATCTGGTACAGCAGGGTGCAGCGCAACTCGTCGTTCGACAACGCCATGGAACGCCGCCCGAAACCCACGAGGTCGGGATAGGCGGGGTGGGCACCGACCGAAACGCCATGCTGCTGAGCCAGCTTCAGGGTCTTTTCGATGGTGAGGGGGTCGCCACCGTGGAATCCGCAGGCGACGTTGGCCTGGTCCAGGTGGGGCATGACTGCTTCGTCCATGCCCATGGTCCAGCTGCCGTAGCTCTCGCCCAGGTCACAATTGAGCAGCATAAGGTTCCGTCCTCAGAGCATCGCCAGTTCGGCGTTGCGTTTGTCGGTAATGAGCATGCAACCCGGGCTGTGGGTTATCGCCAGCGGCGGGGCGGCGTTTTCCAGCGCCACCTGCGGTGTCACTCCACAGGCCCAGAACACAGGGAGTTCATTGTCGCGCAGGCTCACCGCATCACCAAAGTCCGGATTTGTGAGATCGTCGATGCCGATCAGGGCTGGATCGCCAAGATGTACCGGCGCGCCATGCACCGCAGGAAAGCGGCTGCAGACCTGCACGGCCCGAATCGCGTCGGCGGCGACCATGGGTCGCATGCTGACCACCATGTTGCCGCGAAATTCCCCTCGCGGGCTACAGGGGATGCTGGTGCGGTACATGGGAACATTCACGCCTTCGGTGACGTTGCGTACTTCAACGCCCGCAGCGAGTAGCGCCTCTTCAAAAGAGAAGGAACACCCCAAAGCAAAGGCAACAAAGTCGTCCTGCCAGAGCTCACCAATATCGTGCCGTTCCTCAACCATTTCTCCGTTGCGAAAAACCCGGTACGCAGGCAGGTCCGTGCGCAGATCAAGATCCCCCAGTTCTGGCAGACGCGGATCGCCGGGAGCAGGGCTGCTGGCAAGCAGGGGGCAAGGTTTTGGATTCGCCTGGCAGAAGGCGAGAAAATCTGCAGCGAGCACCTGGGGCAGGATGACGAGATTGCATTGCACGAAACCGGGAGCCAGGCCCGAGGTGTTACCGGTAAGACCGCCGCTGCGCATCTGGCCGCGCAGCTGAGCCGGAGTAAGAGATGCCAGTTTAGGATCCATGGGGATTTTCCTCACCATCCGGGTGCGATTCACCCGCGACCGCAGGTCGAAACAAGTTGCCCCGACACAATGTAAAGAGTACCTGAGGTCCCCGGTTTTCTATAGTATCGGCGTTGACTGACAGCAATAAAACTCAGGAACGGTCCCATGCCCCATCCTTCGGAAATCGCCCTTACTTACCCTCACAAGCCCGCCATCATCATGGGCGGCGGCGAGATGGTGACGTATCGCCAACTGGACGAGCGATCAAACCAGGGTGCCCAGTTGTTCCGCTCCCTGGGCTTGGCCAAGGGCGATCACATCGCCCTGATGATGGAGAACCGGCATGAGTTTCTGGAGATCTGCTGGGCGGCTCAGCGTGCAGGAATCATCTTCACGCCCGTGAGCAGTCACCTGCGCGGGGCAGAAATTGCGTACATTCTGCAGAATTCCGGCGCGAAGCTGTTTATCGCGTCCGCCGCGGTTGCCGAGGTGGCCTGTGCGGCGGTGGCCGAGGCCTCTGACGTTGCTCACCGATTCATGCTCAGTGGCATTCGTGAGGGCTTTGAATCCTGGGAAGAGGCCGTGAGCGCCCAGCCAACCACACCCATCGCCGATCAGGCCAACGGCGTGCCCATGCTCTATTCATCGGGTACGACGGGTAAGCCCAAGGGCGTGTTTGTTCCCCCGCCGTCCGATGAGGTGAATGCCCCTTCGGGGCTGGCGCTGAGCCTGGGGGCGGCGTTTGGCTTCAGCGATGAGACCGTGTACCTGTCGCCGGCGCCGCTGTATCACGCGGCTCCACTGCACTACAACATGATGGTGACCTATCTCGGCGGCACGTCCATTGTCATGGAAAAGTTTGACCCCGAGGCATCGTTGGCACTGATTCAGGAGCATCGCGTCACGCACAGCCAGTGGGTGCCGATCATGTTCGTGCGCATGCTCAAGCTCCCCGAAGCCGTGCGCGCCGCCTACGACGTTAGCTCCATGCAGTTTGCCATCCACGCTGCCGCGCCTTGTCCCATCGAGACCAAAGAGAGGATGATCGAATGGTGGGGGCCAGTGATTGTGGAGTATTACGCAGCCAGCGAAGGTGCTGGCGCGACCCTTATCGACTCGCCCCAGTGGCTCGAACACAAGGGCTCCGTCGGGCGAGCCATGGTGGGCGAGTTACACATTGTCGACGACGAGGGCGTGGAGTTGCCGCCGGGTGAGATCGGCACCGTCTATTTCAGCGGTCCCCAGGCGCAGTTCACGTATCACAATGAACCGGAGAAAACCGCCGAGTCCTACAATGAGCGCGGGTGGGCAACGACCGGTGATGTGGGATACGTCGACGAAGAGGGGTATCTCTATCTCACCGATCGCAAGCATTTCATGATCATCAGCGGCGGTGTGAACATCTATCCGCAAGAGGTCGAAAATCTGCTTATCACCCACGACAAGGTGGCCGACGTTGCCGTGTTCGGTATTCCCAACGAGGAATTCGGTGAGGAGGTCAAGGCGGTGGTGCAGCCCCAGAATTGGGCGGACGCCACCGACGAAGTCGCCATTGAACTTATGGAGTGGTTAAGGGATCGCCTGTCGCATGTGAAGCTGCCCAGATCGATCGATTTTCACGAGGCGTTGCCGCGGCTCGATAATGGCAAACTCTATAAACGCCATTTGGTGGAAGAGTATCGGGGCGGCGCCCGCGATGACAGCGCTTCCTGAGGCCTGACCCGGTCTGGTGCCTCGCCCGAAGCGCTTCTCCGGAAGCACCCTCGTCTAGAGCTCTATCGCAAACACGACGCCAAAGATCAGCAGTCGCTCGCCATCGACAAAGTCCAGGTCGATCTGGGGCGAGATTTCGAAGTCGCCAACATGAAAACCATACTCTGCACCCACGCGGAACAGGGGGTGCTCATGATTGTGGGTATGCTCCAGTCCCGGACCCGCGTAAAGCTTCCATGGCCCGTTGTGCATCGCTACCGGAATCACCAGCACGTTGACGTCAAAGTCTCCGGCTACGTGCTCGGCGGTGAGACCCACCCCCCAGGTTGCATTGATACGATGCTCAAATTCGAGTCCGATGGTCTCGCCGACGCGACGATCCTCGGTGGTGTCGCCGATAAACAGACCGAGGGTGCTGCCGGGCTGGTGATGCTCCCCCTCCGTTTCTGCCTTCAGGGTCGGAGAGAGAGCGGTACAAATGATCGAGCTCAGGACAAGCGTCGATACCTTAGTGGTGGGCACCATGGGCAGAGTTCTTAACCAATTGGGCGATGGGGTCATAGTCGTCCGGTACGGGAACGACGTCGTTTTTCAACTGGTAGGCATCGTATGCTTTTGCCAGCTCTGCGACAACGTCAGGCATTTTGGATGCCAGGTCCCGGGTCTCGCCGGGGTCTTTGATAATGTCGTAGAGCTCCCATTCGCCTGTGCCTTTTGGAGACGGGTTGCGGCTGAGTTTCAGGTCTCCCCGGTACATGGCGACGCTACCCGCGAGTTCGTAGCCGACGGCTTCACTGGCCTCGTGCACGAGGTCGCTCTTTCCTGTCAGCAAAGGCCAGGCACTGGCGCCGTCCGGGGCGTGCACCTCACGGCCGGCGTAGCTAGAGCCGGGTAGTGGCACGTCTACCGCGTCGAGCAGCGTGGCAAATACGTCTTTGACGTAGGTGAAGGCGTCGCTGCGCTGCCCGCCGCTCACAGCCTTCGGGTACCAGACGATAAAGGGGACTCGCACGCCACCTTCGGTGGAGTAGGTTTTGTAATAGGCATTGGGTGTATTGGCGGCGGTAGCCCAGCCGGGACCATAATCCGCGAAGGCGCCTTTTTGCCCCATGGGCGAGTAATCACCGGCGTAGTCTTCGATGTACGTGTAGTCGTAGTTCTGCGTATACCACTGGCGATAGGCGGGGTTGAGCGGTAGCTGGTTGGGATCCGCACCATTGTCGGCGAGGAAGACGATGATCGTGTTATCACGTTCGCCGATGTCTTCCAGGTAGTCCAGCAATTTACCGATGTTGGTATCCATGTTGTCCAGCATGCCGGCATAGGTCTGCATGCGACGCGCGTTGAATTTTTGCTCTTCGGGGGAGAGTGCATCCCAGTCGGGGAGACGCCAGTCATCGAGCGTCGACTTGTCCATTACCGTATCGAGGCGCGCTTCCTGGGGAATGAGTCCCAGAGACTTCTGGCGTTCAAAACGCGATTGGCGCAGCGCAGTCCAGCCCGCGTCGTATACACCGTTGTACTTGTCGATAAATTCCCGGGGTGCCTGGTGCGGGTAGTGCACCGCCTGATAGCCCAGCCAAACCATGAACGGTTTATCGTCGCTGCGGTCAGCCTCGATGTAGTCGATGATCTTTTGCGTGTAGAAGTTCGAAGAGAAATAGTCTTCCGTTGGCAGACTCACTTCGTTGGCGTCCTCAAAATAGTGGACCCGTTCGTACATGGGCGCGTAGGGCTGTTCGACCCAGTTGTCAGCGCCACTTTCGGCCAGGGCAAAGGAACGCTTGAAGCCATGCGCGTGGGGGATGGACTCGGGCGTGCCGCCAAGATGCCATTTGCCCGCCATGTAGGTGTTGTAGCCGTTATCACCCAATACCGTCGCGATCGAGACTACGCGCTGATTCAGGTAGCCCTCGTACCCCGGCTTGCCGAACTGATTGTCGGCCATGATTTCGTGCATGTTGCCAAGCCCGGTGCGGTGGTTGTCTACCCCGCTGATGAGCATGGAGCGCGTAGGTGAACACGTGGCGCCCGCATGGAAATTTGTGAAACTCATGCCCTCTTGGGCGAGACGGTCGATATTGGGCGTGCTGATTTCACTGCCGAAAGCGCCGATATCACCGTAGCCCATGTCGTCGGCGATCAGAACGACGAGATTCGGTTTGCGTTGCCCATCCGCTTTTGCTGCGGATTCCTCAGAAGGACGATCACTGCAGGCGGTGATCAATACGGCGGACAGTAGAGTAGCGAAAAGTTTGGGTATTTGCGGGGTCGTGGACATGGAGAACACCTGGACGAGAGATAGTTGACATAAAATCACAACCGCAGCGAATACATCCAGTGCATAATAAACATAATAGTGATGAGAAAAATGAATGAGGTATCTGGATGGCCGTCACGCTCAGGCAACTTCAGCATGCGACGTTGCTGGCACGCTTTGGCAGCTTCACTCTCGCTGCCAAAAAAGCGAGCCTGACGCAGTCCGCGTTCTCGCGCAGCATTGACAAGCTGGAAAACCAGCTGGGCGTAATGCTGTTCGACCGCGGCCCCGAAGGAGCGACCCTGACGACCTTTGGCGAGGCTTTGGTGCGAGCCGCGAATGATATCGGGCAGCGGGTGAATGACATCACGCAGACTATCGATGATATTCGGGGGCTGGTGTCAGGGCACCTCGATGTTGCCCTTGGCGTCTATCCCGCAGAAATAACTGTCCAGCATGTGCTTGGAGAGATGGCGCAGCAGTATCCTGGGCTGACGCTTCGTGCGCAGGTCTGCAACTGGGAGGATGTGAACCAGCGCGTACTGGCGGCGGACGTTGAAATCGCCTACGCCGTAGTCAATCAGGCGCAGGCCGACGCGCGTCTGGCAGTAGAAG